>JAHHGS010000093.1 GCA_019359715.1 Aphanocapsa sp. GSE-SYN-MK-11-07L | reverse complement strand
CTGCCTTTCATTAAGATAGGGCAATATTGAACGGAGTTTCTCTGTCAGTTTTGAGTTATCCTCCATGCCTCAATAATAGTTCTCTAAACTCGCAGAGTTGTAAACCTTATTTCGTGACAAGCCCTTAGCGTCAGCAGAGTTGGGCACCTGGGACTGGAACCTTAGCACCCAGGCGTTGGAATGGGACGCCGGCTGCAAAGCAATGTTTGGACTCTCTGCGCAAGCTGCCGTGACCTATGACATGCATCTAGCTGCGCTTCATCCTAACGATCGCGATCGGGTCTATGAAAGTGGACAATCTGCGCTTGATCCTGCAAATGGCAACTTTGAGATTGAATATCGGGCGATTGGAATTGAAGATGGCGTTGAGCGCTGGATTGCAGCAAAAGGAAAAGTCATTTTTAGTCCCAGCCAAGTTCCGCTCCGCTTCATCGGCACCGCGCTTGATATTACTGCACAGAAACGGATTGAAATTGAGCGGGAACAATTGCTACAGCGGGAGCAAGCGGCAAGAGCGGAAGCTGAAAAGGTCAACCGGATTAAAGATGAATTTTTGGCCGTGCTCTCCCATGAGCTGCGATCGCCCCTCAACCCGATTTTAGGCTGGTCAAAGCTGCTGCAAACGCGCCAGTTTGATCAGGCAAAGACCCAGCAAGCCCTTCAGACGATTGAGCGCAATGCCAAACTGCAAGCAAATTTAATTGATGATCTGCTGGATGTCTCGCGGATTCTGCAAGGCAAACTCAACCTAACCGTCAGTTCGATTAATCTCGCTTCGCCAATTCGAGCTGCGGTTGAAACGATCCGTCTAGCAGCAGAAGCCAAATCAATTCGATTAGAAATCAACCTTGATCCCAATCCGCTTTCTGTCTTAGGTGATTCCACCCGCTTGCAGCAGGTGGTCTGGAATTTGCTATCGAATGCGGTTAAATTTACGCCGATCGGCGGTCAGGTTACTCTCCGCCTAGAGATGCTTGAAACCCAGGCTCAACTCACCGTTGCCGACAACGGCAAGGGAATTGCGTCCGAGTTTTTACCCGATGTGTTTGACTACTTTCGGCAAGCCGATAGTACAAGCACCCGCAAGTTTGGCGGCTTGGGGTTAGGATTGGCGATTCGTCCGCCAAATTGTAGAATTACATGGTGGCAGAGTCTGGGCAGCTAGCCTAGGAGAAGATTTAGGCGCAACCTTTACCGTTCAACTACCCCTGAAGCCGATGCAATCGACTAACGAGCCAATGCTTGACTCACTCGCTTCTGACCCCGACTTGAGCGGTCTTCAAGTTTTAGTCGTCGATGATGATGCCGACTCACGAGACTTGATTGCGATGATATTGGATCAGTTTGGGGCTAGGGTGAAGATTACTGCTTCGGCGGAAGCAGCGTTGGCGGCGCTAAAGGAATTTACACCCGACGTTCTGCTCTGTGATATCGGGATGCCGGACATTGATGGTTACATGCTAATCCGGCAGATTAGAGCTTTGCCACCAGCCCAAGGGGGACTGATTCCAGCGATCGCCCTCACTGCCTATGCCGGAGACTTCAACCAGCAGCAAGCCCTTCAAGCCGGATTCCAACAGCATATTGCCAAACCGATTGAACTAGAAGAAGTGGTAACAGCAATCATTATTGTTTTAAAAGAGAGCAGGCAAAATAAGCTGTAGCTACGAGAAATTTGCCGATCGCTCTCAAACCAACCCGATTTCCATTTCGGGTCGGTACTCGCCCAAACTGGCGGCTCCATTATATTTCGCTCGGTGATAAAAAATCTTCTGGGCCGCTGATACATTTTCATCGCTGCCCAACCATTTTTCGAGAGCCGGTTTTTGCAGGGCGCGTCCGTAAGAAAAAGTCAAATGCCAAGGCAGCTTGCCGCGATAGATTGCATTCATCGTGTTGAGGTGGACTGTCGCTAAGGCATCGCTCTGTCCCCCAGACAAAAAAGCACAGCCGGGAACCAAAGCGGGGACACAGTTGAGCAAACATGCCACCGTCGCATCAGCCACTGCTTCGACACTCACCGACTGAGGACAATCAACGCCAGGAATCACCATACTCGGCTTAAGCACCATCTGGTTGAGCTTGACGCCCTGCCGGTAGAGTTCGTTAAAGACCGTCTTCAGCACTTCTAGGTGAACCTCGTAGCTGCGATCGAGGGTATGATTGCCGTCCATCAGCACTTCTGGTTCCACAATCGGCACCAGTCCTCCCTCCTGGCAAAGGGCAGCGTAGCGAGCCAAGGCGTGGGCATTGGTTTCGATTCCGTAACGAGAAGGCAGGCGATCGCTAACATTAATCACGGCTCGCCACTTGGCAAAGCGGGCCCCCATTTTGTAATACTCAGCAATTCGCTCTCGCAGCCCGTCTAGCCCTTCTGCAATCGTTTCACCCGGCCCGCCAGCTAAGGGCTTAGCACCCGTATCGACTTTAATCCCCGGAATTACGCCTGCATCGATCATGACTTTGGTAAAGGGAAGGCCATCTCTAGTTGATTGGCGAATCGTTTCGTCAAATAAAATTGCTCCGCTCAAAAATTCACCCACGCCAGCCGTGGTCAGCAGCATTTCTCGGTAAGCTCGCCGCATGGCTTCAGTCGTCGGAATCCCCAGTTTCTCAAACCGTTGGTTGCAGGTCTTATAGCTTTCATCAAGGGCGGCAATCCCTTTGCCGCCAGCGACCATGGCTTTAGCCGTTGCTTCAAGCTCCTGAGCGTACATCTGGCACCTCCATGAATAACGGGCTGAAAGAGATTGAGGATTTACTTGAGTTGATTGAGCAGTGTTGCGAATCTCTGGGCCTATTCTAATCAGTCTTTCGCGAATTTCTTCCAGACAATATCCCCATCAAAACAGACAAAAATCAGATTCTGTAAGCCTTCAGGGTCAATCCGGATCAAATCCAAAATTATTTGGCTAGTAATTTATACTTAGCGATTTTGGGGAATGATCATTCCAGCCGATCGCCAGAGTGGTAGACTATCTTAAGATTATGCTAAGAATTTAGTCTCAATGTTTAGCTTTTGCAGCTAAATGTCTTTACAAATACCCAGGAGGATTACCTATGGCGCTCGTACCAATGCGGCTGTTGCTTGATCATGCGGCTGAAAATGGTTACGGCATTCCTGCTTACAATGTCAACAACATGGAGCAGATCCAATCAATTATGAGGGCTGCTGAGGAGACCGATAGCCCGGTAATCCTGCAAGCTTCTCGCGGTGCTCGCTCCTATGCTGGCGAAAACTTTCTTCGTCATCTGATTATTGCGGCGGTAGAAACCTACCCCCATATTCCGATTGTCATGCACCAAGATCATGGCAATGCCCCCTCTACCTGCTACTCGGCGATCAAAAACGGCTTTACCAGCGTGATGATGGATGGCTCTCTAGAAGCAGATGCCAAAACTCCCGCCAGCTATGAGTACAACGTCAATACGACCAAAGAAGTGGTAAAGGTTGCCCATGCGATCGGCGCTTCCGTCGAAGGTGAACTCGGTTGCTTGGGTTCTCTCGAAACCGGCAAAGGCGAAGCCGAAGACGGTCACGGGTTTGAAGGTGAACTCGACCACTCAATGCTGCTGACCGACCCTGACGAAGCAGTTGACTTTGTTGAACAAACCCAAGTTGATGCTCTGGCAGTGGCGATCGGCACCAGCCACGGTGCCTACAAGTTCACCCGTAAGCCAACCGGCGAAATCTTGGCAATCAGCCGGATTGAAGAAATTCACCGCCGCTTGCCGAATACCCACTTAGTGATGCACGGTTCTTCTTCTGTGCCCGAAGATTTGCTGGCGTTGATTAACCAGTATGGTGGCAGCATCCCGGAAACCTATGGCGTACCCGTCGAAGAAATTCAAAAAGGCATCAAGAGCGGGGTGCGGAAAATCAACATTGACACTGATTGCCGCCTCGCAATCACCGCCGCCGTCCGGGAAGCTCTGGCTTCTAAGCCCTCTGAGTTTGACCCCCGCTACTTCCTAAAGCCTTCGATTAAGTACATGCAAAAGGTCTGCGCCGATCGCTATCAGCAGTTTGGCACCGCCGGTAACGCCAGCAAGATCAAGCAGGGGTCTTTAGAAGACTATGCTGCCAAGTACGCCAAAGGCGACCTGTCTCAGGTGACTCGCAAGACTGTCCTAGCTTAAGTTTTTCAGCTCTAAACACTTCTAGAGTATTTTGATCGGGTGAGCAATGTTCACCCGATTTTTTTGTTTGATCGGCACGTTCAGCACCACCACCCTAGGCTAGAGAGGAGTGGGCGAGCGCTCGATCTGAGTACTGATTGCGCCTTTATTTTGGTAGGTGATCAGGGTCGATGCCCTGCGATCGCAAAAAGGCTTCTAGCTGTGCCGTTCGATGTTCTGCTTGCTCTTTAGCTTGTCGTTCTTGCTCCTCTGGCAGGGGGATAAGCTGTCCTTCCTCAGTCAACCAGCGCAACTGCCGCTCATGAATGCCCAGATATAGCCCTAACTGCTCACTCCACAGCCATCCACTGTCGGTTGGGGGACTTGCTTCATACTGACCATTGACGAGATGAAACCCGGCAAATTCCATTGTTTCTGGATGAAACCAGTAATACTCTGGCACCCGCCATACATCTTGATAAAGGTCTTTCTTTTTGCCTCGATCCACGGTTGCGGTAGAACTAGAGAGCAGCTCAATCACCACGTTGGGGTATTTGCCCCCTTCTTCCCAGATCGCCCAACTGCGACGATTTTTCTTTTCAGTTCCCGGGACGATAAAGATATCTGGGCCTCGGAAGTCCCGCTGCTTGAGCTGCTGTTCGTTGTAGTAGACCGTGAGGTTGCCAGAGATGTAGAAATCATTGCGGACGAACCATCGCAGGACTCTCCAGCAAGACTGCTTTCAGTATAGCCAAAGGAAAATTGGGCAATATTACATCATTCCTGGTGGTCACGAAACTCATTTTTCGATCGGCAAAGCTGTTTCTTGCTCAGGCATTGGAATTATAGTAGTAGCCTGCTGGAGTAAGCCCTGTAGCATTTCTGGGCGTTGATTGGCTTTGAACAAGCGGGGCAAGATTGTACGCAAGGGTTCAGCCCGATCGGGCGATGGGCTATAGCTTTGGAAATGCTCGACTAAACTTAGCCCGGCCATGCGAGTCAAATAAGCGGCACTGGCAGCTTGGATCAGACCACCGGCAATGTAGGTGAGAGAGTTGCCTTTGAGTAACCCACTTAGGGTTTGGGTTGAAAATTCCACCAGCCCAAACTTGAGCATTAATCCAGCTAGCGTGCGGGCGATCGCCTGGGCCTGCTCCAGGGAAAACTGCTGCTGATAAATGGCTCCTAATTCGCGCACCATTTGGGTACTAATGGCAGCCGTCGCCAATAAATCTAGCACCGGAAACGGATTGGCAAAGGCGGCTCCGGCTGCAATCCACTGCCAGCGCTCAATCATCGGCAAGGCGCGATCGCGCCGCGATTGATTGAGCAAGCGCTGAGCTTCTGCCTGTAAGCTTTGGGCTTGCCGGAAAGAGTGCTGCAAGACCAAATCTGCGGCTTCTTGGGTGAGTACAGTTAGCAACCGCTCAAGCAGGGCTGCAACATCCGGTGGGGGCTGCTCCAATCGTTCTTGGCTCGACCCATCTGCTAAGACTTGTCGCACCCGTAACTGACTCGGCTGAACGGCGATCGCCAGCACATCTTCTGGGGCCAGCACTCCTTGCAGGCGTTGGCACAGACGTTGCAGCACCAGTGGGCGATCCACCGGCAAAAACTGATCCTGCTTATTCCAAACCAGCAGGGTGCGCTGGTGATGCTTGTGCAGCCGGGTAAGAGCCTGATATTCCCGCTCCGTCAGGTCGCCAGCCACGACTAACAGCACCAGGTCTGCCCGCAAATCTTCCACAACCCCCGGATTAAACAATTCTGTTTCAGCCAGCAAGCAGGGACGCGCCAGCGGGGCATGGGTTTGCAGGTATTCCACCAGGGATGATTTACCGACGCCCTTACCGCCCAACACCGTCAGGTGAATTTCTTGGCGATTTAGCCCCGTCGCAATTTCTGCCGCTTGGTTGTGCCAGGCTACAGGATGCGCTTGCGGCAGTTCTACCTGCAACTGTCGGAGCAGAGTAGTCGTCACCGCCAAGGTTTGCTGGACTGTGGCTCGGTCAGCTCTGGCTGGACTTAGAGCCAGGAAGGATCGCGGCTTTCCTCGACCCCAGCGGGCCAACCGCCAGCCCGCGATCGCCAATAGACCCGACAGCAATACAGATCGCAGCCCATGCCCAGGCAGATCGAATAAGAGCAGCGCCAAGGGTAAGCCCACGACTGCGACTAAAAAAGGCTGAGGCCAATTCGACATAGTTAACTCTGAACGCCAGTGGAGGATTCGTGCTTAAGCTTATCAATCCAAGCTGCACCATCCACGGCTGACTGGGCATTTGCAATCAAAATTATATTTACTCTAAAAAGTTAAAACCCCTGTAAATATGTATATTTACAGGGGCTAATCTATTGGTGGCGGGGCATGGATTTGAACCATGGACCTTCGGGTTATGAGCCCGACGAGCTACCAGACTGCTCTACCCCGCGATGCGCCTTACCAGTATAGCCAGAATAAATCGAACTTGCAAATCTGCGATATCAGAGAACCAAACTGTTAAATTCGGCGTAGATTTAACTGAGAGCATGATTAATTCTGTCGTGCAGCCCACCGCCTCAGCAGCCCAACCGACGACATTGGCTATATTGAGCAAGCCTAGTTGACTAGAATTAGCATCATTGTCAACCTCCAGATTTAGATTCTCATGCCTTTGGGGGACTTTACTAAGGCGCAGTTGGATTTAAAATTCGGCAAGAGCTAAAAAGTTGACCCGAATGACTGAAACCGCCCGTTTGCTGAGACTGGTTTAGTTAATTACATTCAAGGCTCAAGCCCCTCATGACTGCTGAAAACAATTGTTTCTGTGAACTGGCTCCACTTTACGCTCTCGACCTATTAGACGAGACAGAGCGAACCTGGGTTGAGCAACAAATTGCAGACTGTCCAGAATTGGCAGGTGAATTGGCCGGCTATGAAGCTGGCAGCACGGCAATGCCCTATAGTCTGCCCGTTTTGCCTCTGGCTGCAAACGTAAAAGAGCGTTTGTTTGACCGCTTGCAGTTGCCAACCCCAGAACTGGCGACCGAGGCACCGCCCTTAGCTTCCGCTTTTCGGGTGCTGCGATCGCAGAACTTGAAGTGGCATCCCCATCCGACTCCGGGTGTGCAAATTGCGATTGTTCACCGCGATCTGAGCAGGCGCGAAATTTCTGGACTATTAAAAGCTGAACCAGGCGTTAACTACCCGATCCATCGCCACGCGGCAACCGAAGAAATCTTGATGCTGGAGGGAGATTTGAGGCTGAATGGCGAAGTCTATGGCGCGCTTGATTACATTCGCTCTCTGCCAGACTCCGTGCACGAACCCTCCCACACCACCAATGGCTGCATGTTCTTCTTCCGCACCTCAATGGACGACGACTATTCAGAGTTAGCTGTAGCAGAGATTTAAAGCCAAAATCCCCGTACTTGGCAGCACAGGGATTGAGCGATCGGAAATGACAGCTCAGGTTAGGACATAGATTGGATAATAAAGTCAAAGTAAGGGCCTGTTTCCTCACCATCTTCTTCGCTTAGAAGCGCCAAAGAGGCTTCCTTCAGGCAGCGAATTGCTTCCACCATGCCTGGTACAGGCACGCCTAAGGAGCTGTACATTTCCCGTGCCCCAACTAGACCAATGCTTTCGATGGGGTCTTTGTCACCCGCCAGCACGCCGTAGGTGACTAAGCGCATGTACCAACCATAGTCGCGCAGGCAGAGGGCCCGCTGGCGATCGCCGTAGGCATTGCCGCCCGGAGAAATGAAATCGGGGCGCTTTTGCCAAAGCTGCTTGCTGGCTTTTTCAACAATTCGTTTTTCGCCTTCGGCAAGGATTCCGGCAATCCGCGTCCGTTGCTCACCCGTTTGAAAAAATTCTGCGAGATTTTTCAGTTCCCCAGCGCTGGGATACCGGAGTTCATCATCGGCTTGCAAAAGCACCTGGCTAACTACACTCATGGTATTAATGACACCTTTTAATATCCTCTACACTTTACCGAGTTTTGTCGCCAAAAAAAACTCCCCTGCCTGCAAACTTAAACTGGTTTGTCTGAGTGGGAAAGGCTTTGCGGTTTGGGAAAGCCTCAATTCATCAGACTTTCAAAATATTATGTTGACTCGGCAAACGACCTCAGGCATCTGGAGCCAGAGTTGCGCCTAAGCGCTTTGATAGCCAAATTTCAAACGAGCGCAGCATCAGCTTTTGATCGAAGCGGGTTGGATCGCCCATCGGTCTGACCAAAATCGTGAACATGCCTAAGCGATTTCCGGCCAGTACGTCGGTAAAAATGCGATCGCCCACCATGCCAATTTGCTCAATCGGCAGATTCATCGCCTCAACCGCTTGCCGAATTTTGCGGCGTGAGGGTTTTCCTGCCCGCAGTAAGTAGGGTAAGTCCATCGCGGTGGCAATCCGATGAATCCGGGCGTGGCTGACATTGTTGCTGACTAACCACAGGTCAACAATGGACTTGGTTTGATTCAGCCAGATCAAAACTTCTGGCGGCACTTCTCGATCCCAAGTTGGCACTAGCGTATCATCAACATCTAACACTAATCCCCTCAAACCATGACTTTTAATCAGGTCTGGAGTGAGTTGAAGAATCGTGTCTTTTAAAGAAAGGTTAGGCTGTAATAACGAAACTGGAAAGGCAACTGCCATGATCAGCAGATAAAACTATGAAGAAGAGGACTGGACTTTCCGTTGACGATGAATTTGCTCTTGAGCAGCCTCATGTTCCGCCAAGGTGCGGCTAAAGACGTGAGTTCCATCATACCGCGCCACGAAGAACAAGTAATTGGTTTCGGCCGGTTGCAGAACTGCCGATAAACTGGCTGAGCCAGGACTAGCGATCGGCGTCGGCGGCAAGCCAGGATTGAGATAGGTATTGTAGGGCGAAGGCGTTTTGACCTGGGCAAATGTCAGGGGTTGATCAGGAGTTTGGTGAAAGCCTAAGCCATACTCAACGGTCGGGTCAGACCCTAAAGGAATCTTTTGGTGCAGTCGATTCAAGAAGACGCCAGCAATCAAGGGGCGCTCTTGGGGAACGACTGCTTCTTTTTCAACAATGCTGCTGAGCTTTACCCAATCTGTCAGGCTGAGTTGAGTCGGCTGCTGTTTGTACAAGGGCAAGGCCAGTTTTTGAAAGCTATCTAGCATTAAGTGAATTGCATCGGTTGGCGTGACTTTTCCGGCCGGCAGTTGGTAGGTATTCGGGTAGAGCCAGCCCTCTAAGGTGGTGAGCTGAGCAGGCAGCCACGGGTAGCGATCGCGGTCAATTTGACGGGCGGCTTGCTCAAACTCAGCCGCGGAGAACCAGCCCCGCTGTTGGAAATAGGCGCCCATTTGTTTGATCGACCAGCCTTCGGGAATTGTGAATCGGGTTTGCAAGACATCGCCCTGCCAAATCTGCTCGGCGATCGCCGGCAGTGAGTCTTTCTTAGAAAGGGCAAAGGTTCCAGATTGGGGGCCCGCCTGGGCGTCTTGCCAGCCCAGCCAGCGGGCCCAGATTTTCCAAGCGAGCTGGGAGCGAATTAAACCAGCGGCTTCCAGTTGCTGACCGACGGCATCGGCAGAGGTGCCAGCCGCGATCGTTAAGTGCTGGCTTGGCGCTGCCCCGGATGAGACAGGAGCGATCGCCCAACTCCACCACAAGCCGCACCCGCCTATACCCAGCCCAGCTAGGAGCAGAGGAGCCGCAAGTTTAAGCGAAAAAGACCTAGGCAGTAGAAACTTCACAGAGCTGCCTGCTGACTCAACATCAAGCCTTACTCCAAATCTTCAAACAACTGGTCAGCCAGGTGCTGTTCTAGGAGCGGTTGCAGAGCTTGAAATTCTTCGGGCGAGAGCAGTTCTGGCGCTTGACCGGGTTTGACGCGAGAAACCAGCAGCATTGGGTTGAGCGGGGTGTAAATGGCGTATTCTTGCTCTTTGTGAAAAAAGCCAGTCGCCAAGGGCTGATACTCCTCTTCTTCTGCGCCTGCCCCATTTTCCATTTCGAGGGTAATCACCTCATCTTCGTCAATTTCAGGCAAATCCCCGTCCACGGTTAAAGAAAGGGCCGTGTTTTTGAGCGTGAGGTTTTGTTCGGCTAGCACAGCTTTGGCCGTGTCAAAAATCTGGGCTAGCTCAGATTCATCAATCCCAACTAGGGTTTCTTCGCCGCTTTCTTGATCTTCAACCCAAGAGAAAATTTCAACTGGATAATCGACTGGATGGAGCAAGGCGTATTCTTGATCTTCAATTTCAAGGGTTAACTCGACGTAGCAGGTAATCGATCGCCCGCTTTCGTCGGTCAAGATGACGGTTGGGCCGTCTGCTTCGGTGTCGGCTGGGCCCCACGCTGATGTGTACTTGGTCATAGTCCCTTACTTTAGAGAAGATAAAATTGGTGTCGGCTGACTCCGGCGCTGATCTAACCATTGCTGCAAAATTAGCGCTGCGGCTTTGCGGTCAATCAAGTGCTTGTCGCGGATCAGGTGGCGCTTTTCTGCTCGCAGCAGTTCCTCTGCCTGGACAGAGGTGAGCCGCTCATCCACATACTCTAGCGGTAAGCTAAGCGCGATCGCAATTCGCCGTCCCAATCGTTGCACCTGTTGAGCCTGAAATCCTAGCGTACCATCCATTGAGTAGGGTAATCCGGCCACCAGCAACTGCACCTGCCGCGCTTGCGCAATTTGCTCTAGTTCCAGCATGTCTTGCTGAAAGCTGCGCCGATGAATGGTAGTCAACCCCGTCGCAATCAAACCCGTCCCATCGCAGCCAGCCACACCAATCCTTTTTTTACCCAAATCTAAGCCCAGGACTGAAATCACAGGTAGAGTTCTCCTCGCATCACCGTCACCGCCTGCCCGCCAAACCGGGGGCGATCGCCGCTCAAATCAACCTGTACCCGTCCGCTCCGGCCTAGGCAGTCGCCTTGCTCTAGGATTAGTCGGGGCTGATGGAGATTGCCAGTTTGCTGGAGATAGCTGGCTAAGGGCACGCTGACGGAGCCAGTCACCGGGTCTTCAGCAATTCCATAGTGGGGGGCGAAAAAGCGTAAGTGAGCGCTGCTGGATGACTCGATCGTTTCCAAGCAATAAGCACAAATACCGCGCCAACCCTGCTGTTGGGCGATCGCCCCCAGCGTAGGAAAATCGGGTTTGAGGGCATGCAGTTCAGCCAAGCTGGCGATCGGAAATAGAACATCTTGGTTCAGAGAGTCCACCACGGAGGGGAGATCGCGACTGGTCAACTCTACTCCCAAGGCGGCGCTCAGAGTAGCTGCCTGAATGGGCTGAAACTGACAGGCAGGAACCGTCAACCAAATCAGAGCGCCTTTATTCTCCTCTTTGGTTTCAATTTCAACCGCTAGCAAGCCACTGCGAGTTTGCAGCATTGTTTGCGGCTGAAGATACTGAGAGTTGAGATCAACCAACGTATGCAGGGCAGCAACGGTGGCATGACCGCACAGATCCACCTCCCGAGCGGGAGTAAACCAGCGCAATTCAAGATCAGCTTGAGGGTCAGTCGGTGGACTAATAAAAGCCGTTTCCGAGCAGTTGACTTCCCTCGCAATCTGCTGCATTTGAGTTGCACTCAAGCGTTCAGCTTCGGGAATCACGACAGCAGGGTTGCCAGTGAACGGCTGCTGGGTAAAGGCATCTACCCAATAAGCGGGCAATGGCTCAACCGGGAGTCGGGTCATGATCGGGGGGCGGTAAATCGACATCCTGGCGGAGCAGCGTCATTCGCCCTGGCACGGGCTTACGATTCGGCTGAAATCCTTGCAGGACTTCTGAAAGCTGCAAGCCTTCTAAAGAGAGGTTGCGAGACTCGCGCACCTTGTGCCAAACCGATCGCGACATCATCAAAGTATGCTCAATTCGCTCCGCTCCACTTTGCTCTAGGCAGGCTTCTCGCTCTGGCTGATAGTCAGCAGAGGTAACGTGGAGGGCAGCGGCTGGAAAGGCTTGCGTCAAACGGGCAATTTGGTTCAATACTTCTGGGTAAAGCCAGGTATAGGCGGGGTGAACCGTTAAATCGGCGAGATGGGAATGAGAACCATCTCGGCAGAGTCGGATTTTGTAGTAGGCGATCGCCGCCTTGCGCTGCGGCTCAAACACATAGCCGCTGACCAGATCTGTCCGGCCAAGCCACTGCCGCAGACCCAGCACAACCTTGGGTAACAACCCGGTCTTAAAGTCGTGAATATGCCGATCGAACACCTGCCGCACTAAGGGAGGCATGGCAGCCGTATCAAGCTGATAAATTAAACCCGCATCGGCGTTGCTGACTGGCAGTAAATTCGGCAGGTCAGGCTCTCGCTGGGCCAGGTTGGCCAGTTGTTCGGGAGCGATCGCCCAGTAGGTCATTTGGGCCAAAGGCTGAAAGCCGTTCTGTCGGTAGAGGCTGAGGGCTTCCGCATGGTTAACATTTACCTCTAACAACCAGGTGCGGGCTTCCCAGATCGATTCAAAGCAGTGGCGCAGAAGCTGAGTCCCGATCGCTGGGGTTACATATTCAATCCGCCAAGTGCTGCGGGTGCAGTTAAACGGAGCCACTTGGATCAGTCCCAGCACCTGATTGTCTTGCTCAGCCACATAAATCCGCGTCAAGGACTGTAACTGATTAGGAACCAAGCTGAGCAGTTTTAGGGGCAAATACCACTGCCGCATTTGCTCTAGGGGGCGGCTGATATCAACTGCCCGATCGCCGCCCTCTGCTGCCAAGGACTCTGTCAGCAATCGCTCAACGATATCCAGGTCGCGGAACTGAATTGGCCGGACTACAAGGTCTGACTTTTCGGAAACAATTGGAGTCATTGGCGATCGCTCTAGCTGAAGCAACTTCATTTTATCGAAAAACCACCAGACTCGCGACATTCAGCCGTCTGAGTTCTATCGGTGTCAAAATTACGTATAGTTATCATTTGATTGAAAGCTCCACGAGGCGAGGTTTTCAGCAAAATTTTTGGTTTAGAACCGCTCGAAATTTGGATCAGGCATTAGACACTTGAACTGAGTTCAAGCCTTTGGCCGAATTAGCACAACGGGGGTTTGCTCATCCGCATTACCCGCCGGGTTGGCCCGCAAAGCCGTGATCAGGAAGGGAATCAAATCCTCAGAAGTGGCGGCTAGCACTTTGACTGCTTTTAAGTCATTTACATCGACGATCGCCGCTGCTAAACCAGTTTCTTGGCGAATTTGATCGACCACCTGCTGCGGGTTGACTGGGCCCAAAACCACAAACTGGTCGTAGGGGGGCAGGGTGCCAGTCACATCATCAATCAGACGGGCTTCTTCTCCCGCCAGTTGATAAAAACCGCCGGCGTGACCGAAGACTTTGGCAATCGCTCCGCCTAAAAACGCCAGCAGAACGCGAGTCGGGCCCACAATATCAACCAGGGTTTGCATCCCGCAGGCCGTGGCCAAGCTGGACGTGGGCAAGAAAAACTGGCAAACGCGAGTGGCCACCCAACCGGGTTGAATTTCGCTCGGATGTCGCCAGCGCCCCTGCATAATTGCGATCGGGGTTTCACCAATCGTTACCACATCGCCAGGCCGGGCATAGGGCACCACATAGCGTTTGACAATCTCGACGGGTTGATCGAGCGGATTGAGCAAGTGGGTGCGAATCGGCAGGACTGCTCCCTGTTCGACCGATCGCCAAGCCAAGGCTTCCTGGGGCTGAGGCTGCGGAAACACAAAGGGAACTACCTCATGGTGGGTGCGATGAGTTCGACCCTTTGGCCCGTAAACAACGTAGTTGACTCGCACCCAGGCCGCTTGCAGCGCCGCCAAGTCTGGGCCGGTCAGATCAATTTGCAGCTTGACTTGGGTTTGCTGGCAGGTTTTGACAATGTAGGCGAACCAGTAGCAATCGGCGCGGGCAGCCGCATCGGGATGGGCTGGAGTTATCGTTACCCGGTGAGCGATCGCCGCCACACTCTGCTTTGAGAGCAGCGTCACCGCTGCGGTTAGCTCTGGCACCATCACTTCCAAGTCTAGGCGAGGATTGCTCAGACCCATTTCGCCGGTCAAAACATAATGCTCAGGCTGGGTTCGGTCTAGATCCCAGTTGCCTCGAATCACTTCAAGCGGAAAACCGGGACGACGAGCATACTTGAGTTCCAGCCCCAGCCAGATCAAGATGACCAAGGCAACAATCAGAGCAACACCACCGACAACTAAGTTCATGACTGCTTTTCCTACCCAACATCTTGGCTTTAATATCGCTTTCAGGATTACATGCAAAAAAAATATTCAATCCAGAACCAATTTGAATTGGTATAACCCCCGACAAACGGACTGAACCAGTGGGGGCAAAGCTGGATAGAATCATCCCACATTTGCCATTCCGCTTCCTGTTAACTGCGATCGCTGGCATCTGACCAGACCCTTAATCTGCCCAAAGAGGGATCAACATAGAAACTAAAGCTCGTAGCTTTCCAGCGGAAACTGCCTTAAGATTGCCTGTGAACTGATTGACCTTAAACCAGTTGCGATCGCAGGGCTAAAAACCTGCGACCAATAAAAATTTGACGTTTACCATGCGTTTTTTCTAAACATTTGTAAACTAGAGAACGTCCCCCACCCCGCTGTGAACTTCAGTATGAAGCCAATCTTAATTGCTGAGCGTGTTTGCCTGATCACTCACGTCGCTGCCATGATCTTCGGGCTAGCTGGACTTCTGCTAGTCTTGCCCCATCCTGACTTCGTGCTCAGCCTACCCAGCTTTGGGCAGCGGCTATTTCAGTGGAGCATGGCGGGGGGAGGCGTGGTTTACATTATTTTGGGGGCAGCGGCGGTGGCACTCCATGCTTATCGGACGCTGGGAACTGCGAAGCTGCTAACTTTTTTACTGCCAGCCGTGCTGATTTCTGCCGGCAGCGAGCTTCTGGGCACCAGTACGGGCTTTCCGTTTGGGCACTACGCCTACCTGAACGGCTTGGGCTATAAAATTGCCGGGCTGGTGCCGTTCACAATTCCCCTCTCTTGGTTTTACATGGGGCTGTCTGCTTTTTTGCTGGCCTACTGCGGGCTATTTTCCCGCTCGGCTGGACGGGCTTGGAGTGTCGGCTGGCTGAGCGCTCTTAGCGTCTTGGTGGGGGCAATTTTGCTCACCTCCTGGGATTTTGTGCTTGATCCGGCGATGAGTCAAGCGCCCGTCCCGTTTTGGGAGTTTCAGGAAATTGGCGCTTTCTTCGGAATGCCCTATCGTAATTTGGCTGGCTGGACAGGCACGGGAGCAATCTTCATGGCAGTGGCGGCCTTGCTGTGGCGGCACTCTCCGATCCTGCTCTCTCGATCGCAGTTGATTGTGCCGCTGATTACTTATTTGGTGAATTTTGGGTTTGGAGCCGCGATTACTCTGGTTTCGCTCGATCAGCGCTATTGGATTCCAACTGCGATTGGAGTGGTGCTGGGAGTCATTCCTGCCTTGGCCCTCTGGTGGTCTGCTCCGATCAGCTTGCAGGATGAATTGACTGATCCAATTCAAGTTGAAGCGCTGACAGCTCCGCCCTTAGAAGTTGTTTCTAAATGAAGTGGCGATCGCCCTTGTCAACCAACCCGGAATTAGCGGCATCGCGCTGCTGCTGTTAGCCGTCCAGCTGCCAGCGGCGATGATTTTAATCTCTCGCCTGCTGGGTGGCTTGAATCGTCGTTTACCGCTTAGCCCAAAAGCGTCTGATCTCAGTCATTTGGGGCAGGTGAGTGTGGTTGTGCCCACTTTGAACGAAGCGCAGCGGATTGGCCCCTGCTTGGCAGGACTGAGTCGCCAGAGCTATGCCGTCAGAGAAATTCTGGTCGTCGATAGTTGCTCCCAGGACGGGACGCCGGAGTTGGTCAAAGCGGCCCAACAAAAAGACCCCCGCTATCGACTTCTATCAGATCACCCACTGCCTGCGGATTGGGTGGGTCGCCCTTGGGCATTGCAAACCGGGTTTTTGGAGAGCGCGGAAGCGAGTGAGTGGATTTTAGGAATTGATGCCGACACCCAGCCCCAGCCAGGCTTAGTCGCCAGCTTGCTCAAAGCTGCTGCCGCCGACAATTTAGATTTGGTTTCTTTATCGCCCCAGTTTATTCTCAAGCATCCAGGGGAGTGGTGGCTCCAGCCAGCCCTGCTGGTAACGCTGATTTACCGCTTTGGGGCCGGGGGCGAGGTTGTCCAAACTCCAGACCGGGTGCTGGCGAATGGGCAGTGCTTTCTAATTCGGCGATCGCTGCTCGTCAAGTTAGGCGGTTACACCGGCGCTAAAGGATCATTCTGCGATGATGTCACCCTGGCTCGGCAAGCGGCTGCTCAAGGCGCCAGAGTCGCCTTTTTAGACGGAGCCAATCTGCTGCGGGTGCGAATGTATGAAGGGATGGCAGAAACCTGGCAAGAGTGGGGGCGATCGCTTGACCTCAAAGATGCCACCAAGCCAGGGCAAACCTGGGCAGATTGCTGGTTTTTACTGACCGTGCAGGGATTGCCGCTGCCGCTGGTTCTAGCCGGACTATGGCTGCACCCTTGGTCGTTGCCCCTAGCGATCGACTGGGGACTCAATCTGTTTTTGCTGCTTCTCCGTTTAGGAGTATTGTCGGGAATTCGCACTTCCTATGCCCCTAGTGCTTCTAAAGGACGCTGGCTATTTTGGCTCTCTCCCTTAGCTGACCCGCTAGCGACGCTGCGGATTTGGCTCTCGGCCAGCCGCCGCCCCACAACTTGGCGCGGACGCACCTACGATGTTTGATCTCGCTTACGCAACCCAAAATCCTTTTCACTCCCGACTAAAATACTGGCGATAGAGATTACAGCGCAGAACGGCTTCATTTCCTTCTAGGTTAACCAGTCCGAGGCTACGCAGTTTGAACAGGGCAGTGTTGTCGAGCCGAACTGGCGTGTTAGCGTTGAGCACCTGCTGGAAAGCGGTGGCTAGTTCGGGGTTCTGTTGCAGATACCAGGATTGCCAGCGCAAGTGATCTCGGAAGCAGCCTTCTTCAGTCGCCGCCGATCGCAGCAGTTCTTCTAAGCTGACATCGCCTCTAGCAATGTTATAGAGCGACAGACGCACCAAAAACGGATGCCCGCCAATCACATCCATCAATGCCTCAACTTGCCGCGGTTGCCAGTTCAAACCGTGGCGACGAGTTAACTCATCCACTTGATTGGGCTTAAACTCTGGCAGTTCGATCGGCAAACCAACATTAAAGGGAGATTGGTTGGTGTTGAGGGGAATATAAACCTCGGTCGCGTGAACGACGACCAAGCGGAGATTTTTCCAAATGTCGCGGTTTTTGGCTTCTTCATGCCAAGCCCGCAGCAGGCCAAAAAAGTCGCTGGCTAATTCGGGATACTCAAACACCCGATCGACTTCGTCTAAGCCCAGCGCCAAAGGCTGATCAATCCCAGGCAGCAAATACTCTTCAAAGTAGGCGGTGCAATTGTACTTGCTGCCAAAAATATCGTCCCAATAGTCGTTCAGTTGATTGGCCAAGCCCAGCCGCCGCCCAACGCTGGCACACAGCCAGCGCAAAAACTTCTCTAGATCGGTAAACACCTTGGCATCAGCTAATTGCAGACTGAGCGGCACTGTCTTATAGCCCGCTCGGGTTGCCTGGTAGAGAATGCGCGCCATCAGCGAGGTTTTACCCATTTGGCGGGGGGCTTTGATCCGAATCAAAGCGCCAGGTTGGGTGATTGTTTCGGTGCAGCGGTTTTCAATCGGCGGTCGGTTAATGTAAAAGGCTGAAGCCAAGTCTACCTGCCCTTCTGGCAGTTCTGGCTCCGCAACGGGCAGGGGTGGGCTATCGGCGGCAATGGCTGGGGGTGGCACTGTCGGCTGTGAACCGCCGGTTGAAGGAATGCTTGACGGTTCCAGGGCAGAAGATCGCTCAATCTCGGCGGCTGGATTAGCCAGCAAATCGGTCACTTCCTGGACTAATTCAGCGGTGTCGGCTGGCGATCGCCAAAATCGCTGCTGCAATCGATGCAAATAGCCCCGCAGTTCGTAGTTGAGCGGCGCTTCCAGCGGAAAGTTAACCCGAATCGGCAAAATTACAGGGCGGCGATCGCTGCGGCTGTCGTGCAGTTGCTTGACGGTGCGAACTTCTTCGAGCACCATCTCACTGCTAGCCGACTGTGCCGAAATTAACAGCAGAAAAAAGTCACAGGCGTGCAGTTCAGCATCGATCCGCTGCCCCCAGCCTTCGCCAAGCTGAATGCTTTCTGCGGCCATAAAGGGTTGATGCCCTGCCGCTTGTAAGCGCTGGAAGAACTGTTCCGCCAGGGCTGTTTCAGGTTCCTGATGACGATAGCTAATAAACACGCGCAAACTCTTCGGGTCAGCGGAGCTAGCCACAGCCACTGGGACAGGCGTTGTCTCTGGAATTGTTGGCGGTGGGAGTGGAACGGGTGTCGCCGATTTGATACCGCTGGAACTTGTACCGCTGCTTGGTTTTGGTTTCGTTTCTCCGACCGGAGTTCGTAAAAAGCGCCCCATGCGTTGGAACCAGCTTGGTGCTTGGTCTAACTGCTGAACCGCTTGCAAAACGTCGGGGGTGGACTGATAGCGCTCTTGCCACTGCGGGCGCACCATCCGATTGAGAATTAGCCTCAAGCCTTCGCTGACTTGAACTCGATCTTGCCATAGCCAAGCGCCTTGGTTGTCTTGCTGGAGCTGAGCCGGCGGCAGCCCGGTTAAAGCTTGGATCGCAATCATGCCAACTGCATAAATGTCGCTGCTGGCGCGGGGGCGGCCTTGCGCTTGCTCAGGGGGCATATAGCCGGGCGTGCCAATGGCGATCGTGCCACCGCCCTGATCTGAAATCAGGGTGCCGCTGCTCAAAGACATCCGCATTTCTTTGACGGCGCCAAAGTCGATCAGCACCAACTGCTGATCAGACTGCCGCCGGATCAGATTATCTGGCTTAATATCTCGGTGGATCACCCCGCAGGCGTGGACAAATTCTAAGACGCCTAAAATATCTTGCAGCATCTGAACCACAGCCATTTCTGTCCAACCGCAGCCGAGGGGCAGCTCTAGCCGCAGTACCTGCCCAGCAATGAAGTCTTGAACTAGATAAAACTCTTGCTGCTGCTCAAAGTAAGCCAACAAGCGCGGAATTTGGTCATGGTGCCCCAGTCGCTCCAGGGTTTGGGCTTCGCGCTTAAATAATTCTCTGGCAGTCGGTAAAAAGCTGACATCCGTGGTGGCCGGCTTAAGATGCTTGACCACGCATTCCGTTTTGATCGGGCGATGACTGTCGATCGCCAAATACGTCTGCCCAAAACTGCCTGACCCCAAAACACTGGTGATTTGGTAGCGTCCACCCAGTAGCTGACCAATGATCAAAACCTTACTCCTGTCGCTAAATCCTACTCCCCCAGTTGGGAAATCCATCATCCCGCCGGGTAACAGGAAGTTATTGCTCTTTGCCTGCAACTGACTTGACTTTTTTTTGAGTCCCCTCTGCAAGGCTACTTGATAATTTTACTGTGACCATCCACAACCTGGCTTAATCGTGACTTGGCTCTCTAGCACCTTGCTCACCCAGTAATCTTGAGTTCTCAGCCAAGATCGAGGATTTTTTTATGGATTCCAGCCTCAGCAAGCCAAGATCAAAATTGCCAATTTGTGACTGTAGGGCAAAAACTGCGATCGCCAGGACTAAAGCAACACAATCTGATTGCTCAATTCAATCAGCAGGCCATGCTCTCTCGAAAGTAGCATTAACTCTTTGCTCTAAATGCCAAAGTGAGTACGCTAAAACATGACAAAATCATCCCAAAACCCGATTCAGGTAAAAGGTCTATTCATGCTCTAATCTGAATAGGGGAAATGTAGACCTCCTAAAACGTAAGTCAATATTATTTATCAGCAGACTTAGGAGAAGAGTAATGAATTTACGCCCATTTGTCGTTGTGCCTGTTGTTGCTACCATGCTGGTTTCTACCGTTCAACCGACCTTTGCCAGTCAGGCAAGAGCAACGGAAACAGTGCAGGCGGCAACCCAAATTTTCTCAAATGAAGTGTCTGGAATTCCACGTTCAGTCCTACAGAACGCTTTAGGAATTGCAATTATTCCTAGAGTGGTTAAGGCTGGCTTTATTTTAGGTGGAACTCGCGGATCAGGCGTTTTGGCTGTTCGCAATCCCAAAACGGGTTGGAGCGACCCTGCTTTTGTCGCCTTAACTGGCGGCAGTGTCGGCTTCCAGTTTGGGGCCCAGTCGAGTGATGTGATCATTGTTTTCAATACTAGAAACGCCGTCGATCGGGCGCTAGCGCGAGATTTTAGCATCGGTGGTAATGTCTCAGCCACAGCCGGGCCATCCGGGGCTACTCCTGTCACGAACAGCTCGACAATCCCTGATGTTTATACTTACGTTCGCAATCGCGAAGGGCTATTTGCTGGGGTTTCATTACAAGGAACTAAGTTAGGCATCGAGAACAATCGCAACGCTGATTTTTACCAGAAGCCCAATATTACCGCCCAGCAAATCTTTGACAACCCGCCGCCTGCCCCCGCCGCCGCCGCCGGATTAAGAAAGGTGTTGAGTAAGTATGCTCAGTAGGGTTGGTGATTTTGAGATCAGCAACTGCGCCTTCTGATAGAAACAAATAGCGCCCGTCGCTTAGGCTCAGGTTTTGAAAATTTTGCAAAGGTCTTCAAGGCATGAGCCTAACTTTTAAGGCTATAGAGATAGCCATGTTTTTAAGTGCTTTGCACTCCAACAAGCAGTGCCTTAACGATTAATTGGGACTGTGACGAGATAGCCAGGTCTGCAAGATTGGATTGACCAACTCTGGTGCTTCATCTTGAGGACAATGACCTACCCCTTTGAGCGGAATAAATTCCTCAACTTGTCCACAGGTGGCTAATTCTTGACCGAGGGCGATCGCCTCCCAGGGATCATCAGTTCCCCACAGCATAACGATTGGGCAATTGATCTGGGGCAGCAAATCCTCAGCCAGCGGGCCTTGAGAATAGCGAATAAAAGCTAGGAAGACATCGACTGCCCCCTTGTCTTGAGCCGGTTTAAGCAAAAGTTCGATCAACTCATCGGTAACTGCCTCTTTATGCCCGTAGGCTTGCAGTAAAATCTTGCGAATCACCTCTGGTTTAGCCAGACGAGTGAAGAAATAATTGCCGATCGCCGGATACGCCAACGCTTTTTGCAGCAAGCTGGAGCCAACATTCCGATACCAGGGTAAAGTCGCCCGCTTGCGATCGTGCAGCAGCCGCAGGGAGCAGTTTAAGATCCCAATCCCGCGCACCCAAGCCGGTTCTGTGACGGCGGACTGAAGAGCAACAATGCAACCAATTGAATTTCCAACTAAAAAAGTAGGTTCTCCAATCACCTGCCGGCAAAATGCCAGCACTTGGGCGGCCCAAGTCTCAAAAGTATAAGCAAGCTCAGGAACGGGGCGAGGTTTAGCAGATTGGCCAAACCCAAGCAGGTCGATCGCATAGACGCGGTTGGTCTGACCCAAAACGGCAATATTTTTCCGCCAGTGATCGCTGGAAGCGCCAAAGCCGTGAACTAGCAGCACTGCTGCCCCTTGCGTACCCGCTTGCTGATAGCGAATCCCTAGCCCCTGCCATTGCCAAATCTGGGAAAAGATGGCTGGATCAGAGACATTAGCAAGACCTTCCACAGGAATCGCCGATGGTTGAACGGTCATAAGCTCTCAAATAAATGCCTCTAATTGCACTATAGAGTAGTAAGGCAAATCATGAGGTGGGATATGGCAGTACTAAGGGAGTCGCCCTGGTATCAAGAAATCTTGCTCCGGTAGGTGAACAAAGAGGCAAGCAGGAAGGCAGGCAAGAAGAAGGTCGATTCCCTCTGGGACGGTAAAGCCGAACGCTGATCCTACGTCTGCTCACCCGTCGATTTGGAACATTGCCAGCAGAATTGAACACTCAAGTTGAGGCGCTATCTCTATCGCAGTTGGAAGCGTTAGGCGATGCGCTGCTTGACTTTTCTGAGTTAACCGATTTGGTGAATTGGCTTAGATCGCCCACGCAAGATTGAGTTTCATGTTGTAGAGCGGGCGATCATGATATTTGTGCGAGAGGCGATTCGAGCTTATTTAGCTGCTTCTCATTTTCTTCTTAAATTAACTACGCAAGTCCTAACCATATTTAAGAAGCCTAATGATTTCTGAAAGCTGGTGGTAGTCCGCTAAATTTAGTTCCAGTTCCCGACAATTTGAAAAGCTGACCAAAAATAGGGATGGCGGAAATCGAGTTGTTTAATATTAGCAAGAGCCGCTGGCAAGGGCACTCGCATCTGCTCAGACAGCCGCAACTGCCCTTGCTCAACCCGAATCTCACCCTTCAGCATGACTAGTTGAGTTTGGCGGAGGGCCGCCGATCTCGTCGCGCTTGATTCCAACTGCTGATAAAACCCGGTCATTAGTCCCAAAGACGCTGAGGCTAAAGCTCAGAATCAAGGCCAGATTGTATTTTTCGACCAAAAAGTCCTGGCCATCGTTGAGGGCTGCTAGGGGCAGCGATCGCAGCCCATTGTCCATGCAAAAGACCAGGGTATCAATTCGGTTTGCTTGCAGGTCTGCGACCAGCGGAGCAACCAGCCAGGGATAGAGCTGTTGAGATGAAGCCAAATAGCTGGTGGTGCCCAGCTTTCTGGGATCGCTAGTTTTCGTCCAAAAGGTGCGGGCAATTTGCTGCAGCTTCGTCCGCGTTGTCTCTGGCACCTGTTTCCGAATCAGCCAGGGCTGACTCGTTGGTTCGGTTGGACTGGGCAGGAAATCTTGAGCTAACCGGCGATCGCCACCAAAACCGGAACCGCTCCCAACCGCCAATCCAGTCCTAGATTCATTACCACCGTCCTCAGTAAGAAAAACCGTAGCCAATTCCCAGCACAAACCTGACTCCATCGCCAGCGTTGCCGGTAATGTCACTCACGGCTGGCGTAATCACCAAAGGCAGACGCCGAAAGGGAATAATCGATAAGCCCATTGACAAGTCTTGTCCAGACCATTCGGCAATTAGGTTCACGGGCTCAATTACCCGCACGGCCACTGACTCAAACACCCCCGCCGTGCTGGTGTCATTCAGCACGCTGTCTTCACTTCGAAAGTTGCCACCTCCCATCCCTAGCCAGAGAAAAACCTGACTCAAGGGTTAGCCGTCCAGACTGTCAGACTGATCCGTTCAGTTGAGCCGAAAGCGGGTGCGTCTACCCAGCATTTTTCTGAGAATTCCAATTGATTGCTAGACTTGCTGAAAGGCTAAACTGGAGCATCAACTGTACACTAACTTTCCCTGTGCCTGTCTTCAGGAGAGACTGCATCACCATGAAACCACCGATCGACCGACTGATTGAGAATTTAAATTATGCGATCGTGGGTAAACATGCAGCGATTCGCTTGGTGCTGGTGTCTCTGCTGTCTGGCGGTCATGCCCTGTTAGAAGATGTACCGGGGGTGGGTAAAACCCTCTTGGCTAAGTCTTTAGCTCGTTCGATTGACGGTCAATTTCAACGGATTCAATGTACGCCTGATTTATTGCCCACAGATGTGACGGGCACCAATATTTGGAACCCCCAGGAAGCCAAATTTCAATTTCTGCCAGGGCCAATCTTTGCCAATGTTTTGCTGACCGATGAAATTAACCGCGCCACCCCTCGCACCCAGTCAGCCCTGCTAGAAGTGATGGAAGAAGGACAGGTGACGATCGACGGCACGACTCATCTGGTTCCTAATCCTTTTTTTGTGATTGCGACGCAGAACCCGGTTGAGTATCAGGGAACATTTCCGCTCCCAGAAGCCCAATTGGATCGGTTTGGCATTTCCCTCAGCTTGGGCTACCCGAATGAAGAAGAAGAACTGCAAATGCTGCAACGCCTTCAGTTTGGCGGAACGCTGCAAACCCTCCAGCCCTGCATTACGCTCCTAGAAGTCGAAGAGTTGCGGCGTCGCTGTGCTCAGGTCAAAGTCGAGCCGGTGCTACAGCAGTACATTTTGGCGTTAGTCCGGGCTACCCGCGAAGACGAAGAAGTAACGCTAGGGGTTAGCCCCAGAGGCACCGTTGCCCTCCAGCGAGCCACTCAAGCGCTGGCCTTTCTAGAAGCCAGAGACTACGCCATTCCTGATGATGTCAAGTTTCTGGCTCCCCACGTCCTCTGCCATCGTTTGATTCCTAGCGGTGGACGTAATGCGAAGGCGATCGTGCATCGCCTGCTGCATACGATTCCGATTCCTTAATCAGATTAGACCTCTTGCACGAATCATTTTTATGTACATTTATGCGTGATCTTCCGCCCCCCTCGCATTTGCCATGCGCTGCAAAAAAAGTACAATTCTGCATGAAGGTAGTTAAAAGCCCATTGCGATATCCTGGCGGTAAATCTAAAGCAATTCCTCAAATTTCTCTGTACACTCCTACGGATTTTCAAGAGTATCGAGAACCGTTTGTCGGCGGCGGCTCTGTGTTTATTTACCTGAAGCAAAAGCAGCCAGGTTTGCGGGTTTGGATCAACGACCTCAACTACGATGTGTTTTGCTTTTGGCAGCAGGCTCAAGCTTGCTTGCCAGATCTGGTCAAGGCAGTGCAGCAATTTAAGGTAGCACCAGAGCAGGGCAGAGCCGTTTTTCAAGCCTTAACCACAGTCAATCTAAACTCCCTGTCTGCCTTTGACCGAGCCGTCCGCTTCTTTGTCCTGAATCGAATCACCTTTTCTGGGACGGCTGACTGCGGCGGCTTTTCTCAAGCCGCCTTTGAAGCCAGGTTTACTGACTCTTCCATTCAAAGATTGCAGGCGATCGAGCCTCTTTTAGCAGATGTGCAAATTACAAACCTGAATTACTCTGTTTTGCTAGAGCAACCAGGGAGTGACGTGTTCATTTTTCTTGATCCGCCATATTTAACCGCCACTGCCTCAAAGCTGTACGGCAAAAAAGGAGATTTACACGCTGCCTTTGATCACCAAAAGTTTGCGATCGCCCTTCAAGCTTGTCCGCACCCGTGGCTGATTACCTACGACGACTCGACCTCAATTCGCGAAAATTTTGGATTTGCTCATCTCTACCCCTGGCAGTTGCAGTATGGTATGAACAATTATCGACAAACCAATGCCGCTAAAGGTCAGGAACTGATGATTACCAGTTATCCAGTTGCAGTTGAACACAAATCTTGCTAAACCGCTAGGTCAATCATCAGACAACGTGCGTGGATGACAGATTTTCAACCAAAATTCGCGTAATCATTAAACCTGATGATCGTTCAAAGTTCATCATCCGGCCAATTTGCTCAAGTAGATTAACCAAAATTTTCGTTTTAGAGTGCTTAAAATGCTGAGTCGTGTTGCAGATTCAATCTATTGGCTAAACCGTTACATTGAGCGGGCAGAGAATATTGCTCGGTTTTTAGATGTCAACTTAAATTTGCTGCTGGATATGCCGGTTGGGGTGGGTCAGCAGTGGGAGCCGCTCGTTTTGACCACGGGCGACTTGCCTCATTTTCAGTCAGATTACGGCGAAATTACGGCTGAGAATGTGATTCAGTTCCTCACCTTTGACGCTAACTATCCCAATTCAATTATGTCTTGCTTACAAGCCGCCAGAGATAATGCGGCTTCAGTGCGAGAAGTGATTTCTTCAGAAATGTGGCAACAGATCAATAGCTTCTATAGTTTGGTCAGAGATGCCTCTAAAAATCAGTCTTTGCCCAGTTTGGCTAATTTTTTGGAAGAAGTAAAACAAGCTAGCCATTTGTTTGTGGGGGTGATGTATGCAACGATGACCCACAACGAGGGGTGGCACTTTGGTAAAATTGGTCGCTTGCTCGAACGGGCAGACAAGACAACCCGAATTTTGGACGTCAAGTATTTCTTGCTGTTGCCTTCACCCGACGATGTTGGCACAACGATTGATGAAATTGGTTGGATGGCGTTGCTCAAGTCAGCCAGTGCCTACGAGATGTACCGGAAACGGGGGCTACACCGCATTACCCCGGCTGGCGTGGCGGAGTTTTTGATTTTGGAAACAGAATTCCCGCGATCGATTCGGTTTTGCTTGCGCGAGGCTGAGCGATCGCTGCACCATATTACCGGCACCCCGATTGGCACTTGGCGCATCCCGGTCGAACGTTCATTAGGGCGACTGCGGGCAGAACTGGACTATTTAACGATGGATGAAATCGTGGCGCGGGGAATGCACGAGTTCTTAGATCAATTCCAGAACCAGCTCAACCAGTTAGGAGGTAGCATTTTTGAAACCTTTTTTGACCTAGGAGCATTAGTTACTCAAACTTCACAGTCTCAGTTCCAGTCTCAATATCAATGAGTGCTGCGGTTTTGCTGTGTTAATAATCGTTAAGAACAATTGTGCCCATTGTCAACTTTCAGATTAGTGCTAGGGGGTAAGCGCTGCCAGAAAGTCTCGGATCAAGACATCCTCACTTAGATATCGTTGATTTAAGGTTTACTCACCTGCTGCCTCCAGCACATCTGCGTAAAGTTGGTTACTAATTCTGAAATTTGCTTGGGTGATTAAATCATCCATTATTGGTTCGGCCGCCTTGATTAAATTTTGGCGTTTCGCTAACTAAAGAATTCCCAATACTCCAGTCATTTTTAATCCTAAATTTGTTGCAGCTTGTTTGCCTAAACGCTCATCAATTAGCAACCGATTCGCTTGCACTTCTAAAGCCAGGACAATTGCTTCAGCCTCTCCCAGATTGACACGGTTACGCAATTGATTGACCAATTCTTGATTTTGTACTGAGTCAATTTCTAACCAAATTGCTGATTGGACTGCTGTAATGACAATTTCACCGGCTCTCTTGTCCAATAATTCCTCATTAACTGCACTCGGAATCAAAATCACCCCGTATAGTTGTTGGAGCAGAGCTAAGCGCCCAACCTTGGCTAAGTTTGAGATTGGTGAGGTGTTGCTGACAGTGATCACTACCAATCCAGTGTTAAAAAGTATTGAGATCTTCCTGAAATTCCTCTACGTCATAATGGACGCAGATGCCTTGATCGGCCAGAAGTTTTTGAAACTGTAACCGATACATTCCTATCAGCTCACTAGCTTTTCCCAAGCTGATTTTGTCTTGGCGAAACAGCATTAGGAGAATTTCTAAAAGCAATTCTCGCTCTGATAAGCCGCTTGCTCGTACTAGGTCATCTGTAATTACCAAACTCATGATTATCTTTCTAACTCCTGGTTCGATCGTAGCAGCCAACTCAAGGATAAGTTAGGCTATGTTGCAATCCAGGCTTTCATAGCAGCACTGCCTACCTTAACTCTTTATGTTCTAGGTATAAATCCTACTTATGAGCAGGCTGGATACTTTTTACTGCTGTTATTCTTTTGCCGATTTGTGCGATACCAAATTAGTCACACGACCACCTATACCTACAGTCAGCCTGTAGTCTTGCAGCCCCACCTGCTGCGGCTGCGTCCTCGCTGCGATGGCGACCAATCGCTGGAACAGTTCCAGGTGCAGGTGACACCTCCGCCTGCGGGCACCACCGAAATTTTAGACCCAGAAGGCAACGCGATCGCCCGCCATTGGTGGTATGAAACCCCAACTCAACACCTGACGTATCATGTCCAGTCTCAGGTGAGCACCTACTGCATGAATCCATTTAATTTTTTACTGGAGGCTTGGGCAACAAAAATCCCAATCGATTACCCAACTTCTGTGCTGGCAGGGCTGCAACCGTATCTGGCAGAAGCGATCGGGATTGACCCTGTCGCTTACCAACTCGCTCAGGAAATCGCCCAAGCCGTGGATGAGAATCCAATTATGTTTCTGAGTGAGCTAACTCAGCAAATTTACAAAGCCTGCCAGTACCAAATTCGTGAAACGGGTTCTCCGCTACCGCCCTGCATGACTTGGACGCAAAAAGCTGGCTCTTGCCGAGACTTAGCCGTGCTGTTTATGGCCGCCTGTCGAGCGGTTGGGTTAGCAGCCCGGTTTGTCAGCGGCTACCAAGAAGGTGATCTGGACGCTCAAGATCGGCATCTGCACGCTTGGGCAGAGGTTTATTTACCAGGCGCAGGCTGGCGAGGCTACGACCCAACCCAAGGCCTAGTGGTCAGCGATCGCCATATTCCCCTTGTTGCAACTGCCTGGCCAAGTAATGCTGCCCCAGTGAGTGGCTTAATTCGCGGCAAAAATGCAACTTCAACCATGAATTATCAACTGCTAATTCAAGCAATCTGAGATCCTAAGATCGCCTCAAGCCGTAGTTGACTCACAGGATTGGTTTAGAGCAACCCGACAAAGTGGAGCGGGCCTTGACCGCTAATCAGCTCGACCATCAAAGCAATAAAGCCAATCATGGCCAGACGACCATTCCAACGTTCAGCCGCTGAAGTTAACCCCCATTCCCACTGTTCCTGCGGGTACATCTTCATCTTTTTATCGGGGCGAATCACCTGATCGAAGCGACAGTTTGGCTTCACCAATGCTTCCTGTACCAAGCTGCCCAAAGAGTCAATAAACCCAGCATGGGTATTTAGGGCAGGCACCCGCCGGAAATTCTCAATGCCAGCTTCTTCTGCCAGCTCCCGATACTCCATATCGATTTCTTGGAGGGTTTCAATATGCTCTGAAATAAAGCTAATTGGCACTACGACTAAGTTTTTGACTCCCTGCTCTGCCAATTCCAGGATTGTATCTTTGGTGTAGGGCTGGAGCCATTCGACAGGGCCAACTCGACTTTGATAGGCCAAGACGTGCGGATTGGGACGATTGAGGGCTTTCATGATCAGGCCCGTACAGGCTTCGATTTCGGCTTGATAGGGGTCGCCTGCTTCTTCGACGTAGCTGAGCGGCACCCCATGAGCGCTAAAAAATACGGTCACGTCATTTGGGTCGGCAAACTGATCAACTTCTTGCCGCAGCAGGTCGGCCATCGCCTGTACGTAGCCTGGGGCACTGTACCAAGAAGGAATCAGGGTGTATTCAATCGACTGCAACTGTTGATCTTGCTGCCACAAACTTTCTAGCAGACGAAAGCTAGAGCCACTGGTACTGATTGAAAACTGGGGATAAAGCGGCAACACAACCAATTTTTGGATGTTGTCTCGCTTGACTTGGGCGATCGCCTCTTCGGTAAACGGGTGCCAGTAGCGCATCCCAACATATGTACTCACATCTAGCCCTTGGCGAGTCAGATGTTCCTCCAGGGCCTGAGCTTGCTCATTGGTGATCCGGCGCAGGGGTGAACCGCCACCAATTTGCAGGTAATTGCCCTGAGACTTGCGGAAGCGCAGGGTGGAAATCAGCCAGGCTAGAGGACGTTGCAGCCACGGAAAGGGGAGGCGAATAATTTCTGGGTCAGAAAACAGATTAAACAGGAAAGGACGAACATCCTCGATTCGATCGGGTCCACCCAAGTTCAGCAGCAACACCCCAGTACGACCCATAAGTTATTCCAGCCCAATTTCTTTATATTTGTTACTGATTTTAACAAGATAGCGTCTATACCGAAGGACTTTTGTGGATAAAAATACATCTTAGCAAATGAGAATATATATCAATAAGTCTCAACGGTGCTTATTTCGCTTAGTTTTGGCTATCAGCAGAACTGAGTCTAGCCAATTTAAATATTAAGGACAATAAACTAATTCTCAGCAGCACTTACTCCACTGATACTCCTCAGCCGAAAACCATTCTTTTTTCCAGATCGGCGCATTTTGCTTGAGCGTATCGATCGCGGATTGGCAGGCCGCAAAGGCTTCCGCCCGATGGGGGCAGCCAACCGCAATTAACACGCTAATTTCACCAATTTCCAGTCGCCCTGTCCGATGGTGAATTACAACCGTTCTTACCTCTGGCCAGTCGCCGCGAATCTCAGCCGCAATTTGACTAAATACCTTTAAAGCCATCGGTTCGTAGGCTTGATACTCTAGGGCAATTACCGGGCGGCCATCGGTTTGATTGCGCACCATGCCGCTCATCACCACGATCGCCCCATTGCCCGGATCGTCTGCTAAGGCATAAACTTCCGCCAGCGATAGGGGCGCAAAGGCGATCGCGAAGTGGTCTCGCTGGGTTGAGGATAATGGGAGAGTTGCATCCATAACTACCCTGGGTAATGCTTTTAAGGAGTTAGTTTTCGATTTTAAAGCGCGGCTGGATCAATGCCCAGTTCTTTCAATTTTGCGGCTAGGGCTGCTGTTTGGTGTCGTTCTGTTTCTAGAGCGGCGATCGCTGTTTCAGCCCGCTGATGCTCCTGATCAGCCCGTTGGCGTTCTTGCTCAGCTTGCTCAGAACTCCACAACAAGAGCTGGCCCGCTTCATCCCACCAGCGCAGCCAGTGAATCGTCATCCCAACGCGAGTGCCCTGCCAAAGTCCTAGAAATAGCTCAATTTCAGGAATCCAGTAGCGTCCTTCTGGGTTGGGAGCTTGCAAAACATACGTGCCTGCTTGCAGACAGCGAACTTCTAGGCTCAAGCTGAGCGGATCGAAAATGACATAGGTGGGAACTTTTAAGATTTGCTCAAAAAAATAGAACTTGCCATAGGGATAGGTGGGGCGAATCGAATATTCTCCGGCATCGGTTTCAGAGAGAAACTCGATCACAACAGCTACCGGGTCGCCCTCCAGACTTGGCGTATAGCTGCGTCGAATCGTTTCGGGGGAAATTGCTAAAACCTGGGGCACATAGAACCAGTCTGGCGCTTTTACAACCGTTTTTTGCTCAACCGTCGCTACCAGACCGAAGTTAGAGGCAATTAGGATTTGGGATTGCAGGCGATCGCCCGCACTTAAGGCATCGGTGAGAGCGGCCGCTAGAGCAGGCTGTTGAATATTTTCCCCAGGATCATTAGGCAGAACAAAGTCATCTGGGAGGTGAGTCCAGGTTACAGAGGGTTGCTGGCGTTGGGCTGGAGCCTGAAGAACCATAGCGCTAGTCACGTTGAAGCTTGCTTCTATCATAGGGGGGCCAAACCAGATTCCCTGAGCGGTCCCCTGGATGAGCGACATGCGCTAACCATCTTGCGCTGATGGTTGCTGAATCCACCCGATCCAACCGAGAATGTAGCAAGCCAGATTTGATTTGATTGGTTGAAGCTGTCAAGGCATGGTTCAACCAGCTTGTAAGTTTAAGGGTGGACAGCTTAACAGCAATCAGGAGAGCAGCGTGAGTTTTGACTACGATTTGGTGATTATCGGTGCCGGTGTCGGCGGACATGGAGCAGCGATTCATGCTGTGGCCTGTGGCTTAAAAACCGCCATTATAGAATCGGCCGAGATGGGTGGCACCTGTGTTAATCGGGGCTGTATTCCCTCGAAGGCGCTGCTAGCTGCTTCGGGGCGAGTCCGCGAACTGCACAACGAGCATCATCTGAAAGCGCTGGGCATTCAATTGGGGCAGGTGTCTTTCGATCGCAGTGCCGTGGCTGCCCATGCCGACAATCTGGTGCAAAAAATTCGGGGTGATTTGACCAATAGCCTGACCCGACTCAAGGTAGACACCATTCAGGGCTGGGGCAAAGTCGCTGGCCCGCAGAAGGTCAGCGTCACTACATCGGCGGGTGAAAAAACGATCACGGCTAAAGACATTATTGTAGCCAGCGGCTCAGTCCCTTGGGTTCCCCCTGGAGTTGAAGTGGATGGTCAAACCGTCTTCACCAGCGATCAGGCGGTCAAGTTAGAGTGGCTACCTGATTGGGTAGCGATTATTGGCAGTGGTTACATTGGGCTAGAGTTTTCGGATGTCTACACCGCCTTGGGCAGTGAAGTAACAATGATTGAGGCCCTCGATCAGCTAATGCCCACCTTTGACCCTGACATTGCCAAAATTGCCCAGCGAGTCCTAATTGCGCCCAGAGACATTGAAACCCATGTCGGCAGATTGGCCATCAAAGTCACGCCAGGGTCGCCAGTCGTGATTGAGCTAGCCGATGCGAAGACCAAAGAAGTTGTAGAAACCCTAGAAGTCGATGCTTGTTTAGTCGCCACCGGCAGGATTCCTGCCACCAAGAATCTGGGTCTGGAGAACGTTGGGGTAGAAACCGACAAACGAGGCTTTATCCCCATTAATGACTTCATGGCAGTGCTAAACCAGGGCGAACCCGTGCCTCATCTGTGGGCGATCGGCGATGCGACAGGCAAAATGATGCTGGCCCACGCGGCGTCGGCGCAGGGAATTGCGGTTGTGGAAACGATTTGCGGGCGCGATCGCCAGATAGACTACCGCAGCATCCCAGCCGCTGCCTTTACCCACCCCGAAATTAGCTTTGTTGGTTTGACTGAGCCAGATGCCCAAAAACTCGGTGAAGCCGAAGGCTTTAAGGTGAGCAATGTTCGCACCTATTTCAAGGGCAACTCGAAAGCCCTGGCCGAGGGCGAAACCGATGGGATGGCAAAAATTATTTTCCGGGAAGATACAGGGGAAATTTTAGGGGCGCACATCTTGGGGCTCCACGCTGCTGATTTAATTCATGAAGCTTCGAATGCGATCGCCAAGCGGCAGAGCGTCCACGATCTCTCACCGCTGGTGCACACCCACCCCACTCTCTCAGAAGTTTTAGACGAAGCGTTTAAGCGGGCCAGCGTTGCTCATTAGAGCCTAAAGTCCATTAATCCTGAGTGGAGTCCTGCATCAGCATCAGCAACTGATCCCACAGAAAGCGAGTCATTGAGCTAGGACACTGCGGTAATTGGTAGTCATTGATCTGATTAATTGGCATCAACAAGCGCACCGAAGAACTTAAGAAAGCTTCGTCTGCCAGCCAAAGATCGGCCGGTTTGAGGGTGGTTTCTTGGTGAGGAATCTGGCGATCGCGCAAAATTTGCAGTAGAAAAGCGCGGGTAATTCCGTGCAATATCCCCGCTTCAACCCTGGGCGTTTTGACAATGCCATCCTGCACCAGCCAGAGGTTGCTGGTGGTTGCTTCGGCAATTTCTCCCTGCGGATTCAGCATCAGGGCATCGTCTGCCCCTTGCTGGCGGGCTTCCAGGAGGCCAAGAATGTTATTCAGGTAGTTACCCGTTTTAGCCGCAGGGCTAAGGGCCTGCTGGTGGTTACGGATGCGATCGACGATTTGTAAATGCAGCCCGGTTTCTGACAGCTTGGGCTGCGGATCAATTGCCGAAACCACAATCATTAGACTGGGCTGAATTTGAGCGCTTGGCAGCAAGGCAATCGTTTGATCAGCCCCCCGCGTCACAACAATCCGAATATAAAATTCCTCGCCAGTTGCCTGCTGGAGGGTTTGATCAACTTCTTGCTTAAGATGGCGATCGCTCCAAGGCACGGCCAGATAAAGGTAAGCGGCAGACCGACGCAGGCGATCGAGGTGTTCCTGCAATCCAACTGGCTGACGGTTAAACGTCCGCACGACTTCGTAGACGCTATCACCGTATAGGAATCCTCGGTCTAAAACTGAAATCGTGGCAGCGGGGCTAATTACCCCGTCTAAATTAATTAATAACCCCATAGAGCTACCCAGCATCACCCCCTAATTTTCCTAATTTTATAGTGCTTCAGGCTGAAAGCACTGACAGTATATTTTGCTAAAAGCTCTGTAGCAAAGTCCTTCCCAAGAATGACAACTACTTGGGAAGCACAACTTGATTGGGACAGTCTCGCCCAGCTTGAATATCAGTAATATTTTCTAGGGTGGTTTCAGCAATGTCTCGCAGCGCTTCGGCGGTGAAAAAGGCCTGATGCCCAGTCACAATCACATTTGGAAATGTTAGCAGTCGCTCAAACAGGTCATCTTGAATAATTTCATTCGAGAGGTCTTCAAAAAAGAGGTCAGATTCCTGCTCGTAAACATCTAAGCCGAGAGCACCAATTTTTTGAGATTTGAGGGCATCAATCACCGCCTGAGTGTCAATCAGCCCGCCCCGACTGGTGTTGATCAGCATCACTCCTCGTTTCATCTGAGCGATCGCGGCTTGATTCACCAAATAATGCGTTTCCGGCGTGAGCGGGCAGTGAAGCGAAATAATGTCGGACTGGGCAAAGAGTTCTGACAGGGGCACATATTTAGCCGCTACTGTCTCAAAGTTCGGATTCGGATAAAGGTCGTAGCCAACAACTTTGCAGCCAAATCCCTGCATCAGTTGAGCAAAAATTAAGCCGATTTTGCCGGTGCCAATCACCCCGACGGTTTTACCCCGGAGGTCAAACCCCAGCAGCCCCTCTAAAGCAAAATTTCCTTCTCGAACTCGGTTATAGGCTTTATGAAACCTGCGGTTGAGGGTCAAAATCAGCCCAACCGCAAACTCTGCTACAGAATAGGGCGAGTAGGCGCTGACACGTACTACCGTCATGCCCAAACTGGTGGCAGCTTTCAGGTCTACATTGTTAAAGCCAGTACAGCGGAGGGCAACCAGCTTGGTGCCGTGACTGGCCAAAATGCCGAGCGTGACTTGATCGAGCTGGTCATTCACAAATACGCACACCGCCGAAAACCCAGTCGCCAAGCGAGCCGTTTTGCGATTGAGCGGCACTTCAAAAAAAACGAGGTCGTGTTCGTGGTCGTAGTTGGCAACTTCTAAGACTTGGCGATCGTAGGGTTTGGTGCTAAAGACGGCAACTTTCATAGGCAAGCAACTGAGCGGATTCTAGAGATTTAATCTTCCGAGTCAGCACTGGCCTAGTCAAACTCTTGATATACCAGATCGCCAGTTTTCAGTTTGTCCGTGACAATACTGCGATAAAGCTCAATAATTCGCCTGATTTGATCAGCACTGTGACCAGAGTTGAGATGCAGAGAATTCACCAGATCCCGATACTCAGTGTGCGTCAGTTTGCCATCCTCAATCAATCGCTCAATCCTGAGTTTGAGGTCTTGTAGCTCTTTCTCTTCTTCAGGCGTTGCGCCTTGGGCAGTGGGATGTTCAATGTTCATAGCTCAGCAATAATTTTTCTCGCAGTATAGCGATTCAAGCTGATGGAACGTAACGTTTCTTAGTAATGCTCTAGTTAAGCTGGAGCACATCCGCTGCGATTTCTCTGGGGTAGAGCAGCCAAGCTTTTTGGTAGGGCTGAGTCAAAGTTTGAACAAGGGGCGAAACTTGACTGATTTCCTGTAAGCCCAGCGTGGTTTGCAGTTTAATCCCGCGCTGATAGAGGGTGTAGCCCCGGCTCAATGCCACCCGAAGTCCGGTGTAGCATTCTGGGACAAATCCGGCTCTGGCTAACAGTTGCTCGGTCTTAGCCAATAATTCAGCCTGCTGATCTTGATCCAGATGACTCACATCCAAGGCTTTGAGTAAATCTCGGTCTAAGTAGCGACGGCACAGATCGGCTAAAACTGGCTCAGCGCTAGTTTGCCAATGCTGAATATGGTAGCTAAACACCCCATCATCAGCCCCCAAGTACTGGGCCAAAGTCAGCTCCTGGCTGGGCTGAGTTAGCCAGGCAGTGACGGTGGCATCCGCTGTCAGTTGACCTTTGAGCAACAGGAGTTTGGCCTGCCGAAAAACTTGCTCTAGACCGACGGCAGCGGCAATATTCTTGGGGTGATTATAGACCTGAGCGTACATAAAGTAGCGGACGACCAGATAGTGCTCGATCGCCGCTTGTCCTTTGCCAACCACGACCAACTGCTGGCTCACCGGGTCGTAATTGAGGGCGAGCAAAATTCGATCTAGGTCAAGATGCCCGTAGGAAGCGCCAGTAAAGTAGCTGTCGCGCATTAGGTAGTCAAGCCGATCGCAGTCAAGCTGGCTGGAAACTAACTGCCAAACCACGGGTGGCTCAAATTGCTTTAAGTAAACCTGTTCAAGTTGGTCAACTAAGTCAGGGCTAAAAGCATCTAATTTTTGCCGCAAGGGCAGAGATTCTCGCAGAATCCGGCAGGTCCAATACTCGTGGTTGCTGCCGAAAATATCTTCCCCGGTGTGGCTGAATGGCCCGTGCCCAATGTCGTGCAGCAGGGCCCCGCACAGCACTAAAGGGCGATAGGGCTGTAGCTGCGGATAGCTTTCCACCAGTAAATCAAAGGCGCGACGGGCAATCGCCATTACCCCCAAGGAATGGGTAAAGCGTGACCCCTCGGCCCCATGAAAGGTGAGGCTGGCTGTGCCTAACTGGCGAATTCGCCGCAAGCGCTGAAAGCCCGGCGTATCGATCAGTTGAATCAGCAGCGCTTCGGTCGGATCGTCAACTGTGAGCGTGATCGCGCCGTGCAAAGGGTCGTGATACGTTCGCCTACCGGAGCGCATTGGCCATAACCGCCGGGGTATCAAGCAACTGGACGGCAGCCTGATACTGCTGATCAGTATCGGTGCCCACCTGGTCGATCGCGATCGGAGCTAACGCAACAACCAGATCTGGAGTAATCCCAACTTTGTCAATATTGTGGTGACTGGGGGTTTCGTAGCGAGCGATCGTCACCGCCAGCCCCGACCCATCCGAAAGATTAAACAGCGACTGAATCAAGCCTTTGCCAAAGGTTTTTTCGCCAACCAGCTTGGCCCGCCCCGTATCTTGGAGCGCTCCGGCCAAAATCTCGCTGGCGCTAGCGGTGCCTTGGTTGACCAGCACCACCAGCGGGTCATGGGTGAGGGCGGGTTGGTTGGCGCTAAAACTGCCTAAAATGCCCTGGCGATCGACGGTGTAAACAATCGTGCCAGGGTTCATCCACAGTTCGGCAATGTCTACTCCGGCTTGAAGCAACCCGCCGGGATTGCTGCGCAGGTCCAGAATGTAGCGATCGCTGCCCTGCTTTTCTAGCCGCTGAATTGCTTGCGCCATTTGGGTGGTGGCATTGGCATTGAACTGATTCAGCCGAATGTAGCCTAGCTTGCTGCCATCGTCTAGAGTTTTCAGTTCAGCCTGGACGGGGTTAAGGGCAATCCGATCGCGCTTGAGGTTAATTTTTAATTGGTCAGAACTGGGCGCATCGGGATGGCGCACCGTCAGCAGCACCGAAGAGCCAACTGGGCCGCGCATCCGCTCGGCGGCTTCGTCCAGCGTCAATTGATTGGTCGGAGTGCCATCGATCTGCAAGATTTGATCCTTAGGGTGCAACCCGGCTTTAGCGGCAGGCGAGCCTTCAATTGGCGTAATCACCTCTAAATAGCCAGTTTTAGCGTCAAGGGAAATTTGCAGCCCAATCCCGGTTAGTTCGCCAGTAGTCGTGGTTTGCAGGCTGCGATACTGAGCTGGTTTGAGCAACCGCGTAAACGGGTCTTCTAGCTTGGTCAGCATTTGTTGAATGGCCGTGTAAGTGGCTTCCCGATCGGGCAGCGGCTGTTTGAGGGCATTCTGTCGCACTAGCCACCAATTATTGCCATTGAAAGATTCATCCACATAGGACTGACTAACAATCCGCCAAGCTTCGTTGTAGAGCTTTTGCTCTTCAGTCAAGGCCAAAGCTGGTGGTGAAAAGATCGTCAAAATTGCGATCGCCAACCCCAAAACCAGTCCAAACCAAATCCCAAGTTTTCTCATAGCTAAATTTTAACCAGCGATCGCAATTAGATTGCTGCCGGCTGAAATTAATTAGGATTTTAACTAAGATTATTTTTTGAATCCCTGGTAAAGTGAGGGATTCAAAAAATAATTCGTTCTGACCCCAGATTGCGATCGCGACAAGATTCGATTCAGGATGGCGATCGATTCGAGAAATGCGCCTGGTTTTGGCTGAAATTGATGTGTGGACTATGTTACATTTTTCATGAAGCGATACATTTTTTTCAGGAATCATTGGCTTTATGAGCAAAGTATATGACTGGTTCGAGGAGCGCCTAGAGATTCAGGCACTCGCCGAGGATGTCAGCAGCAAGTATGTTCCTCCCCACGTTAATATTTTCTACTGCTTGGGCGGCATCACTCTCACCTGCTTCCTAGTCCAGTTTGCAACTGGATTTGCAATGACGTTTTACTACCGGCCAACTGTCGCTGAGGCGTTTACCTCAGTTCAGTTCATTATGAATGACGTCAACTTTGGCTGGTTGATTCGCTCCATTCACAAGTGGTCTGCCAGCATGATGGTGCTGATGATGATCCTGCACGTGTTTCGAGTTTATCTGACCGGCGGTTTCAAAAAGCCCCGTGAGCTGACCTGGGTGACGGGTGTTGTCTTGGCGGTGATCACCGTTTCCTTTGGGGTGACGGGTTACTCTCTGCCTTGGGATCAAGTTGGTTATTGGGCGGTCAAGATTGTTTCAGGTGTGCCGGAAGCAATTCCTGTCGTTGGTTCATTGATTACTGAACTGCTGCGCGGTGGTGAAAGTGTCGGTCAAGCGACGCTGACTCGCTACTACAGCGCTCATACCTTTGTGCTGCCTTGGCTGATTGCTGTCTTCATGCTGCTGCACTTTCTGATGATTCGTAAGCAGGGCATTTCCGGCCCGCTTTAAGGTTTTGTTTTGATCACCTGCGATCGGCTCTGCTGCCCTAGAAAGAATCACAGGTTTGACATCAATTTTGACGATGATGATCTGACGCTGACCCTCGTTTGTTAAGGAGACCGCTCAATGGCAAAAATCATTAAAAAGCCAGACCTGAATGACCCTGAGTTGAAAGCCATGCTCAAAAAAGGCATGGGGCACAACTACTACGGTGAACCCGCCTGGCCCAACGACCTGCTTTATATGTTCCCAGTCGTGATCATGGGTTCAATCTCTCTGTGCATTGGCTTGGCTGTGCTCGACCCCGCTATGATTGGTGAGCCTGCTAATCCCTTCGCTACTCCGCTAGAAATTTTGCCAGAGTGGTATCTCTACCCTGTCTTCCAAATTTTGCGGACTGTCCCAAATAAGCTACTGGGCGTGCTGCTGATGGCTTCGGTGCCGCTGGGCTTGATCTTGATTCCGTTCATTGAGAACGTCAACAAGTTCCAAAACCCCTTCCGTCGACCAGTCGCGACCGCAGTCTTTCTATTTGGGACTGTTGTCACCCTCTGGTTAGGAATTGGCGCTACCTTCCCGATTGACAAATCTTTAACCTTGGGCTTGTTCTAAAGTCAAGTTTGCTAAAAAACCCTCTGTGCTGATTTGAGAATTGCTAGCGCAGAGGGTTTTTTAGCGTCAAGTTTAATATTTGTAGAATGAAGTCATACCCAGGTCTATTTGTCATTTCGACAAACCTACGCCCCCTAAATCCCCCAATTCTGGGGGACTTCAACTCCAAGTTCCCTAGAATATGTCCTAGACGGACGCACTTCGCGAGGTGGAGTTAAGGGGGCGATTCACTGAGAGACTCTCAAGAGAGCTATGTATCGCCTCGAAATTCAGCACAATGCAGAAGCGTCCCATCGGTTTTGGCTGGCGAACTGTGGTTCCAAGTGCCGTAATATTCACGGACATAGCTGGACAATTGTGCTGACCCTAAAAGCCGAAAAACTTGATTCGCAAGGGATGGTAATTGAGTTTGGCGAACTCAAGGCAGTTTGGCGGGGCTGGCTAGACCAGCATATTGACCATGCCTTAATCCTGAACCAGGCTGACCCACTGGTGCAAACTCTGCGATCGGCTGATCCAACCCTGCGCTTGTTTCTCACCCCAGAAGACCCAACCACCGAAAATTTAGCCCGCCTGCTTGCTGGTCAAGCCCAAGCCGTACTCGATAGTTTGGGTTACAGTCCAATCGTGCAAATCGAGCGACTGCGGCTGGAAGAAACGCGGGTCAATAGCGCTGAGTTTTTGCCGCTCTAATTTTTTTGTATGGTCAACTTCGCTACCGCTCCGGCTCAAGTTTCAGATCCTCCAGACCTGACAGCTGCTCTGGTGGAAGTTTTTTCAGCCATTCAAGGTGAAGGACTGAACGTGGGAACGCGCCAAATTTTTATCCGGTTTGGCATTTGTGATTTGCGGTGTCGATTTTGCGATAGCGCCCATACCTGGAAGCCCAGCCAGACTTGCCAAATTGAGCGATCGCCCGGCGAACGAGATTTTTTGACCGCCAATAACCCTGTCACCAGTCAACAGCTTTTAGATTGGGTTAATCAGCAAAATCAGCCAGGACTGCACGATAGTATTAGCCTGACCGGCGGTGAACCGCTTCTGCACGCCGAGTTTTTGGCGCAGTTTTTGCCGCTAGTCCGCGATCGAACCGGCTTACCAATTTATCTGGAAACAGCAGGGCATTTGCCCTTGCTGCTCCAACCAATTTTGCCTTACCTAGATGCAGTTGGGATGGACATTAAACTGCCCAGCGTCAGCGGCGAGTCTCACTGGTCAGCTCACAGCGAATTTCTCCGCTGCTGCCATAGTGCCAAGCTAGAAGTCTTCTGTAAGCTGATTGTTTCTGCCCAAACCCAGACTAGCGATTTGGTGCAGGCCCGTCAGCTTGTGGCGGAGGTGCATCCAGCTATCCCGGTTTTTTTACAGCCTGTCACTCCGCTGGGTACAGCCAAAGATTTAACCGCACCCAGACCGGAGCAAGTTTTGGCTTGGCAAGCCCTGATGAAAGCTAACCTCAAGTCTGTACGAGTGATTCCGCAAACTCATAAAGCGATCGGGCAGCTATGAACCAAAATTGGCTGAAATTTATTGGCTTTGACTTACTGTGGCTGGGGTTTATTTGCTACGCTTTCCTGCTGGCTCCCCCCGATCAGCCCGATACCTTCAGCTTGATTCAAAACCTGTCTACGGGGCAGTGGGCAGGGATTAATCCGCTAGTGATAGCGCTATTTAACCTGATGGGAATTTGGCCGCTGGTTTACACCTGTCTGCTGCTGGTGGATGGACGCGGGCAGAATTTAGCTGCCTGGATATTTGTGGTTGCTTCCTTTGCAGTCGGTGCTTTTGCGATTCTGCCTTATTTGGCGCTGCGTCGATCGCCCGCTCAGTTTGCTGGCCCGGTGAATGGTGTGCTCAAACTCACCGAGTCTCGCTGGATCGGAGTTGCTCTAGGACTAGCAGCGATCGCCCTGCTCAGCTATGGCTTGCTTAAGGGTGACTGGTCAGACTTCTGGCAGCAGTGGCAGACCAGTCGGTTTATCCATGTTATGAGCTTAGATTTTTGCTTGCTCAGCCTGCTCTTTCCCGTTTTAGTGCCGGATGATTTAGCTCGCCGTGGCATGAGTCAGCGAGGATTATGGCTAGCGATCGCCTTGATTCCGCTGCTCGGCCCAATTGCCTATCTGAGCCTACGCGCCCCTTTGGACTCTCAAGCGGAGCTACTGCCGATCGCAGCAGAATAGACTCTTTTAACTCTGAGGGCTGAGTTCCCAGTCCTAAGAACTCAGCCCTGCCAAACTAACCTGCTGGATTAATCGTTGTGGTTGAGAGGGCTAAGACAAAGAAAATGATTAAGAACAGAATCAACCCTAGGCCTGACACGGCTGACCAATTGGCGCGGCGGACAAAGGTTTCCCAGTTAAAGGGTTCAAATTTGGCGAATAGCCCATCTGCTTGCCCGATGACTCTCAAACGAATATTAGAAGGACGGGGTAACTGATCGCGGTAGTCAGTTCCATAGCGGGCCATCCGCTCAAACGGTAATTCGCCCCGGGCCCGCTGGGGCAGCACTCGCCGCCGCTGGTAAGGAACGGTATTGTTGTCGAAGTTGCTGATGTACTCTTCGCTATTGATTAAATCGTCAACAAACCCGTGCAGCCCTTTACTAGCCAAGACAATTGACCAAGCCATTTTTTCGCGATCGCTGTACACTTGCCGCCCTAACAGCCGTTGCACACAAAGCTCGACAAAGCGGTAATTATTGTTGACATCGTAGTTTAGCCGCCGAAACGCATCAGAAGTAGCTAAGCCACGGATGAATTCTTTGACCGTGATTTGCTGAGACTTCAGTTGAGACTCCAGCAACAGTTGACGGTTGTTGGAGAGCATTTGCTGCTCATGAAAAACTTGCCGATAGGCTGCCACAATCAAGGCATCTATCTCATCGGCTGAGAGTAAATTTTCCGTCGTATAAATTCTAGGTTGCTCATCGCCCGAAATTTCAAACCCAGCCACACGCTGGTTTTGAGCAGAGCGAGCATAATCCAGTAAAGGAATAGGCATTTATTCAAACCTCTCTAAAACTCGAATTTACCAATTCATCACTTGGTCAAATTAGCAGCGACCAATTGACTAAAACTTGCGAGACAAGTCCAAAAGTCAGCATACGGTGGCTAGGTAATTGAACTTATTTCTGCTCGACAGATGTAGCAATCTGTAATACTCGATCGCGCCTTTTCTATTGATGCCATTGAGCAAAAGCGGCTGACGGTTAATTTGTTGGCGAACAATGCGGCTCAACTATGACGCTCTGAGGGAAGTGGGTTAGCAAAAAATCCCAACTGATTTGAAACAGGGCGCTCCCGCATTGGGATGCGGGTCTGGATGGGAGCATTCAACACTTTGACTTCCTTTAGAGCTTGGACAGCTAAGGTCACTGAGCCACCTCCGTCTAGATTGATCGCAGCATCAGCGCCTAATTTCAGCACAAAGTCAGCCATTTCTGTTAGTTTTAGCCCTTCACTGTACTCAAATTGCTTGCCATCAACTGCAATCAGCCAAAGTTTTTGACCAGATTGATCGATCGCTACGAGACTGCGCGGATAGGACTTATCTCCTTTAAGCGTCTCCGCAGACTGCTGCACAATCTGACCATGTTCAACCAGCATCTCTTTGCCAGCCACCGCCTGCTGCGTTTCCTTTGGGCACAAACCCATCGCAACCATCTGAACGCGATTGTGGTCTAGGAAGCAAATTGCCGGCCGGCCAGGTTTGCCGCGAGAGTAGGTGAGGCCGTTGGAGGTCGCTTGCCCAATATTGTGAACCGGATCGCCGCTGTCGGGATAGAAGTCCCAGGGCTTATTCTCCATAAATGGATGAAAAAAATTAGCGTTAATTGCAACCTGGAGCTTAAACTGAGCGACGAATTCAGTCACAGTCATCGCGGATGAGTTACTTCCCCACCAGGGTTCTGCCAAGAATCCCGGTGTGACGAAGGGTCTAACGCTTGGAGCAGCCAGATCGATCGCCACAATATGCACCATGACCGGACGCGGCACCGACAGCACCTGCCGCTCGTAGCGAATGCCCTCAAACAGCGATCGCGCTGCTGGGCTGCGAGGCGGGCGAGACCATTGGGCAAAACCATACCAAACAATCGGCAGGCTCAAAATTGCCGTGATTAGCAGGTTGAGGACGAACTGCCGCGATCGCCGTTTTAGCATAATGTTTGAAGGCAGAAAAATATCACCGCTATTCCCTGTCCAGTTTCACCATGAGCCATTTTAGCCGCCGCAACCTCAGAAATCGTTCGTTCAAAAATCGAGATCTCAGCTCAGCCAATTTTCAGGGGGCAGACATTCGTGGCTGTAACTTCAGCGGGGCAATTTTGAGCGGTGCCGATTTTAGCAACGCCAGAGCTGGGCTAACTTGGCAACAGCGCCTGTTCTTGGGAATGCTGATTGCGCTCGCAGGCGGATGGGTGGGGGATGCTGTGGCTCGGCTCGTGTTTACAACCGTTGGCGAACCACCCCTCAATCCGGCTGCTCCGCACCTGCAATTTTTGTATATTTTGCTCAGCTTGGTCGGCTTCAGCCCTGTCTTGATGACCCTAGTCAAACGCTCTCAGTTCAGAAAAGTAATTGCCATTGTGACGGGCATTTTGGCGGGGGCAGTGGTCGGGTTTGTCTGCGGGTTTTATTATCCTGATCGGCTCCAACACGGACTAGAGCTGTTCTACCAGATGAGAGTGCCTGACTCTGCTGCCCCGATCAATCAAATTTTGTTGGATCTTGTCGATCGCAAGGTAACGGTGGCCTTGCAAAGCACCTTGATCGGTGCGTTAACCGTAAGCTTATGCAGCCGTTACGACAAGACTGCCTTTAAGCTAACGGTCAAGGTTGCCAGCACAATCTTGAGCTATGCCACAGCGATGATGTGGGGAGTAATCGCAGGCGCGTACATACATGCTCAAGCTGGCTGGGCTGGCATTTTCTTTGGTCTGCTCACCCTGGTTTATCTCGGCTGTACAACCCTGGCTTTGAGACAGGTTGGCGACGAATGGCATCACGCCATTGGCACCTCTTTTCGCGGTGCTGAATTGACTGGAGCTAAGTTTGAGTTGGCCGACCTCCGCAATACCGATTTCTCAAAGGCAAGTGGATATTTTCGCTAAGCAACAAAATCACTTTCTCCCCGCCAAAAGGCCAGGGGATGCTCCATTGGGCGGCAGGGGGGGTAGAAGCGCAAACTCTCTTCGTTGCCAAGTTGAGGCGGGGCGATCGCCAATCCTAAGCAAAGATGGGTCAGAGATGTAGCAAACGCCTGATGATGCCCCGGTGAACCCGCCTGGGCATGGGCGTATTCATGCACGACTAAACCCAACCAATCGGCTGGCACCACTCGCCCCACGTCAATCAAGAGGGTGATGGGGTCAGTGTTGAAGTTGCACAGCGCCTCAATCGCAAAAGATTGGGCCAACGGAGTCGCAAAAATTTGCAGTTGAGGCTGTTGCCAAGCATGAAAACAAGCATGGCAAGCCTGAAGATGAGCCGCTAAGGTCTGATTTACCTGCTCAATGTGAGTGCCAATCCAGGTGCAAATTGGAATTCGCTGCTCAAGCTGCTCAACCAAATCAATCACCCCGGCCTCTGGAGCCAAGCTACGCACACCATAGAGATAATCTAGACCGCGCGTAAATGGGTCAGCGCTGCTTGTGGTCAGGATTGCTGCCCTCACCAACCCAAGAGCGAAAACGCCTGCACGGGTTCCGACTGAGCTTGAGAGGCAGCCGATTCTTCAATCAAAAACTCGGTGCAGAAAGTAGCCGTGCTAAATCCACCAAACCGCTTGACGGTGCTGGTTCGCATTCGCAAATTGGGGGCAGCAAAGGAAAAACGCTCAATCGAACTCATGGTTTCGTACTCGGTTGTCAACACCAAAGCTTCTTCGTCGTCCATTTGATACTGACCCGCCACAGGCACAATTTCGGCATAGCCGCGCTCCCGCAGCAGCACCCCTTGGCGAGGCTCTTTGGCATCTGGCACCAAGGCAAACACGGTGGAGCCAGTATGATCCTCATCTTCTTTATCCCAGCCCATTGAGCCTTGCCAGGAAACGTAGGCACCACCGATCGCTAAGCTGGGGTCAACCTGATGGAGTTGGCAAATTTCAACCACTTTTGGATGATCAGCCGCCAGGGCTTCTACCACAATTTCAGATTCGCCCGTTTCCGCCCGCTTGAAGGCCAGGTGGTGGGTTGTGCGCTGCGATCGCCACCGGCCAGTGCTGCGCTGAAAAAACTCCATGGCATCCATAGACGGAAATTTGACTCCTTAGAGGTGAAAAATATCGGGGCATTCTCTTCAGCAATTAACCCCTCTTAATAATCATACAGATTTAGCAGGAGATGCCACTCTGATTATTCGCAATCGTCTAAAAGTGCGTACTTGTCAAGTAGATGTTACTTTTGTTAATCTGTAGCCAAAGTTGACCTAAGTAACGTTGCGTCGAGGAGTAAACCCGATGGACATGTCAATTGAACTGAGCCTAGAGCAAAAATTTAATCTCAAGCTTTACGAAGAGCAGATTAGAGACCTGAGCCCAGAGCAATCGCGAACGTTTCTGCTAGAAGTGCTGCGCCAATTAATGGTCAAGGAAAATATGATTAAGCACCTGATGAAACAAGCCTTCTAAGTTTGCCACTGACTCTACCGCCTCAATTTGCGATATTTCCTCCTTCAAAACCCGTCTGAAGGGGGATTTTTTCTAAATGTTACGGATTATTGCTTTGTTCCTCATAACTGAGACTGGTGTCACCCGCTTCTTTTATGTTCGATATTGTCCTGCTCCAGAGTAGGCAATGTAATTTTTACTGATTAAGGAGAGCTCAATGCTTGACGCTTTTTCTAGAGCTGTAGTCGCAGCCGATGCCAGCACTTCCTCCGTGACCGATATCAGTGCGCTGAAGGCATTTGTTGCTTCTGGTAACAGACGTTTGGACGCTGTGAACGCGATCGCTAGCAATGCAAGCTGCATGGTTTCTGATGCCGTTGCCGGGATGATTTGCGAAAACCAAGGTTTGATTCAAGCCGGTGGTAACTGCTACCCCAACCGTCGGATGGCTGCTTGCTTGCGTGATGCTGAAATCATCCTCCGCTATGTTACCTACGCTCTGCTAGCTGGCGATGCCTCCGTATTGGATGACCGCTGCTTGAACGGTTTGAAAGAAACCTATGCTGCTCTGGGCGTGCCCACCACCTCCACCGTGCGTGCCGTTCAAATCATGAAAGCTCAAGCCGCTGCTCACATCAAAGACACACCCAGCGAAGCATTTGCCGGTGCAAAGCTGCGCAAAATGGGTGCGATTGTGGTTGAAGATCGTTGCGCCACCTTGGTTGCTGAAGCTTCTAGCTACTTTGATCGCGTAATTGCTGCCCTGAGCTAGTCTTCCGACTAATGGTGAGTGAGAGACTATCTTCTCTCAACACTTAATCTAACTATCCAACCCTTCTGAGAACATCCATTCGGAGATATAAGCATGAAATCAGTTGTTACCACGGTCATCGCCGCTGCTGATGCAGCCGGTCGCTTCCCCAGCAGCTCTGACCTAGAATCAGTCCAAGGTAGCATTCAGCGCGCCACTGCTCGTTTAGAAGCCGCTGAAAAGCTAGCTGCTAACATCGACAATGTTGCCAAAGAAGCCTACGATGCCTGCATCAAAAAGTATCCTTACTTGAACAACTCTGGCGAAGCCAACTCCACCGACACCTTCAAGTCCAAGTGTGCGCGTGACATCAAGCACTACCTGCGTTTGATTCAGTACAGCTTGGTCGTCGGCGGCACTGGCCCTTTGGATGAGTGGGGAATTGCTGGTCAGCGTGAAGTTTATCGCGCCTTGGGTCTGCCTACCGCACCCTACGTTGAAGCCCTATCCTTCGCTCGTAACCGCGGTTGCGCCCCTCGCGATATGTCGGCTCAAGCTTTGGTTGAGTACAATGCGCTGCTCGACTACGCCATCAACTCCCTGTCTTAGTTGACTGCCGTTGACTACGGCGACTGACTAGTTTAAAGTCTAGTTGCAGTGGGGATTCTGAGTGTTGCTTTACCTGATTAGGTTGAGCATTGGCTCAGGATCCCCTTGTTGTTTGAGGGGCAAACGATCGCTCTCCAGATTCGCTTATGATCAAGCATAATTTGTTTAGTTGATTGCCAGCCTCGATGACTTCCGCTGATTCAGTCCAAACAATTGTCACAGAGAACGCTCAAGCGATTATTCGCCATGAAAACCGCTTGGCTGATCATGAAAGTGCGATCGCTCACCAAGACTCTGCAATCACTGGAGTAACTCAAAATTTGGCCCAGATCAGCCAAATTCTGGCCCAAATCGCTGCTCAACAGGCAACAAACCAGCAACAAATTGCTGCGATTACTCAGCAAATTGCCGATAATCAGGAACAAACCACTGCGAATACTCGGCAAATCGCTGCCAATCAAGAACAAATATCTGCGAATACTCGGCAAATTACTTCAAATGCTCAACAAATTGCCGCAAATCAAGATCAAATTGCCGCAAATACTCAGCAAATAACTGCAATTCAGAATCAAAGCGCCGCTAATGATCGGCAAATTATGGCCAATCAAGAACAAATTGCCAACTTGTCCGCAAGTATTACTGAGCTTCGGCAAACGGTTGCTGATTTTGTGCGCTTGCAAATGGGTGAAACATCAAGCTAGCGGGCTAATTTATGGAAAAACGGTTTAATAAGCTCTTTAATTTGACTGAAGAGCAAGCGATCGCCCTCTTGGATACACCGCAAAGCGAACTCAACCAGGAAGATTCTCGCTATATTGCGGCCTCTCACTTGGTCAATTTTCCGACGGAGCAATCGATCAATGCCTTGATTCGAGCCATCCAAACCACTGACCCTTGTTTAGATAACCGGATTGTCCGCCGGAAGTCCGTGGAAACGCTGGGCTGGTTGCAAGCTCAACCTGCTTTACCCGTGATTCGGACTTGCTTGGCAGAAGAGGATTGCTACACGGTGGAAAATGCCGTCTGGGCGATCGCTGAAATTGGCACCCAAGACCCCGCCATTTTGGCAGAAATTACCCAGTTGCTTGACAAGCCAGGGCAGACCTATCGGGTGATGATTCATGCCCTGCGGAAGCTCAACTATGGGCCAGCCCTAGAGAGCATTCGCAAATTTGTCGATGCAGAAGATGTGCCGACCGCCAGCGCGGCGATCGCCGCCGTTTGCCACTTCAGCCAAGACTATACGCTGATGGAACGAGTGGTTGGCTTCTTGCAGCACTCAAATGTTGTGGCTCGACGACTGGCCCTACAAGACCTGATTGATGTTCGCTACTACCAAGCAATTCCAGACATTGCTTGTTGCCCAGTGTCACTAGTATTCCGACTCCGCACCCTGCGGCAACTGGGCGAAGCAGGCATCGCAGAAGGCAAACTGACTTTTACTGACATCCAGCCCTATATTGAACAATCCCTGCGCGATCATCCCCAAGATCTGAAGCTAGTGCATGCTTACGACCAGCCGCCTAGTCTAGATTTTTTAATTCGGGAACTCTACGAAACTGACTTTGGGCGCTGCTATTTGGCCACCCAAACGATGCTTGACCACCACGCCGAGGCGGCCCCGGCGGCTCTGTTTGCCACCTACGCCGCAGAAGCAGAGGCGGATTACGGCGCTCATTTTCATGTCATGAAGCTGATGGGCTGGCTCAAACACGCCCCCGCCTACGACTTGCTCATGGAAGCCCTCTACAATCCGCAGCCCCAGTTCCAAAAATCGCGAGCGGCAGCAGCGATCGCCCTCGGTGAACTGGGCGATCGCCGCGCCATTCCCGACCTAAAAGCCTGCCTAGAAACTAAAATCTGGGATCTGAAGTATGCGGCTCTGCTGGCGCTAGAAAAGTTTGGCGACTTAAGCGCTCATCAGGTGGTTGCCAATGATGCAGACTGGCTGGTGCAGGCAAAAGCTAGATCAAGAAAAGCCTGATTCAATGGAAGTTACCGTTTGATTTTTTTGCTATGACCCAAGATGCCCTTTTTGCTCAACTCAAGCACCCGAATCCTCATCTGCGCGATCGAGCGATGCTAGAAATCTTTGAAACCCGCGACGAAACGACCGTTCCCCATTTAATGAGGGCACTGGACGATGAAGATGTTGTCTATCGGCGGGCCGCCGTTAAGGCGCTGGGCATGATCGGTTTTGATGCCGTTGACCCGCTGGTGGAAGCTTTAACCAAGAGCGAGAACGTAACGGTGCGCGGCAGCGCCGCCAAAGCCCTAGCTCAGATTGCCCTCAACTACCCAGAAGAGCCGTTTCCAGTCGAAGGACTAGCAGGCTTAAGGACGGGTCTGCAAGATGATAACCCAGTTGTGCATATTGGCTCTGCCATGGCGCTGGGTGAGATTGGCGAACCGGCTCTAGATATTTTGATTGAGTCGCTCCAGGCAACCGACAATATCGGGTTAGCGGTTTCGATTGTCAATGCCTTAGCTTCCGTCGGCGATCGCCGCAGCGGTGAAGTGCTAGCCGCCCTGATCGAAGACGAATCGGCTGACGCTTACGTGCGGGAGACAGCCACCAGTGCCTTATCGCGGATTGAGTTCGTGCGAAATAATCAGCCGAAGTAGCCAAGAACACCTATCGGAACAGAGATAAAATACTAAAGCCAGATCCTGATGACAACAAGTATGCAGGCAAGGTGACAGTGTAGCTGGTGGTTCTGTGCAATTCATAACTAGTATCAGAATTAGAGTTAAAGTGTCCACCCCTAACATTATTAGAAAAATTTAATCTTTGATTATTACGAGCGCTAGTAATCAGGTGAATCGAGTCAGAGAAAGAAAACGTGACCATCGGATACATTGATATGCTTTGCCTCCCTCCCATTACCGTTTCTTGCTCTTGATCTGAGAGCTGAGTTAACAATCCTGGCTCTAGCGATGCCAAAAAATCAGAGCTTAAAATACTTTTTGATTTAGACATATATTTCACCTTAATTTGATGACAGAGATTAACTACATTGATTGCATTTGCTTTAGATTCAAACTAATCGGGCTGAAGGATTTATAGCTGTCTACTATATGCAGACGGTTAAGGGAGTAGGAACTTGAGATGATCACCAGGTTTCTCTCGCAAAGTCAACAGTTCGCCCTCAAGTTGGATTTGGCCATCACTCAGTAGCACAACCCAATCAGCCCGGTTAATGACGCTGGGTCGATGAGTGATCATAATTGTGGTCTTTCCCTCACGCTGGCTAAGCAGTTGATCTAAGACTTGACATTCACTCACCGGATCTAAACCGGCAGTAGATTCATCCATGATTAAAATTGGTGGATCGGTAGCGATCGCGCGGGCGATCGCTAACCGTTGTCGTTGACCACCGGAGAGATTCGCCCCAAATTCTCCTAATATCGTCTGGTAATTATTGGGTAACTGACTAATAAAGTCATCGATCTGGGCAATCTGGCAGGCTTTGACAATCTGTTCAAAGGAAAGATGTGGATTTCCTAGTCGAAAGTGCTTAAAGACACTAACCTCGGCAGCCCAAAGACACTAACTTCGGCGGCCTAAAGACACTAACTTCGGCACCCAAATGACAGCAACCTCGGCGGGTCATTTTTGAGAAACTTCGGCAGGTAA
>JAHHGS010000092.1 GCA_019359715.1 Aphanocapsa sp. GSE-SYN-MK-11-07L | reverse complement strand
AATTCCCATTGCTCGTCCGTCAGATCCGTCGGGTATGCTTTTCTCATGGCTCTTGATCCTCTGTCGTCTTCTTTTTAGACAGATTAATGGGTCAAGAGCTTTTCTCAAAACTTTTCAAACACCCTCTAAAACACATTGCCTACCTACAAGGCTTTCCAAGTTTTGGCAGTGCAACTTAAATTTGTAAGGATCCTTAACTACCCCTACCAAGTCCAGTTTTAGTTTTCAAAAACTTACATCCCGACATTAGCCGGAGCGGTTGACCAGTCGGGGCGGAGGTTTTGGGCTTGGCGGAGATAGACGTGGTTGATTTGGGTTTGGGGGTCGGGGGTGTTGAATTGAATTAGGCAGCGAATGCAGTATTTGAGGCCGTCTTCGACGTGCATTTGCTGCACATCTAGCAAAGGTACAGATTGCCAATGGGAGCGCTCACGAGCGATCGCGGCGGGAAAAACGCGATCCAGGTCGCGGGTGGCCGAAAAGGTGACGCTGACCACCTCAGCCATGTCGAGCGGATTGCGGCGTTCAATTTCATCGAGCAGCTCGTGGACGGCGACTCGGATTGCCGTGACCGAATTTTCGGTTGCCGTTGTTGCTCCTCGAATTGCCCGCACTCGCCAGCCCACAGTCATGCCCTCGCGCCTCAATACCCCAAGCCCTCTTAAACATTCAAGAATTTTGATTGGCAAGAGTTGCGCAGTTGAGTGAATTGCTGACTTTTTCGCCCCCCCAGCCCCCCAAATTTGGGGGGAGCAACCTCTGAAGTCCCCCAGAATTGGGGGATTAGGGGGCAACTGCGTAACTCCCGATTGGTTTGAGCTTGTTTCAAACTGATCAAAATCACTGCTTTTACTATCCCGTACTCTATCAGGACTAGGGACGGTAGAGCCATAGGGGTAATCCACTAGTCGCCAGCTCAAACTCTAGCCAATTCATGCCGCTGCCCAGGGTTGAGGCAGAGCGCGCTCCCCCTGGCAACAGGCGATTCCAGAACGGTTTGCGCTCTTCGATCGTGAAGGTTTTGGTTTTTTCGGGGTCTAAGCCCACCAATTCAGCCGCCCAGCGACGTGCTTCTTCTTCGGTGCCGAGGCGATCGACTAGACCTAGCTCTAAGGCCTGCTGGCCGGTAAACACTCGCCCATCGGCAAAGCTGCGGACGGCTTCCTCCGCCAGGTTGCGCCCCTCGGCCACAGTTTGGACAAACTGCTGATAGCTAGTGTCGATCAGGGCTTGCAGAATGTCTTTTTCCGGGTCAGTCAGCTCGCGATCGAAGGCAAGAATATCTTTGTAGGGGCCAGATTTGATCACCTTGAACGAAACGCCAATTTTTTCCAGCAGCCGCTCTAGGTTATTGCCGCGCAGAATCACGCCAATGCTGCCGGTAATCGTGCCGGGGTTGGCGACAATATGCTCTGCTCCCATGCCAATGTAGACCCCACCCGAAGCAGAAATATTGCCAAAGCTGGCTACCACCTTAACTTTTTCGCGCAGCCGCTTGAGGGCGCTGTAGATTTCTTGGGAGTCGCCGACGGTGCCGCCGGGGCTGTCAATTCGCAGCAGCAGGGCCGGAAATTTCTTTTCTTCAATCGTTTTGAGGGCTGCTAAAACCCGCTTGCGCGTCCCACCTGCGATCGCCCCGGTGATTTCAATCCGGGCAATTTGCTGACGAAACGGTTTTTTGAACGGCCAAATCATAAAAAACTACCTGCATTAACAATCCACTGGAGGGGGAATGGATTACATTCTAGTTTGGTAAGGAGAAACTCAGCACCTTAGTTACCACTGCCACACCTGCTAGGGCCAGCAAACCTTAGCCGTTACAACTCAGGTTTCTGCATGGCCAACTTTAAAGGACTGTAATGTTTTGGGGGTTAATCGATTTTTGGGTCAACAATTCGGCAAAATTATTTCAAGTCAATGCACAAGGCTGATCAATCTGGCTTAGGGAGTTTGGATATGTTGAAGCGGCTGGGGGGGATAGGTTTAGTACTGATGCTGATCGGCTGTGGCAAGCCGGAAGCGGCCAGGCAAGCTCAATCGCTGCCGGTTAAATTGCAGCAAGTAGGCACCAGCGCTTTAGAAGACTCAACGGAGTTTGTCGGTTCCCTAGAAGCGCTCAAAAAAGTCGAGCTGCGATCGCAAATCAATGGCCGGATTGCCAAGATCGCAGTCGGCTTTGGGCAGCAAGTCCAGCCAGGGGCGATGCTGTTTCAGCTAGAGCCTGATCAAACGGCTCCTCAACTAGCCTCGGCGATCGCTCAATTTAGAGCTGCCCAGGCGAATGTGAGAACTTCCCAGGCCAACTTGAATAAGACGGTTGCTGATCGAGCGGCGGTGGCTTCTAACCTCCAGCTCCAAAAAGTCAACTATGAACGGGCTAAGACTCTGGTGGCTCAAGGTGCCGTCGCCCAAGTCCAACTCGACACCGAAACCCGCAACTTAGAGTCAACCGCCGCCCAACTGCGGGCCCAGGATATGGCAATTAAAGCCGCCCAAGCGGCGGTCAACCAGGCGATCGCTGAGCTGCGGAATACTGAAGCGGCCGTCGGGACGGCGAATGTGCCGTTTCAGTTCAAACAGGTGCGATCGCCAATTGCCGGCACCATTGGTAACTTTGAGGTCAAAGTTGGCGATGTCGTCGGGACAGAGCAAATTCTGACGACGATTACTCAAGATAATTTCTTCGATTTGAAGATTCTGGTGCCGATTACGCGGAGTGCCCAACTTGAAAGAGGGACACCAGTAGAGCTGTTAGATGCCAATACTAACCAACTGCTGACGAGGGGCAACATTTACTTTATTTCGCCCGTTGTCACTAGCAGTGCTCAAACCATTTTGACCAGAGCCCGGTTTCCCAATTCCAACGGCCAACTGCGCGATAGTCAGTATGTCCGAGCTAGGGTGATTTGGAGCCGCCGGCCGGGGGTTTTGGTGCCAGTTACCGCTGTCACCCAAGTGAGTGGACAAAATTTTGCCTTTGTGGCTCAAAGGTCAGCCTGCCAAGCTGGGGAGCCACCCCCCAGCACCAGTCAGATTGTCTGTCAGCGGTTGGTTCAGTTGGGAGCAATTCAAGGACAAAACTACCAAGTTCTAGAGGGACTAAAATCCGGTGATCAGATTGCGATCTCCAACATCATCAACCTGAGAAATGGTGCCCCAATCAAGCCTGAGTCTTAGGAGTGAGCCGCAATGCCTTTGTTATCGATCGCCACCAATTTCATCAAGCGCCCCGTTCTGTCTACGGTTTGTACCCTGCTGATCCTGCTGATCGGAGCCATTTGCATTCCCCTGCTGCCAATTAGCTACCTACCCCCCCTGACGCCAGTCACCGTTCAGGTCTCTGCCAACCTGACGGGCGGCGATGCCACCACGGTCGAAAATACAGTCACAACTCCCTTGGAGCGGCAGATCAACGGTGCCACCAATATGGAGTACATGACCTCTGCCAGTACGGCTACGGGCCAGTCTTTGATTACGGTCTATTTCAATCCGAGTCAGGATCAGAGCCTAGCCCAGGTGGATGTCCAGAACCGGGTGGGGCTGGCCACGCCTCTGTTGCCGACCCAAGTACAGCAGCAGGGAGTAAGCGTCCAGAGAACCTCTCCAGCAATTCTGCTGGCGCTGGGCTTTTATTCCCCTAATGGTTCCCTAGATCCCAAGTTCATCAGTAACTATGTTGACCTCTACGTCAATGATGAAGTTACCCGCATTCCGGGAATTGCTCTGGTTAGCTACAGCGGTCAACTCCTCTATTCAATGCGGATCTGGCTTGATCCAAATGCTTTAGCAGGAAGGGGGCTGACGGCTACCGATGTGATTCAGCGACTGCAAGAGCAAAACCCGCTGATTGGGCTGGGTGGGGTTGGGCAACCCCCCACCCCAGACGAACAAACGTTTTCGTTCACAATTCCTTCTGCCACGCAGCTGACAGATGTGACAGATTTTGAAAACCTGGTGCTGAAAACCCAGCCGAATGGCGACCTCGTCAAGGTCAGAGACGTCGGGCGGGTAGAACTGGGAGCGCAGAGCTACACGACTGCTTCCTTCACTGGCAAGGTGGGTTCAGATAGTAAACTCCATCAGGGAACCACAATGCTGATTTATCAATCAGCCGACGCCAATGCCCTAGATGTCGCCAACGCGGTTAAAGAAAAGCTGGCTCAGCTAGAGCAAAGTTTTCCGCCCGGACTGGTCGTGAAGCCAGTATTTGATACGACTTTATTTGTGAATGCTTCCACCGAGGATGTGCTGAAGACCCTGGTCGAAGCCATGATTCTGGTCATCTTGGCGATTTATTTGTTCTTGCAGGACTGGCGGGCGCTGGTGGCACCCGTTGTGGCGATTCCTGTCTCGCTGATTGGCGCCTTGGGGTTTGCGTTTGTGTTTGGCTTCTCTCTGAATACGCTAACGATGCTGGGGCTGGTACTAGCGATCGGGCTGGTGGTCGATGATGGGATTGTGATTGTCGAGGCTGTAGTCGAAAAGGTGGAGCAGGGGATCCCTCCCCAACAGGCGGCGATCGAAGCGATGAATGAGTTAACGGGGGCGGTGATCAGTACGTCTCTGGTGCTGATTGCTGTGTTTGTGCCCGTCGCGTTTTTCCCCGGTACGACGGGGCGGATCTATCAGCAGTTTGCCTTGACGATTGTTTTTTCAATCTTTGTTTCGACCTTTAATGCTTTAACCTTCAGTCCGACGATTAGTGCGCTGCTGCTGCGCCGTAAAGAGCGGGAAATGGGTGGCCCCTTGGGCTGGTTTTTTGGCAAGTTCAATCGCGGCTTCGATTCCTTTAAAGCGGGCTATACCTCGCTGGTCGAATTTCTGATTCGGATTCGCTATGGAATGCTAGTTGTGTTTGGCATTGGCTTAGCAGCAACCGTTTTTCTGTTTCAAATCGTCCCGACTGGGTTTGTACCCCAGGAAGATCAGGGAGTGTTTATTGGTCTGATCAATGCTCCGTCAGGGGTTTCCCTCAGCTATACCAATAAGGTGGCCGATCAAATTTGGGAAAAGCTCAAGAATTACCCGGAAATCGACTTCGTCACGGTGCTGCCGGGTCTGAGTACCCAGGGCAGCATTTCCAATGTCGGGACAATGTACGCTTCGCTTAAGCCCTGGGATGAACGAACCAAAACAGAATCAAAGATTGATGGCGTGTTGCAGCGGGTAAATCGGGACTTTGCCACAATTACCGATGCGCGGGTAGTGGCGGTTAACTTACCGGCCATTCTGGGCTTGGGCAACTACGGCGGGCTAGAATTTCAGTTTCAAGACCGGACTGGCGGCAAGCTAAGCTTCGACCAATTTATCGACAACGCCAACGTGATCATTGAAGCAACCCGGCAAAATCCAATTTTCGGCGGCGTTTTCTCGCCCACTCCGCCCAGTGCACCCCAGCTAGCCGTCGATATTGATCGCGATCGCCTACAGGCGTTAAATGTCAACTTCAACGATGCCATGAACACCGTTGGTGCCTACCTGGGGTCTAACTTTGTCAACCAGTTCTCCTTCGGGCCGCGCTACTACCGAGTCTACGTCCAGGCAGATGCTCAGTTCCGAGATTCTCCGAGTGATATTGAGCAGATTTATGTTCGCTCCCAAGCCAACCAGATGGTGCCCTTAAGTGAACTGGTCACAATTAAACGAACTTCCGGCCCACAGGTGATTAATCACTTTAATATTTATCGTTCGGCTGACATTGTTAGTAACCCAGCCCCCGGCAACTCGAGCGGACAAGTGATCCAGGGCATGGAGGCCGCATTTAAGCAGGCTTCAATTCCCGGTACCGGCTTTGAATGGTTTGGTTCTGCCAGAGAAGAGCTTGCAGCCGGTGGTCTGGGGCCGATTATCTTTGGCTTGGGGCTGGTGGTTGTGTTTCTGGTCTTATCAGCCCAGTACGAAAGCTACATTGACCCGACGATTATTATGCTGACCGTGCCCCTGGCGATGCTAGGTGCGCTGGGTTTCACGCTGATTCGGGGCTTGGCGAACGATGTCTACTGTCAAATTGCCTTGATTATGCTGATTGGTTTGGCCAGTAAAAACGCGATTTTGATTGTGGAACTGGCTAACCAATCGCTCAGCAAGGGCATGACCTATAGCCAGGCAGCTGTCCATGCCTGTCGAGAGCGGTTACGCCCGATTTTGATGACAGCCATATCAGGCTTGGCGGGCTTCTTTCCGCTCTTGGTCGCTTCTGGGGCTGGTGCTAATTCCCGCTGGTCAGTAGGAACAGCCGTGTTTGGCGGGCTGCTGGTCGCCACCTTTTTGAGCCTGCTGCTGGTGCCCGTTCTGTATGTGGTCATTAAGAGCTTGGCAGAACGGGTATTTTCTGGCAAACCTCCTCAACCCCCTAGTTTGCCGCCCACCCCAGAAGCAAACCAGCCCCAAGAGCCGGAGGTTGAGCCTGCTCCAGAGCAACCCTCCACGCCTCGCTTGCAGGGTGATTCTCCTTAAGCAACAATCTTGCCCTCTCAGGTTTGGAAGTGTTTGATGATTGCCTCAGCAAACTGTGAGCATTTAAGCGGAGATGAAACGGGGGGTTCTATCAATCGAGCCAAGTCATAGGTGACTTCCTGGTTAGAGATTGCTGCCCCTAAGCCACGCTTAATTAGGTCAGCCGCTTCTGGCCAGCCCATGTATTCCAGCATCATGACTCCAGATAAGATCAACGATCCGGGATTGACTCGGTCTAAGCCAGCATGTTTAGGGGCTGTCCCGTGGGTAGCTTCAAAGATCGCGCACTGATCGCCAATGTTGGCTCCTGGGCCCATGCCAAGCCCACCGACGATCGCCGCTGCGGCATCCGACAGGTAGTCGCCATTCAGGTTAAGGGTGGCCAAAATGGAGTACTCATCCGGGCGGGTTTGAATTTGCTGAAAAATACTATCGGCAATCCGATCGTTGACCATGATTTTGTCCTGCCACTGCCAATTGCCGTGGCTCTGCCAAATGCTGTCTAGCACGGCTGCTACTTCTTGGCAGATTTGGGTTTGCTTGTCGCTGGTGAGGGCATCGTAGCCCGGATCAATCAGTCGGGCATTATCTTCAATCGTCAAGTTAGGGTTACTTTCCCGATTGCCAAGAATCCAAGATTCTCGCTCCGTCACGCACTCGGCTCGAAATTCGCTGGTTGCCACCTCGTAGCCCCAGTCTCTAAAGGCCCCTTCGGTGTATTTCATGATGTTGCCCTTGTGGACGAGCGTCACCATTTGCTTTGGTTTTGGCAGCCGCAGAGCGTGTTTGATCGCTCGCCGCACCAGTCGCTGCGAACCCGTCTTGCTAACCGGCTTAATTCCAATCCCGGAATCGAGCCGAATCCGCTTTTTACCGTGTTCTGGGGTGGCTGGAATTAAATCTTCGTTCAGAATTTTGATCAAGCGATCGCAAATCTCAGTCCCCTGTCGCCATTCCACGCCCAGGTAAATATCTTCCGTGTTTTCGCGATAGATAATTACATCGAGCTTTTCGGGGCTGCGGTGGGGTGAGGGTGTGCCGGCGTAATACTTGCAGGGGCGCACGCAGGCATAGAGGTCGTGAATCTGGCGCAGCGCCACGTTCAGCGAGCGAATGCCGCCCCCAATCGGTGTTGTCAATGGCCCCTTGATTGCTACCCCATATTCTCGAATCGCTTGCAGGGTATCTTCCGGTAAATATTGGTAAGTGCCGTATTTTTCACAGGCTTCGTCTCCAGCATAAACCTTAAACCAGCTAATCCGGCGATCGCCACCGTAGGCAGTTTGCACCGCCGCATCAAAAACTTTTTGAGCGGCCGGCCAAAGGTCAATTCCCGTCCCATCGCCCCGAATGAAGGGAATGATTGGCTGATCGGGCACGATCGGTTCACCATTGGCAAATGTAATCTTTGATCCGGTCGCGGGCGGGGTTAATTGCTCGTACATGCTCAGATAAATTGCGGAAGGACTAGATCTATCTGATATAGGCTACACTCCCTGAGCCATGTCTTCAAGTTCAGGAGTAACTTTTGGTTTTCAGTCCATGACGACAAGCACCCCCTGAATTGTCTGTCCTAAAGAGTTCAGATGAACCCTTTTTTGCCCCCCTATTTTTGCAAATCGGATTCGATTGCGATTGAGTTGTTTAATTTTGGAGATGCAAAGCGATCGCAAATTAAGCGCTTTGGCTGACATGAATAGCTAACTTTCTAAAATTCTTCTAACAGTCGTCCATCTTTTAAAACATGTTCATACTGAAGGATAGAAACTTTGGGAGATGCTCCACTTGATTCAAGTGGTTCAAGGCAGACCAATTGCTTATTTACAATTGTAATAATCCGGAATTTACTAGCGCCTAAGGCAATCTTTTGTCCAAGCTTTATGTCTTTAGTCATCATATCAACCAGGTAATTTCTGCTTGTTTATAGATTGACATTTACTGCCGGCAATCGACCTCCCCTTACAGACTCACCCGATGGGGTGAGTTTTAGCTTGACTGACTCCCTTTACGATGTCAGATATAAATATCAGATATAAATGAGCAGCAAATCAACAACCGTAAAATTACGGAATTTAAGCGATCCTAAATTTTTGTTTGAAAGGTGTTCCTCTTGAGAGAGTATCTTTGGCAAACCATCTTTATTCGCAAATTAAATCGGATGGCGATCGTGATTAATCAATTGTTAATCGGTTTTTAATCACCAGTCTAAGACTGCAATAAATTAGAAAAAGTCGATATCAGCTGCAAAATTAATGACCATTATTACCTATCAACCCGCTCAGCCAGATCAATCTGAAGTGATTGCTGGATATATCATCATGGCGGGGGGTGAATTTTTTGACTTCTTGCTGGCCAATTTCGTTCCTGGCTTGACTCCCAAACAAATTGTAGCCGAGCAAGTTGCCGCTGAAGCTGGAGAATTTTCCTACCGCTATATCGAAGTTGCCCTGGATGGCGGTCAGGTTGTCGGCATTGTCAACAGTTATCCGGCTCAGGAGCTAAAGCTTAGCCCAGAAATGGCAGCTAGCCTGCCTCGCGATCGCTTAGAAATCCTGCGAGAATTTATGACGACTTGCGTAGAAGACAGTTGGTATTTGAGCATTTTGGCGGTTGCCCCCAACTATCGTCAGCAAGGAATTGGGGGTCAGTTCATTGATTTAGTTAAGCAAAAAGCAAAAAACCAAGGGTTTTCTAGTTTGAGTTTGACGACGTGGGCAGACAATCGGCAGGCAATTCGGCTCTACCAGCAGCACGAATTTCAAATTATTCAACACCGCCAGATTGCCCTGCATCCGCTGCTGCCCGACCACGGTGGATTTTTGCTGCTAGAGTGTCGGTTGTAAAGGTGGAATGAAGGCAGAAGCTAAAGTCCATTCCTTCTGCCTTCCTCCAATCCCCTCAATGCCAACAAAGCAGTCCCATAGGCTGCTTCGGTTTGTGCTGCTGCCATGACCGGAATTTGTAAGTAACGCTGTCGAATCGCTTGCCAAGTCTGATTTTTAGCCCCACCGCCAGCCGTTAGCACCTGCGTCAAAGGTGAAGCGCCTTGCTCTTGCAGCAAGCGGTATCCTTGAGCTTCAATTTTAGCCAAACTTTCCAGCAACCCATGCAGAAAATCCACAGGCCGCGAAGGACGAGGATCGAGCCGGGGTGGCAAATTAGGGTCGTTAATCGGAAACCGTTCGCCGGGCTGGAGCAGTGGATAGTAATCTAAAGAGCTGGCTTGATTGCGATCAATTTGCTGACTGAGGTTGACTAAATCGCGATCGCTAAAATAGTGTCGCAAAATTGCCCCGCCCGTGTTTGAAGCGCCTCCCACTAACCAAAGATTGCCGAGGCGATGGCTGTAAATTCCGCATTGGGCATTTTCTACTCGCCTGCGGCTGAGCAATTTTAAGACCAAGGTTGAGCCTAAAGAGGTGACGCCCTGCCCAGGATTCATGGCTCGACTGGCCAAAAAAGCAGCAATGCTGTCGGTTGTCCCGGCGCAGACCTGACAGGCGATCGGTAAGCCCAACTGCTCAGCCAGCCCTGGCTGAACTGGCCCAATCACCGCACCGGGAGTAGTAACTTTTGGCAGCAGCGGTTGAATTGCAGCCAAATCAGGATGTCTAAACCAATCTGGATAGGCCAGTGCTACCGGGTCATAGCCCAGTTTGAGACTATTGTGATAATCGCTGATCCCTGGTTGACCGTGCAGCAAAAACGCCAGCCAATCAGCTTGATGCATCAAATAGGCGATCGCCTTTCTCCGTCCCTGATGGCTGTTGACGGCTGCGAATTCGCGGTTTAACCACAGCAATTTGGCCAAGCTAGAACTAGGGCTGAGCACAACATGATTGGCAGGCACAATTGCTTGCAGTTTTCCTAGCTCTGCTGTTGCCCGCCCATCGTTGTACAGCAAAGCCGGCAGCAAAGGTTTTCCGGCTGAATTGCAGCCTAAAACTGTGGCTGAAGTGCCATCAATCGCAATTCGATGCAGCCGCGATCGCAGACTTTCAGGAATTTCGGCAATCAACTCAAACAGGATTGTCCGCCAGACATCGGCCGAAACCGTGGTGGATGGGCAAGCCGAGTTATGCTGAACCTGCCCAGCCTGATCAACCACGATCGCGCGGACGCCAGAGGTGCCAAAATCAATTCCCAAACCGTAACCCGTCAAATCAGCCCTAAGTTAAATGTCAGTTCGCAGGAAATTAACCCCCTTATTGGGGCCGGCATCAAATTTTCCGGGTTCAACTTCCGGGGCTGAAGGTGAAGATGGTAAGCCAAGACTGGTAAATAAGCGATCGAAAATTGAGGGGGATTGGTCTTCTGGCAGTGTAATTGCTGTGACGGGGAGTTGCTGCGGCGCTTGGAACTCAGACTTAACTTCTGGTGAGACTTCAATCGTGCCAATACTGGCAGAATTGGCAAATGGAGTAGTGCCAGTCGGTGGTAGCGTTTCAGGAGTCGGAATAATTTCAGTAGCAGGAGCGACTTGGGCACTTGCGGGGTAGGAACCGACCGCAACAGCCAAGATGGCTGATAAAGTCAAAATGGAGGTTTTCATGGTGGTGATTGAGGTAGGACAAACAACTGTCGCTAACAAGTTGCCAACAGTAGGCTGCTGATCATAATTACAGCCACTCCTCTTGCTATAGATTTAAATTCTAATCAACCCCCAACAAAATCATCATTAGCCATAAGGCAGAGTGTCAGGTTAAGTCAGGGTTTAGAGATAAAGTAGGCTTATCTTATTAGCCTGCCCACCTGACTCAAATCACCGATCATGATTTTTCATTGCTTAATATAGTTTTATTTTTGTTTAAGTCGTTATTGATGAGCGCTGACCCAAACTAAAACCATGACTCCATCTGATCACAGCGATCGCCCTGATTTTGCCGCCGATTCTGCTCAAAACCCTCTACTCCAACTTGACTATGAACCGGCTTTTCAGTCTTTAGGAGAAGACTACTCTGATGTTGTGGCGGCGGCAGAATTTCCCCAACACCTGCTGCGATTTCGCAACGATGCTGTGCTAACCCAAATTGGGCTGAATCCTGCTCAAGTCACCGATGCTGATTTTGTCCAGGCTTTCGGTCGGTTTGAGGGCAGAGAACCCTGCTTAGCGATGCGCTATCACGGCTATCAGTTTGGCGAGTACAACCCTCGCTTAGGCGATGGGCGCGGCTTTCTCTACGGGCAGGTGCGAGGGCAAGACGGGCGACTCTACGATTTTGGCACCAAGGGATCAGGCACAACTCCCTATTCGCGGGGCGGAGATGGCAGATTGACGCTTAAAGGCGGAGTTCGCGAGGTATTAGCTTCAGAAGCGCTGCATCATTTGGGGGTGACAACCTCCCGCTGCCTGAGCCTGATTGAAACTGGCGACTCGCTCTGGCGAGGCGATGAACCCTCTCCCACCCGCGCTTCGGTGATGGTGCGGTTCAGTCATTCCCATATTCGGTTTGGCACCTTTGAGCGCTTGTTTGCCCTCCAGCGGCCGGACTTGATCCGCAATCTGCTGGATCACGTGCTGCAAGTTTATTACCCCCACCTCTGGGATCAGCCCGATCGCTACAGCCGCTTCTATGCTGAACTGGTGCAGTGCACAGCCGAGCTAGTCGCCCAGTGGATGTCGGTTGGCTTTTGCCATGCCGTCCTCAACACGGACAATATGTCGATTACAGGCGAAAGCTTTGACTATGGCCCCTACGCCTTTATCAACACCTACGAACCCAACTTTACGGCCGCTTATTTTGACTACTATGGGCGCTACGCCTACGCTAACCAGCCGGGGATTTGCCAGTCGAATCTAGAAATGCTGCAACGCCCGCTGGCAGCAGTGATCCCCCAAGCCGAAATGGAATCTGCCCTCAAGGAGTTTACCGGGCATTACGCCGCCGCTTATCGGCAGCGAATGCTGCAACGGCTGGGGTTTGAACAGATCGGCATCGTAGAATCTGAAGATTTGATCGAGCAAACCCTCCAGTTTCTATTTAAAACCCAGGTCAACTATCATCTGTTTTTTGCCGAACTGCGACGCCAGTTTTCACCCCTCTGGCGGGTGGATGCTGGGCACATTTTGAGTCAAACTAGCTTGCTCACAGACGAGCAGTCTCAAGCTTTCGAGTCTTGGCGATCGCTCTACCATCACCTGTTGGTCAATCAACCCGAATCAGAGCTAGCGGGCATCGCCGATCGGCTTCAGCGCCACAACCCGCTGACAGCCCTAGTCCGCCCAGAAATCGAAGCTGTTTGGGAGGCGATCGCGACCGAAGATAACTGGCAGCCCTTTTACACCCTGCTCAAACGGCTACAAACGCTGAGCTAAGTACGGCAGTTCCGCTAGTTCTCCGGGCACATCATCGATTAAAACGTGTAGTCCAGCCGCTACCACTTTGGTTTTAATATAGGCTAAACCGAAAGCCCCGTCAGCAGTTTGGGTATAACTGGTCAAAACACCAACCTTACTCTCTGGGCGATCTGCCAGCTTGACTAAACTGCCTGGTTTGACTGGAGCCGCTAGTTTGACACCCCAAAGCTGCTGTTTGACGCCCTGATACGTGTTCAGGCGGGCGATCGTTTCTTGCCCAATGTAGCAGCCCTTATTAAATGAAATCGTCTGCCAGAGTCCGGCTTCAAGCGGATTGTAGTCTTCAGTTAACTCAGCATCGGGTTTGGGACGACCCTGTTGAATCCGCAGTTCTTCCCAAACCCGTTCACCCATAGGGATTGCTCCTTGATCGAGCAGGCAACTCCATAGCGTCGGTGCATCGACCGCTGAGCTGATCAGCGTCAAGCCAGGCGTCACTAACCCACTCCCGATCGCCACGCGTACCTGCGTGCCTGCCAACTCAAACACCGCATGGTCATGCAGACTGGCATCATCTGGAAAATTAACCCCCAACCTTTGCAGCAGCGCTGCACTCTGGGGGCCAAGCAAACTAAAGGCGCTAGTGTTCGCCGTTTGATCAGTTAATTGAACCCAATCGCCAAAAAAGATGTAGCGGTCTAACCACTGGATCAACTGCTGCCGCCGACTGGGGGACACCAGCAGCCAAACCTGATCTTCAGTCAGATAAGCCGTGGCTAAATCAAGGGTGCGGGCGGTAGAGGTGACAAACACTGTATCGCAGCCTTGCCCTGGCTTCAGGGTTTTGAAATCATTCGTGCTTTGATTGTGCAGAAAATTCAGCCGGTCTTGGTCAGCGACTTGCAAACGCCCCCAGTCAGAGCGATCGCAGAGGGCTACTCCCTGCTGAACTGCCTCTAGTGCTGCCCCTCGATTGCCAAAATCAACCGGCACGTCTGAAGTCTGCTCAAAGATGGCTCCAGCTTGTCGCTGCAACTCAGATAAAGGAGTGTTCATACCGCTAAAAGTCTAAACGAAAGTCTACACGACTAATCAACCACTTAAACCAGCCAGGAGGAGAAAAGCAGCCCCAACCACCACCAAAAGCAGCAGCACCAAGCCAGCATTAGGACTGCCCTTCCAGGAATACTTTTTATCGCTCATAGGATATTTTTCAAATGCTAGACTACTAGTCAATATTGTTGCATTTCGTAACAATGTTGCCTACATTACAGCTCTTTTCTGAATCAATTCTTGTTCAGTCAACCTTTCGAGTCAACTCATCGCTCATCCTAAGAGGTTATTGTGACGCTTCACGCAGAATTGCATCGGCATCTAGGCGGATCGGTTGTTCCCCGTGTGCTCTGGCGCTACTTTCAGCGAAATCACGAGCAACTGGCAGCTCAATTTCCAGACTACCCTGAGTTTGAAGCCTTTTACACTCGCCCACGTAACACCTTAGAAGAATATCTAGAACTGCATACTCTAGTTGAGAGTGTGCAAACCCCAATCACCCTGCCTTACTTTGTTTATCGGCTGCTGCGGGGAGCCTACGTATTTGAGAACCTGGCTTACTTGGAACTGCGCTATACCCCTTACCTGCGCACCTCGCCAGACCTGAGTGAAAGCGCCCGCATTGACCAAATGGTAGATATTGTCAAGATTGTCGGGCAATCTGCCCAATTGAGCGAGTATCCAATTTTTACGCGGCAAATTCTCTGTATGCACTCTCGCTTGCCCTATGCAGTGAATCGGGCGATCGTTGACTTGGCGGCTCAATTACCAGAGTACGTGTGTGGAATTGACTTGGCTGGAGGTGATCTCCAGTATCGAGAGCGATTGGATGAATTTATTGCCCTTTATCGGTATGGGCGATCGCTGGGCTTAAATACCACTGGCCACCTTTACGAAACTGTTGATGGTTGCTACCCAGAACTTTTACCTTACCTAATGCGGATCGGGCACGGAATTCAAATTCCCCTGCTCTATCCTGAATTGCTGCCACAAATTGCCCAGCAACGGCAGTGTTTAGAGGTGTGCCCGACCACTTACTTCAAGACGGGCACCCTAGAAAATCTTAGCCAGTTAAAAACCGTGTTTGAACGCTGTTTTGCCAGTGGGGTAGATATTGCCATCTGTACTGACAATGCAGGGCTGCACAATGTTCGCTTGCCCTTCGAGTACGAAAATCTGCTCACCCAGGACGTGCTGAGTTTCCAGGAACTGCAAGCCTGTCAGGATGCGGCATTTCGGCATGCCTTCGCTTGGCCCTACCCCCAGCAGCCAACTTCTATGCTGAGCCAGCTTCTCCAGTCCCCAGACGTGTTTCTAGAAGACAGCCCAACTTGCGTATCGAGATAACTCTGAAACACAGCTTATGGATTGACGTGTAGATCGGTGACTGCACCGAGGCTGCTGGAAGAAACCAGGGTCGCGTACTTGGCCAGGACACCTCTGGTGTAGCGAGGGGCTGGCGGTTGCCAGGCCGATCGCCGTCTGGCTAACTCTTGCTCTGAGACATTCAGTTGCAGCAGGCGGGCCGGGGCATCGATCGTGATTGAGTCGCCCGGTTGGATCAGGGCGATCGTTCCGCCGACATAGGCTTCCGGTGCCACATGACCGACCACCATGCCGTAGGTGCCGCCGGAAAACCGCCCATCGGTGATTAATCCGACCGAGTCGCCCAATCCAGCCCCAATGATCGCTGAAGTGGGGGCCAGCATTTCTCGCATCCCCGGCCCGCCTTTCGGGCCTTCGTAGCGAATCACTAGCACATCGCCGGGGTTGATTGTGTTGGCTAAAATTGCCGCCAGACAGGCTTCTTCCGACTCAAATACGCGGGCCGGGCCAGTAATTTTGGGGTTTTTAACGCCGCTGATTTTGGCTACAGCACCTTCAGTTGCTAAATTTCCCTTCAGAATGGCTAGGTGTCCGCTGGTGTACATGGGGTTGTCCCAGGGGCGAATCACATCTTGGTCAGCCGCAGGTTCAGCCGGGATGTCTCGTAGCACTTCAGCCACGGTTTGACCGCTAATCGTCATGCAGTCGCCGTGCAGGAGGTCATGGGCAAGCAGCATTTTCATCACCTGTGGAATCCCGCCTGCCCGGTGGAGGTCAGTTGCCACGTAGCGTCCAGAGGGTTTTAAGTCGCAGAGGACGGGCACCCTGGCTCGAATGGTTTCAAAATCATCGATCGCCAACGGTACGCCTGCCGCATGGGCGATCGCCAAAAAGTGGAGCACGGCGTTGGTCGAGCCACCCACGGCCATAATTACCGAAATCGCATTTTCAATCGACTGGCGAGTGATGATCTGCCGAGGCAATAGCTGGTTACGAATCGCCTCCACCAGCAGTTTGCCTGCCAACTCGGTGTTCTCGGCTTTTTCTGGGTCTTCTGAGGCCATGGTCGAAGAATAAATCGGACTCATCCCCATTGCTTCAAAGGCAGAAGACATTGTGTTAGCCGTAAACATGCCGCCACAGGAACCAGCACCGGGACAGGCGTTGCGCTCGACCGACATCAGCCTCACTTCGTCAATTTTGCCAGCGCTGTACTGCCCGACCGCTTCAAAGGCGCTCACCACGGTTAAGTCTTCGTTTTCCAAGTGGCCTGGCTTGATCGTGCCCCCGTAGATAAACACGGCTGGGATATTCATGCGGGCGATCGCGATCATCGCGCCGGGCATATTCTTGTCGCAGCCCCCGATCGCCAACACGCCATCCATACTTTGGGCATTGCAGGCAGTTTCGATCGAGTCGGCAATCACATCCCGCGAGACGAGGGAATATTTCATGCCCTCGGTGCCCATTGAGATCCCATCACTGACGGTAATCGTGCCAAATACTTGGGGCATTCCGCCAGCGGACCGAATGCCTGCCTCTGCCCGATTGGCCAAGGGCGCAATCCCCATATTGCAGGGAGTAATTGTGCTGTGGGCACTGGCCACACCGACAATTGGTTTGGTAAAGTCGCTGTCTGCAAAGCCAACAGCCCGCAGCATGGCCCGATTGGGCGATCGCTGAACGCCTTGGGTGATCACTTGGCTTCTTTGGTTCTCAGACATGACTCGCTTCCTTAGACAATGAGATCATAACCCTAGCCAGCTCCGCAGAGATAGTTCAAGTCGCTTGGCATCAGCACTAACTAACTTACCAATTACTTTGATTACTAAATCTTGATGTACGGTATACACCCCTCTTTTAACCGCTGTCGAAACGTTCAAACCTGCTGCTTCCCACCCAGATAACACAAATTCTCCCTCTAGCAATGAGTTGGTCTTACTCGTCAAGGGAGTAATGATGATGTCTTGGGACAGATGTGGCACACTTACAATCACAGCGGGTCTAACCTTTGATGTTGATAAGTCTGAAAAGGGATACTGCACCAAAATAATGTCATTTTTGGAGTAGCTGAGCATACACATCATCCTCAGCATTATTCCAAACGGTACTTAGCGGTTTTTGGCTAGCCTGTAACCAAAAATCAGTTTCATCTTCAGATAAAAGTGTGACTAGCACTTTGACTCCTTCTGGTAAATCTGCTGATTCTAAGATTTCAATTTTTCCCTGCCGAACTGTAGCCCAAAGCGTTTTCAGCATATTCATTTTACGGATAATCGTACCTTAATTTTACAGTGCCTTGAGCTTAGACTAATCTTGATCATTTTCCTAAAAGCTTTGTATTGAGAAACGTTCAGGAAAATTCTCCATGCTCTATACGGGTAAGAGCTGCCATGCATGCTCAATAGCTATGCCAACAGAACCAAAGTCAAACTTTGGGCTACTTCTTCAAGAAGGGTCAACCAAAATAAAGTTTTTGGCAATCCCGATCGCCTTAATCTGGCGAAAGGGGAGGTCAGTTGTATACAGACTAAACACAACAAAGTTATGGCGGTGGCTGTTGGTGGCCACAAATTCACGAATATTTTTAGCTCCACTGTCAGCTAGGGCGGCACATTGCTCGGCGATCGCCTGCTGGAGAAACACAGGTAAGTTGGTGGGGCGGCTACAAACTTCTCGGTTTAGCAAGTCGGTGGCCTGGCGAGTCAAAAATATCTCATAGGCATTCTGATCAGGGTTCGTCCAGCCGAGTCCCCCAATCCCCAGCATTAGCACCGTTCCGCCCAGGCATTTGCAGGCAAAAATTCGCTTGGTTGCCTTTGGCATCGTCGGCTGTGGGCACTCCCGCTTGGGGTTAAAATCCTGGATCATGGTGGAGAGGAAATGCTATATTCATAATCTAGAATGGCGAGCGTAGCCAAGTGGTTAAGGCAGAGGATTGTGATTCCTCCATTCGTGGGTTCGATCCCCATCGTTCGCCCTGATATTGATTCAATTTACTAATTGCTCTTAAGCTTAGCCTACGAGCTGGTCGGCTGAACTCAGTCTTGCATAGAGTTTGACCAATTCGATCTATTGCTTTGGCTGCTGGCTGCGGCGGCTGAGTTGAATATCTTGCCAAGAATGGCCAATTCCTTGCAGAATACCGCGTCCGATCAGTCCGATTCCGCGCCCAATCACCTGAGTCAGCAAATAAATTAAGCCTCGCCCCAACCAGGCAACGGTTGAGCGCAGGGGAGGAGCGATCGCGTCCCTGGCTTCTAGGGCTAGCGTCACGACCAAGCGCAGACCCCCCAGTTGCCTGAGTTCCTGATCGCGGGGAATGTAGATGCCGACTTTTTCCAGCCCGCGATCGCCCAGCACAATCAGCCGAAACTGGCTTTCAAACATTTCGGTTGGCTCATTGATCAAGTAGCGATAGCGGTACTTCCAGGAAAGGGCATTCCGAAATCGCTCGATTTCGCGAGTGGAAATCACCCGCCGATCGTAAAAGTTTTGTTTGATTGCTTCCACATCCGCAAACCGATTCAGCAGCGGCTGGACGACGGCATTGGCAACTTGCACCAGCAGGTTTTGCAGCAGCCACTCCGCCTGTTGCAGCGCCTCCGAGGAACCAGCCGGGCGGGCAGTGTTATCAACTGGCAGGGGCAACTGAAACAGCAGGTGCTCTATCAGCTCAATCAGCAAGGGAATTTTGTCTAGGATGGCAGCCTCGACCAGGCTCTGTCCTTGCAGCAAGGTGGTGACGAGTTCTGCTTCTGGCGGAACAGGAGGCTGTCCAGGGCGAGCTAGGGGTAGAGTGTAGTATTTGCCAAAAAAGTCTGTCGTCGCAGCTTGCCAGAGGTCGAGTAAAAGCTGCGATCGCTTGTCGTTTAGTTGCATTAAGGTGACTTGCGACTGCCGCAGCTTGTCGAGCAGGTCTTCAAACTGGCGCAGGACAACCAGCAGTAGTTCTCGCTTTTTGTCCGGTCTGAGGATGTCGATTTCCTGGGCTTCTCCACTCAGATTGGGCAAGCCCGTTTGACATTTAATCAGGGTGGCATCAAATAACAGCGATTTGAGAGTGGTGAATTCGATCGGTGCGATCGGTAAGTTTGGAGTAGCCGCGAGCACGACTGGAGGAGCTGAGATTGCCCGGCTGGGTTGCGGCGACAAGGACTGAGCCGGGGAGCCGGGTAGCAATCGCTGCACCAGCCAGCGAGCACAGCCAATTTCTCGACAGCGACCTTCTAGCACCAGTCGATCAAGGATTGATAGCTGCGATCGCCCTAAGTAAGCCTGCAACTCAGCTAGGCTGCTGTCCATTTGGGCCATCCCCGGCAGCAGCAGGTGATGGCGCCACTGTCCTCCCCTAGTTGAAACCTGTGCGGGCGGAGAACTGGCAGGGTGAGAGGGCAGGACTTGAGCTTCCACCGTCCAAAATCGATCGCCCCTCGCAATTTGGCGCATAATCGCCACCAGTTGCTCAATCGGCGTCGTGGAGGGAGCATAGCCTTCCACCCCAGCGGCGATCGCTAAGGGCAAACTCTCTGTTGCGGTCGCCTCTCCCAGCAGCAAAATTGGCAGGGTCGGAAACTTAACTTTCAGTTGTTGAAACAAAAACTGACCCGCTCTGGGGGCAGTCGATGGCACCAGCGGGTCGAGAATAATCAAATCTAGGCTGGGTTTAACCTGACCGACAGCACTTGGGGCTGAAGCGCGGGCGATCGCCAGCAAAGCTGCATTGCCATCGGTGGCCTCAGCCACAATCTCACCCACTCCAGCCTGTCTGAGACAGGTTCGCAGACCCAAACAAAAGATCGGGTCAGGATCAATCAGTAAAATTCGCAGCGATTCTAGAGCCAAAAAATCAGATGGGCGCTCAGTCATGGCAAGGGAAAATTATTTTTCCGGAATAGTGGCGGCAGAGATGCTTGAATATTTGCCATCATAATCGCCTAAATTCTTCCCTTCGACTTTAAGGGCGCGAGCAGTTGTTGTCTATCAAGAACCGACCAGTACTCCAGCCATAATCTTTAATTTGGCTGGGGATGTAGGGCGCGTGAGGTGAGGAACCTACCCAAAGTCGAGTTCTGAGCGCAGCGTGGAACAGCGACGGGGAGAGTGACGAAACGAACAATCCAAGATACGATAGCTTCAGCGATAAAACGCTGAAATCCTCACAGGGAGTGCCACTCCCCCTTCTAGTCCGCCGGGAAAAATATCGCCAAATAACTGTGATGGTGACGCGGCTTGCGTAAGAAAGCAAGAAGCATGGCAAACACACAAACCTAAAATTCAGATCCGTCCGGCTTGGGGGCACCCAGTGGACGTTAAGGAAAATGCCTGTGGAGGCGGTCTGACAGGGATTTGAAATCATCGGAGTTCAAGTCTAGTTAAGAGCCTGAGAAGCAGGAAATCTTTGAGGCGACTCAAGGAATCTCCAACCATACCCGAAGGGTTGGGTGGAGAGGATGTCAACTTGCCAGCGGTCAAGATTCGCTGAGCCTCCCACCCATCTGATCTGACTGAAGATTGGGACAGATCGTTTTTCCCTGTAAATGGATAGGCGGCTGATCTTGCCAGGCGCAAAGAATGCCCTTTAGTTCAGTTGAGAGAGTTTCTAAGGCCCGAATTTGCTCGGCGATCGCCCCCAACCGAGCCTGCAAGCGCTGTTTGACTTGCCCACAGGGAAGCTCACCTCGATCATGCACAGACAGCAGCTCACCAATTTCATGCAGACTCAGCCCCAGCGCTTGGGCGCGACGAATAAATGACAGGCGATTGATCACCTGAGCGCTAAACAACCGATAGCCAGCCGGCGATCGCGAAACGGTGCTAGTGAGTAAGCCTAATTCTTCGTAATAGCGGACTGTCTTGACGGGCAAGCCGCTGAGACGCGCAACTTCCCCGATTTGGAGTTGGGTTTGATCGGTGAGGGTTGGCATGGAGGTGCTCAAATCATCGGAGGTGCTAAAGCTGATTTGGATCAATGCCGAGTGCTTGGAGTTTAGCAGCCAGGCGATCTCGCTCCTGTGCTAACTGGTTTCGCTGTTCTTCCAATTCCAGATAAGACAAGAACCGCTGCCCATCGGGTCGAATCACCTCTAAAGTTTGCTCGGTGAGGTCAAACCGAACTCCGAGGCGGGGGCTAACCCAGCCATTAATCGGGTCAATCACGGCTAGGGTAGTTGCACTTCGCTGCCAGCCCGTCAGTTGATTGCTGTCGGGGTCATAAAGATAGTATTCTTCAACGCCGTGGCGATCGTAGAACTGAAGCTTGAGGGCCATCTCGGTCAGGCGATTTCCCGGCGACAGCACTTCAAACACAACTTGGGGAGCAATGTTGTCCTCTTCCCACTGTTTGTAAGAGCCTCTGTCTCCTTTTGGGCGACCCAACACCACCATCACATCCGGTGCTCTGCGGGTGACATTATCCCCCTTGAGCGGATACCACAAAAAATCTCCTGCCACAAAGACGTTGGGGTCATCTTTGAATAAAGCTTCACAGCCTTCCTTGAGTTTGGTAATCCAGCCGAACTGCTGGGTATTGTCTGCCATGGGTTGCCCATCGCTATCGGGGTAAATGATAGCGGTTGACTGGATAGATGGAGTGAGGGTCATGGTAACGATCCTCCGGTTGAGCTTTCTTCCACTTTAGCGGGCGATCGCTGTTAGTCAGAGGACTGACTCAAAGCAATTTGACCTGTCCATCAAACCAGAGCAGTCAAGCAGGGGGCAACATCAACCCCAAGCAGTGTGCCTAAGTGCCAGAGATGGCTGAGCTGGCGATCGGAAAGGTGATCGGTGACTGCTGCACCGGCAGGGACGCAAAACTGGGGCATCAAGCGTTCTTGCAAACACTGGTGATAGAGTTCTTGAGCTTTGTCTAGATTTAGGTTTAAGCGGAGCTGATCGCTCAACCCAATCAGGTCGCTGAGCCGCTGCACGCAGAGTTCAACGCTGTTGGGATTTAGCCCGTGCAGCAGGTACCAGAGCAGAGACTGAATCAGGTGTTCTAATATCGCTTGCCCTTGGGCCAAATTGAGCTGACAGCCGAGATGGTTGGCTTCACTGGCGATCGCCATTAGCTCTGCTAGGTAGCTGATGCCCAACTGCGACTCCAACTGGGCGGGATCGCTCATCTCTTGCTCTAGACTTTTGAGGGCAGCGATCGCTCGATGGCTAAGGGCCACCTCTGCTGCCACCTGGAGTTCCTGCGGCACCGGCAATCCATCTTGGCGAAACCCAATTATAATTCCGTAATTATCGCGGTAGACCTGGGTATAAAGCTGCTCTAGGCGGGTGAGGGTTTCTTGGCTGAGTAGCCCCATAATTCGATGCCGTTCGGCGGCAAACAAATCATTCAAGCCGTAGGAGGCTGAGCCAAATTGTTCCGACATCACCAAAACTGTTCGGGCTGCACTACCGGCCTGGAGGGTAGCAAACAGATTGTCCTTGAGCGTGGTGTAGGCTCGCCGGCCACTAAAGGGCTGGACACAGCAGTGGAAGTCCCAGCCGCCCAAATGTAAAACTGCAAAGCTGAGATGGGCCGTTTCATGGGTAACTTCTGAGGTGAGCTGAAGCTGACCCACTGCTAGGGTTAGCGGCCCAATTCGTTGCAGTTGATAGTCAAGCTGTTCAGCTTGGTAGCAGTAAACTCGCTGCTGGGGTGGGTAACTGGCGAACAGCGAGCTAATCGCATAGTGAGCGGCGACCTGGGGCAAACTCAACTGAGAGGGTTTGACCAATTGCTCATAAACCCCTGCTCCATCTTGAAACTGCTCAAGATTGCTGGGCGCTTTGCTGAGCCGATAGACAAACTCTGGCTCCAGTTGTATACCAGCGACTTCGCTGCCCAATTCGAGGGCGCGGGCAGCGTAGCGGAGAATTTGCACTCCTTCCGGGCGGGAAAGCTCCTCAAAAAACCAGCCGCAACTGGTGTACATCAGCAGGGCATGACGCTGCATTTCCAGTAGTCGCAGGGCATCAACTCGCTCTGCGGCGGTAAGCGGATGGTGCTGATGACGCGTCAGAAACTGTTCTAGCGGATCTTGATGCGTGGGCACAGCGCCGACTAAGCTGCGGTTGAGCAGCACCTCAATGTACTCATCTCTGGCTTGCCAAGGGTCTACAAACAGAAGTTCTCCAGCCGTAACGTAAATTTCCTGGAGCCGATCGCGCAACCAGTCGAGGGCTTGGCGCAGGGGTTGCCGCCAGCGCTGATGCCACAGGCTGCCTTCACCCCCACAGCCGCAGTCGGCCTGCCAGCGATCGACGCCGTGGGCGCAGCTCCAAGCTGTGACTGGCTTTAGTTCCACTTTCCAAGTAGGCGGATGCAGGCTCAAGTAGTGGGCAAAGTTGGTAATTTGCCAGCCCCGCTGCGGAAACTCCGCCACAAAGGCATAGGCAAGCGCTTTTTCAGTCCCTTTTTTGTGGTGCCCAAAGGTTTCACCATCTGTGGCCATCGAAATCAGTTGGCTAGAGCGATGATCACCGCGCACCGCCTGCCCAAGCCGAGCCGCTAATTGCTGGGAGCTACTTAAAACGTCGCTAAAACCAGTATCGCGAGAAATTGGCCCATCGTAGAAAAAGATGTCAATGTAGTCCTGTTCGGGTTCGCCGTTGGGTAAGTAGCAGCGGTAGGGGCGAGTGGGATCAATCTGGCCGCCGCCCACTTCTTGCCAAGGCAAAGACAAGTCTCCTTCAGCCAGAGGACGAGAACGTTCAGCTTGGGAAGGAGCCAGGACAATAAACCGAATTCCTTCCGCAATTAAAACTTCTAGGGTGGGGTAATCTACAGCGGCTTCGGCCAACCACATTCCTTCCGGGTCACGCCCAAACCGGGCCCGAAAATCGGCTTTGCCCCAGCGGACTTGCGTCAATTTGTCCCGGCGGTTGGCCAGCGGCAAAATGATGTGGTTATAGGCCTGGGCGATCGCATTGCCATGCCCATTCAAGCGCTGACAGCTTTTGCGATCGGCCTCTAAAATTCGCTGATAGACTTCCAAATCGTAGCGTTCGAGCCAGCTCAGCAGGGTTGGGCCAATATTAAAGCTGAGATATTCAAAATTGTTGACTAAACCGATCACTTGCCCCTGGTCATTTAAAATTCGGGCAAAGGCGTTCGGGCGATAGCACTCGTGGTAAATCCGCTCATTCCAGTCGTGAGCCGGGGCAGCGCTCGGTTGACATTCAATTTCATCCAAGTAGGGGTTCTCGCGGGGAGGCTGATAAAAGTGACCGTGCACGGTGACAAATACCCCTGCGGCCAGCTCCTGCTGATGAGGGAGGGCGGTCTGCTTAGACTGCTCCCAAGCTTGGGTAGCGATCGCCACGGCCGTTTCGGTCGATTCAGCCAACGGGTTGAATGCTGTCATAAAGTTGCTGCCAGAAATGCCCAGATTTCAATCTAGTAGATCCCCATCTGCCCCCCCACAATCTCCAGACTGATTAAAGCTTTCGTAAAAAAGTTTTAAATAATGTCGGATAACTTTAGGCAATTTAACCAATTCAAGCGCGATCCCAAATAGTTTTGGGCCTTTTCGCGGCGCCAGTCCCTCCCCCAAACCCTGTATGCTGTTCAAATACTTACTAATTCTTAAGGATTAATGACCCATGCTGGCGACTTTTCTGGGCTGGGCGATCGCCCCGGCAATTTTTGAAGCGTCTCCCCACTTTCCCTGGGAGTTTTACAGTGTGTTGGCGCTCGGTTTTGTCGCTGCGGTTACGCTTGGCTCGGTGGCATGGTACAACTCAAAGCGCCCAGCCGGTTGGGAAGACAAAGAGCGGCCAAAAGTGATCCCGAAGATTGATCAGGACTAGTAATCGCAGTAAGGACGACTCCTGAAGTGAATTTGTTTTATCTTCTCCTGCGCACCTCCTGGAGAATTGTCCTCTTGGCAGGGATTGCTGGCCTATTCAATGGGGCGAGTACGGCAGGACTGATCGCCCTGATCAATGGCATAATCAGCAAACTTATGGGGGCACAGCAATGGCTGACCTGGGGATTCTTCGGCTGTAGCATTGTCTTGCTGAGCACAAATTTTGCCTCTCAGGTTTTGCTGGTGCGGGCCTCTCAGGGAGCAATTTTTCAGCTGCGGCTGCTCTTGAGCGAGCGAATGCTGGCGTCGCCACTGCGAAGCTTAGAAAACATTGGCAATCCCCAGCTTCTAGCCACCCTCACCGATGATGTGGAGTGGGTTTCCCGATCGTTTGCTGTGTTGCCCGCTGTGTTTAATGCGATCGCCATTTTCTTGGGTTGTCTGGTCTACATGGCCTACCTGTCCTTGACGGCCTTTCTTGTCCTGCTGGGGCTGATTGTGTTTGGCGTCTCGAGCTATGAGTTTTTGGCCAGTCGGGCCAGTCGATTTCTGCGCTTAGCCAGAGATGAGCAGGATCGGCTGTTTCAACATTTTCGGGCCGTCACAGACGGCAATAAAGAGCTAAAGCTGAGTCGATCGCGGCGTCAGGCTTTTTTAGACCAGCAGTTGCGAACCTCGGCGGCTACCTCCCGGCGGCTAAATGTGACGGGGATGACCATGTTTGCGATCGCTGCCAGTTGGGGACAGTTGCTGCTGTTCAGCACGATTGGCTTTTTTCTGTTTGCCCTGCCCCGCGTACTGAACGTCAATCCGGCAGTGCTGTCTGGCTATGTAATTACAATCATTTATTTAATGATGCCGATGCAGCAGATCCTAGAAGCAGTGCCAACTCTGACTCGTGCCACTGTCGCCCTCCGAAAAATTGACTCCCTCCAGTTGTCATTAGCCGAGCAGACCTCAGAAACAGAATTAATCGCGAATCAGCCAGCGATTGCCCCCTGGCAGCAGATTCAACTGGTTGACATTCATCACTCCTACTTAGGGGGGCAAGGTGAGCAAACCTTCACATTTACGCTTGGCCCTTTAGATTTAAGCTTTCAGGGCGGAGAACTAGTCTTTATTATTGGTGGCAATGGCAGCGGCAAGTCTACCCTGGCCAAACTACTCACCGGCCTGTACGTGCCAGAGTCCGGCACGATTTTAGTCGATGGGCAACCGATTACAGATCAAAACCGCGAGTGGTATCGCCAACATTTTTCGGTTGTATTTGCTGATTTTTACCTGTTTGACCGCCTGTTGGGTTTGGGCAACCCAAATCTAGATGCCCAAGCGCAGGCCTATTTAACCCAACTCAAGCTCAATCATAAAGTGGAAGTCAAAGATGGAGTCCTCTCAACTACAGCCCTTTCGCAGGGAGAACGCAAACGGCTAGGGTTGCTGAACGCCTATTTAGAAGACCGGCCGATTTATCTATTTGATGAGTGGGCGTCCGACCAAGACCCAATGTTTCGCGATTTGTTTTACACCCAAATGCTACAAGAGCTTAAACAGCGCGGCAAAACGGTATTTGTGATCAGCCACGACGACCACTACTTCCATGTTGCCGATCGGATGATCAAACTCGACTACGGCAAAGTGGAATACGATAAGCGAGCGTAGACGGGCCTGGCATTCAGATCAGAGCCAAACAGCGGGACAAATGGCAGAGTTGACGCGGAAAGAATTGATTTTGGCGATCGCCGCTGTGGCGAGTGAAGCCGAACTCCGGTTGGCTGGTTTAGACTTGTCAGACCTTGACCTGCGCGGACTTTGCCTTAAAAATGCCAATTTACAGGCAGCCAACTTGCAGCGGGTCAATCTAGCAGACGCCAATTTGCAGGCAGCTAACCTGCAAGATGCAGATTTGACTGGAGCTGACTTATTCCAAGCCAACTTGCAGATAGCCCAACTTGAGGGCGCAATTTTAGACCATGCGAACCTAGAGCGAGCTAACTTAACCGAGGCTCAATTGCAAAATGCAACATTGCGCGGAGCCAGTCTCCGCCATGCCAACCTGCGTCAAGCAGACTTCTGCACTGCCAACCTAGAGAACGCTGACCTGCGGGAAAGCAACCTAGAGCAGACCAACTTTCAGCAGGTCAACCTGCAATCAGCAAACCTAGAAGGTGCTTTGTTTAAAGCAACCCGGATGCCGGATGGCTCTGTATTTGGACGCGAACAGCCGATTGCCTAAAGCTAAACCAAGCTGCTGCCCCCCAGTAGCGAGATCAAAACGTTCAGTAAGACGAAACCCAAGATCGGAGAGAAATCGATCCCACCCAGCGGCGGGATGAAAGACCGAAAGATGTCCAGGTAGGGGTCAGTCAATTGGCGCAGGGCTGAAAACGGCTGGCGCATCCAGTCAATATTCGGAAACCAACTCAGCAAAATCCGCACGATTAGCAGCAGCAGATAAATTTGCAAAAAGTTAGCCAGTGCGGTCATGACTAAGGGAATGATGTCGTTTGAGACCATAGATGCTTCTACCTGTGTTTACATCACCTCAAGTTTATCTAAAACTAATCCCGACCGTTCACATTGCTAATTTGTTGACGCACGTCATCAATCGCATCGTTGAGTTGGGCAATTTTAGCTTCTAGCCCCTGCCGGGCATCTTCCATGCTGAGTTCGGGGGTTGATTTAAGCTGCGATCGCCGTTTGAGTCTGCCGTCAGTCGGTTTACCTTCGCTCTTAGCTTCTTCCTCTGATAGCGGTTCATTCAGCTTATTGGCCAATAATGCGCCAAATAGCCCGCCGACAATGCTGCCAAAGATCGTTCCGGCTACAAAGCCGCTGGCAAATCTGTCGCTGCGGTTGTCCATCTTTAGCTACCCTTCGCGCCTGTTCAACTTTCTTTTTAGCTTACCTGGTTACGGTCGCCTTGGCATCAAGCACTGACCTGAAACCCGATCTGGACTTGTTATCTTGGTAGATGTAGAGAATCGCGATCGCGGAGGATCAACCTGAATGACTTATGATTACGACCTGTTTGTGATTGGGGCAGGTTCGGGGGGCTTAGCTGCCTCGAAGCGGGCGGCATCCTATGGGGCAAAAGTGGCGATCGCTGAGGGAGATTTGGTCGGGGGCACCTGCGTGATTCGAGGCTGTGTTCCCAAAAAATTGATGGTCTATGCCTCCAAGTTTTCGCACCTCTACAGCGACGCCGAAGGCTACGGATGGCTGCCCGTCCAACCTAAACACAAATGGAAGCCTCTAATCGAAACAGTTAATCAAGAGGTGCTGCGTCTGAGTCGCCTGCACATTAGCTTTCTGGAAAAGGCAGGCGTGGACTTAATTCCTAGCTACGCTCGATTTGTCGATGACCATACCTTAGAAGTCGAGGGCGGCCGGAAGGTAACAGCCAACAAAATTTTAATTGCGGTCGGCGGTCGCCCCACTAAGCCAGACTTGCCAGGGTTTGAGCATGGCATTACCTCGAATGAAATGTTCCACCTCAAAAAGCGCCCCAAACACATCGCGATTATTGGGGCCGGCTACATTGGGACTGAATTTGCTGGGATTATGCACGGCTTGGGCTGCCAAGTCACCCAGATTATCCGCAAAGACTTGATTTTGAAAGGGTTTGACCAAGACATCCGCACTAACATTCAAGAAGCAATGCTTGGGCATGGAATTCGGATCATTCCCAACACGCTCGTCACATCGGTAGCTAAAACCAAGAAAGGTTTAGCCCTCTCACTAACCGGTGAAACGAATGAAGTCCTAGAGGCAGATACTTTCTTGGTTGCGACCGGACGACTGCCAAACGTTGATCGATTGGGGCTAGACAATGCTGGAATTCAGCTCGTTCAGGGCGTGATCGAGGGCCCAGGCTATAGCACCACGACCGCGATCGCGGTCGATGAGTATAGCCGCACCAGTCAGCCCCACATTTTTGCGGTGGGAGATTGCACTGATCGGCTGAATTTAACCCCCGTCGCGATCGCCGAAGGGCGGGCCTTTGCCGACACCGAGTTTGGCAACTTCCCGCGCACAATTAGCCATGCCAATGTGGCTTCGGCCGTATTTTCGCAGCCGGAAGCTGCCACGGTGGGGCTAAGCGAAGAGGAAGCAAGAGCGCAATTTGGCGATGGCGTCAAAATTTATCGGGCTAAGTTCCGCCCCATGTTCCATAGCCTGACCGGGGCCGATGAAAAAGTGCTGGTAAAGCTAGTGGTCGAAGGCGATCACGAAAAGGTGTTGGGGGTGCACATGGTGGGCGACAACGCGGCTGAAATTATTCAAGGGATGGCGATCGCGGTCAAGATGGGAGCTAACAAAAAAGACTTTGATGCCACGATCGGCATTCACCCCTCAACCGCCGAGGAATTCGTGACGATGAGGTAATCCTATCCTTTAGTCATCTCGATCAAAGCGATGGTAGAGAAAATCTAGAGCCTGGGCATGGATTTGCTGATAGGCAGGCTCTTCGCGGATATGATCGCGATCGCGCGGATGCGGAAAAGGCACCTCCAAAATCTCGCCAATCGTTGCCGCTGGGCCATTGGTCATCAGGATAATCCGATCGCTCATGTAAATTGCTTCGTCAATGTCATGGGTAATCATGATCACGGCTTGCCGCTGGCTTTCCCAAATCTGGAGCACCTGCTGCTGCAACTTGCCGCGCGTCAGGGCATCCAACGCCCCAAAGGGTTCATCCATCAGCAACATCTTGGGGCGCACCGCCAGCGCCCTGGCAATTCCAACCCGTTGCTTCATGCCGCCAGAAAGCTGGTCGGGGTATTTTTCGGCAGCCGCAGTCAGGTTAACCATCTGCAAATGTTCGTCCACAATCTCAGATTTTTCCCGGAGTGGAAGCTGTTTAAACACCTCATCTACAGCCAGTCGAACGTTTTGGCGCACAGTCAGCCAGGGCAGCAAAGAATACTGCTGAAAAATCATCATCCGATCAGCGCCGGGTTTAGAAATCGGTTTGCCTTCCAAGCGGAGGGTGCCGTGCGTGACGGGTTCCAACCCGGCCACAATCCGTAAAAGGGTAGATTTACCGCAGCCAGAATGCCCAACGATCGCAATAAACTCAGCCGCTGCTAGGGTCAAATTAATCTGGTCTAAAACGACTGTATTTTTCCCCTTGGGGCTTGGGAAGGTCTTGATCAGATTTTCGATTTCAAGAACAGGAGTTATCATGCTAGAACCGCGATCGCTGATTGGCTTAAATCGAGTTGAAAAATTCATCATTACATCAATGCTCCAAGTTAAGACAGATAGATCGCTTGCGGCTGATTAGCCCGAATTTCAAACCGCTTCACATAGCCCGTTAAATCACTCGGGTCAAAGGGTTGATTGTCAATAAATAGTTCCGCCGGTTCGATTTTGTAGTCTTCCTTTGGGCAGGGAATTTCTAGCTCGGCGGCAATCTCGCGATATAAGTCAGTTCGCCAAGACTGGCTGGCAATTTTCTCGGCATCTTTGGGAATCTCTGGTAACTGTCCCCAACGCACCGATTGCGACATCAACCAAAGACTCTGGGACTGCCACAAAAAGGTGGAATGGTTCCCCTCAATGCTGCCTGTCGCTGCTGCCAAGTCGGCAGGCAGATCAAAGAAAATAGTTGTTTCTTCGGGTTTAACGACTATTCGCTGACGATGATCAAAGCCGCCATAGTCATAGATTCCCTCAATGCCTGGCCGAGTTAATTCTGGCTTGGCGCCAGTGAACGATCGCTCTGCAATCAGTTGGGCGACTTCTTCCCGATGCTGGGGCTGACTGCAATAGCGGCAGGCTTCAATCATTGCCTTTACTAAAGACCGATAGGTTTTGGGATAGTTTTTGATAAATGATTCATGCACGGCTAAGACCCGATCCGGGTGTCCTCGCCAGATTTCTCGACCTTGTAAAAAGGTAAACCCAATTCCTTCATTACCGCGAATTGCCCGCGAGTTCCAGGGTTCTGCCACCATGTAGGCCTGCATTGCCCCAATTCGCATATTGGCAACCATCTGGGGAGGTGGAACGATCACAATCCGAAATTCTGTCAGCGGATTAATGCCAACTGCCGCAATCAGATAGCGAACAAAGTATTCGTAAATGGCAGAACTTAAAACGACTGCCAGCACCCGCTGTTCAGACGGAATGCTGGCAAAATAGCGGTGAAAATCCTGCCGAAATGCTTCTAAATTCCCGTTGTATTCGTGCCAGGGGCGCAAACCTGCATCCCACATCGCCCGATTCATGGTCAAAGCATTGCCGTGGCGATGAATGGTCATCGCGGCGCACAGTGGAGCATACTTTGCTCCTTCGGCACCCGTGCGGGCATTGGTGACAGCCCCAGAGACAACCGGAGCGGCATCTAACCGGCCAAAAATCAGTCCATCGCGGGAGGTTGCCCAACTGGCTTCGCGGTTCAACCGCACATTCAGACCATACTTACGAAAGAAGCCCTTTTTCCAAGCGATCGCAAACGGGGCACAGTCATTCACCGGCACATATCCAATCTTCAGATCAGGTTTCTCTAGGCTGTCTGGATCAACGACTGGTTTGATTGCCAGAGCTGCTGACGACAGTTGGGTAGGACTGCGATCGCCGCTAATATCGAGGGAAAACAGGGTTGTCCCGGCTGCTGTTGCTCCTGCCGTCAGCAAAAAATCTCGGCGGGTCAGTCGTCGATCAATGTTCATGAACACAACGCTCCCATCCAATTGGTTTAAGTTGGTTTAAGTACGAGCAGGTCGATGGGTCACTAGTTCCTGGAGTTTGCAAAGCAGCCAATCCAGAATCAATCCAGTCACGCCAATCACGAAAACTGCTAAAAACACAGAGCTCAAATTCAAACGACTCCACTCATCCCAGACAAAAAAGCCAATTCCAATTCCACCCGTTAGCATTTCTACCGCTACAATCACCAGCCAGGCAACTCCTAAGCTGATTCTTAGCCCGGCGAAAATGTAAGGCAAACTGGCAGGCAGGATAATTTTGGTTAACTGGCGCCAGCGCGGCATCTCTAAAACTCTGGAAACGTCCACATAGTCTTGCGGTACGCTAGAGACCCCCAAGGCAGTGTTAATAATCGTCGACCAAAGCGATGTAATAAAAATGACAAAAATAGCCGATGGATCTGCCAAATTAAAGATGGCCAGGGCGATGGGTAGCCAGGCCAAAGGAGAGACTGGCTTGAAGATTTGAATCACCGGATTTAGCGCCAGCATGGCAGGTCTGGAAAGACCAATCAAAAAACCAACCGGCACTGCCACCAGAGCACCCAACACAAAGCCAAGCAGAACCCGCCGAATACTCGCCAGCAATAGCCATCCAATCCCCAAATTTCCAGGGCCCCGCCGATAAAACGGATGCAGGATAAAATCTAGATTTGCCGACAGGGCTTCCCAGGGCGTTGGCATAATTTCGCTTCTGAAACTGGCAATCAGCCACCAAAGCGCCAGAATCCCCGCAAAACCTGCCAAAGGCAGAAGCACGTTATCTCGCAGACCACTGGCAGGAAAACGCTTAAATATCATGTGAGTAACCCTCGCTGCCAAAATAGGCAGCAACATCATGGATATGATTCGCCTCTACAGAACTTGTAGAAGCCTAAGCGTCCAATCAAGAATCCTGATGCAGCCACAACTCAATGTCTAGGAATGCTGAAAAGCTTCCTCGCATGTAGCGATCGCGCGATCAGTCTTCTCTCATTGCCGACGAGGTTAGCTGACGGGCTAGGGCTGAGAGATGCCCCTTCTTGGCAATGTCATCGCACCGATGAACTAAGCTTCAAGAATGCGCCCCTGCTCTAAACGAGCTTGGTTCCCCCGTTCCCTTCTCAATTCTCTTCTTCACAAATTTTTAGAGAAAGCAAGATGGGATTTGGCTGACTTAACTTATTTGCTTAGAAAGCTAACACTAAAATCTTCCGTTCGCAAATATCTTGTTGATGAATTGGCGATCGACCACGGCAATCTAATCTGCAAATCGCAACCAAGATCTAGCAACTGCCGGATTTAGGTTGATTAAAAACTATGGCGAAGGCGAAGAAGTGGCGGAACCGCCGGCAGCAGGTACGGTGGGTTGGCCTGCTGGGGCCGAGCTAGCGGGCGTTTTGGCTTTCAGGGCAATCTGGTTAATTTGGTCTTTTACCTCAGGGGGAGCTAGGCTAGCCGCCGATGTTAGCAGAGGTTCGGCTTCTTTGGTTTTGCCCTGTTGCAACAGTATTAAGGCTTTAGAGACGACTGGGCGGTAGTCGGTTTTGTTTTCTTGGCTGAGTTGGTCAAACACAGCGATCGCCTCAGGGTAGCGCTTCTGAGTCGAGTAGACTTCACCCTTTAGCAATTGAATTGCAAATACATCGACACTGCCAGGCTGGAGCTTATTGGCTTGGGGAGCTTTCTTAATCGCTTCATCCAGCAAACCCAAAGCTGCTTCCGGGCGCTGTTGCTGAATCATCAGAGAAGCCATTCCCTGCAAGGCTTTCATATCGCCGGGCTTGACTGCCAATACCGAGTTATAGGCTTCGGCCGCGGCTTCTCGATTGTTCACGAATTGTTGGGCTTGTCCTAACAGGACTCGGTAGTCCGTATTGTCGGGCTGGAGCTTGGCTAACTTTTCTAAAGGGTCAATCACCGTCGAGATTTGAGCATGCCCGCCTTGAATTAGCCCTAGTCGGGCTTTGACCAAGCCCTCAAGGGCAGTTGGGTTGTTGGGTTCGCGGGCTAGCACTGCCTCATAGCCTCTGACCTCATCTTCTAACTTTGTTTTTTGATTGTCAGGGCTAACGGTAGCGGTCGGACTGGCAGTTGGAGCAGCAACTTGCTGGCTGTTCGTAATGCCGTTCACCAAAGGCACGATCGAAACGCCGACGAAAGGAATCACACCCAGAAATAAGATTAAGAGGGTAAGCCATTTCTTTTTCTGCATTCGATTACCTTGAATTCCTCTGCTGATATTACCAATCATTGTACCCAGAGGTTGATTTTGGTGACTGGCCCCGCCCGCTCCGGCAAAAGCGAGTGGGCAGAGGCGATCGCCCTTCAATCCCAAGCTTCTGTGGTCTATGTTGCCACTGCTCAAACCGATCCGGCAGATTTAGAGTGGCAGGCCCGGATTGACCGGCATCGCCAGCGCCGACCCGACCAATGGATAACTCTAGAAGTTCCTCTTAATTTAGCCAAGACAATTGAGCAAGCCTCTCAAAATACTTGTTTACTGGTGGATTCCCTCGGAACCTGGCTAGCCAACCACCTGCAGACAGAATTAGCAGACTGGGAGCAAATTCGGGATCAGCTTTTGTCTAGCCTTGCTCAGTGTCAAGGTCAAGTCATTTTGGTCGCCGAAGAAACCGGCTGGGGATTAGTGCCCGCCTATCCGCTGGGGCGCAGCTTCCGCGATCGCTTGGGCGATTTGGTGCGCCGAATTGGGGCGATCGCTGATCCTGTTTACCTCGTCACAGGCGGCTATGCGCTCAATTTGACTCAACTGGGCACACCTCTGCCAACAGAGGGAACTTTAAATCAATCCAACCAAACTGCTTAACTTCACGATCGGAGTGTTAGCTTGGGGCTATCGATTGATGAGCTGATTTGGTTTAATCAGTTTAATCAATCTCTAAGTTTGTAACTTTACCCTTGGCGATTATGGCTGCTTCAGAACAAGTCAAACAGTATTTAGCCTGCTGGTTCCAACTCGGCAAACAGGTACGACTTCAAAAGGGTCAGCCGCTCCTGCATCCCCAAGCAGTTTTGGCTGGGGGCGATCACTACACGCCAGAATTTGAAGCCTGTTGGCAGCAGATTCTAGCGGCTAATCCGCAGGAGTGCTATCTAGAAGGCACGAGCCAAACCCTGGCCGACTTGCTTTCTGACGCCTGGCAGATTACCGACTGTGCCCGTTGCGCCATGCCTGTGCCGATGCGTGACATCGGACTATCTGACTTTGGCTGTCCCTGCCACGACTTAAACGATTGGCCGAACACTGACTTACCCTCTCCCCGATCGCCAATCAGCAACCAGCAGCAGCTAGGCAGAATTTATCGGTCTGTTCTGCCTGATTCGCTCGAAACCTCGCCCCAAAAAGGCTGATAATAAGGTCAACTGAGCGCTGATGGTTTGCTGCCTCAACCCCGACTGCGATCGCCCCTTTAACAGCGAGACTCAGAAATTTTGCCAGTGTTGTGGTGATGCCTTAACGCCTTTACTCAAAAATCGCTATCAGGTGGTTAAACCTTTAGGCCGGGGCGGGTTTGCCCGCACTTATTTAGCGATCGACCAACAGACTGGTCAATCTTGTGTAGTCAAGCAACTGGCCTATCGCGGTACAGGCGCTTGGCTCCAGGAAAATGCGACTCACCTGTTTCGGCAAGAGGCCAAGCAGCTAGAGCAACTGGCAGGTCATCCCCAAATTCCCCAACTGGTTGAGCAGTTCTCAGAAGACAGGTCTTTCTACTTGGTGCTGACGTATATTCAAGGGCAAGACCTGAAGCAAGAACTCCAACAGCAGGGCTTATTTGGCGATCGCAAAGTTCGGAGTCTGCTCTTAGACCTCTTGCCCTTGCTGGATTTCATTCATCAGCGTCAAGTTGTGCACGGCGACATTAAACCAGAAAATTTAGTTCGCAGTCAGACTCAAAAACTTGTGCTAATTGACTTTGGGATTGCCCTGGCAACTTCTGAGCGAGCAGGTCAAAGAACTGTCGGGTTGGGTTCCCCAGGGTATGCAGCTCCAGAACAAATGGAGCAAGCAAAGGTCTTACCCGCCAGTGACCTGTTTGGCTTAGGCATTACCTGCGTACAGTTGTTAACTGGACAGATACCCGCAGAACTTTGGTCTCAGCACGGTTACGCTTGGATTAAAGGTTGGCAGCAAGCTTTAGCAAAACCTCTGAGTCCGCAGTCAACGTTAATCTTAAACCGGATGGTTCAACCGAATTTGAACCAGCGTTACGCTTCTGCAACAGAAGTCCTCAAAGATCTTCAATTCGTTTCTCCTTCGCCCAATCAAGCTCCTCAACCTAAGCGAAAATTTTGGTCACGTTGGTTCAAATAAAAGCTAAGGCTGATTCAGACCTAAAATCTAGCCAAATTAGTAGATATAAGTAGACTTATTACCGTCCACCCATGTGGCTCGACTAGAGATATCTTGAGTCGGATTAGGCTCAGGGGCAGGTTCAGGCGCAGGAGCAGGCGGGGTCTGCCGATCGGGTATCACAACTTTCTGCATCAAAAATTCAATTGTGCCCTGCTTAATCCAACCACGAGTAGATAGAATTTCGCCTAAACGGGCTCCAGTTGACTTTTGGTCGGCTAATGCCACGTCAATCTGGGCAGGGGTGAGCAGTTGGGCCTCAATCAAATATTGGCCAAGCAGTTTACTGCCGACATCGCTGCTAGATACAGGTTGTGGTGAGACAACGGGTTCCTGCTCAGCAGTTGACTCCGCGAAGCCACCCCTGCCTTTAACCTCTGCTAAGACCATTGCCAGACCATTTTTAATCCGCAGCAGCAAGTAAGAAGCTCGGTGCACTTGCCCTTGAGCGGCTGCTTGCTCTAAAAGCTGCGCCTGAACTTCGATCATGACTTGGGCTGTTGATCCAGCCACTTTTTGCAACTCTTTTGATTTTTTGCGGAGGGTCGCCCAGTCTCGATTTGCTAATGCTGCTTTACAGTTTTGAAATAGCGGCACAGCTTGCTGTAAGAAGACTTTCAACTTCTTATTGGGTGTTGCGGCTGAGGGTACCATGTTTTCTGTTGAACTTTATATTTGGGGAACGCTCTAAGATTAATCGCTGAACAACTCACTGCCTAAGCAAGGAAGTCAATCCGAGTTTTGCAGAACCCGATCAGAGTAAGAATATTCTGGTCAAAGTTACATTGGCCCGGAAAAATGATCGATTCTGACCCCGAAGAACAGTAACGGTTTCCAAGCGGCACACTCAACAACCTAGCATTTACTTTATTTATACTTCCCAACTCTCAAGAAAAATATAGCAATTCCTTTTAATTTCCTAATTTTTTTAGGATTGCTGTGGCGACCCCAAATCAGTTTTTGGCGGAACGCTATCGCAACCGTCGCAGGCGCTTTCGGTTAGGATGCGCTGCTTTGGATAACTTTGACCGCGCTCAGGCTGCTCAGGTCAGCTAATTTGCAAGCGGTCTAATCATCGGTAAAGTCTAATGAATAACCTAAAAGCAGAAAATCTTTAGACAGGAAATCTTGCTTTAGAGAGAAACAAATTAATTAACATTCGCAGTTGAATGAATTGGAACCAGTTTGAGTGCAAGTTTGTCTTATTGTTTTTTGTATGTGTGAACTTGTCTTTTCGTCAACTTTTTTGCTGAGTGTGTGAATCATGAAAAAACTTTCTGCATTGTTCAGTAACCCTGGGTTTATTACTGGTAGCTTAGTTGCAGCGATCGCTCCTTTCACAATTGCTGCTCCTGCTTTGGCAGCTAGCTTCACAGACATGCGGGGACACTGGGTCAAACCTTTTTTTGAGCGTTTAGCTAACGCCAACGTGATTGCTGGCTTTCCCGATAACATCTTTAGACCAGAACAGCCTGTGACAAGAGCAGTGATCAACCAGGGCACCCGAATTCAGCTTCGGTATCCCGATAAACCTGAAGCTTCAATTATTATGATCAGCGGCGAAACAGTGGAGATGACCCTAATCGTGCCAGCTTCCGTGGTCAACGCCCAGGGAGAGACAATTCTGCCCGCTGGCGCTCGCTTGCAGGGCAGATTTACCCCTGTACAAGTCGATGGTGTTTCTGGAACTCGGTTTGTAGGAGATAAACTGTTGCTGACCGGCACTTACCCCTTGAGTGCTGTTTCTGGGGTTCGGCAAGCGAGCAGCAGCCAAAATCTGCAAACTGGCACGATCCAGGCAGGCATTGTTACGCCTGCCGCTCAAAATGTTCTGCAAGCCAGAGCCAACTCTAACTCCAACTCTGGCACCATTGGAAACAACACGCTGGGCAATTTGGCGGTGGATATTGTGCAGTCTGTAATTAGTCCTTCTGGCAATCGAGCAAATTCAACATCAAACTCAACTTCGAATTCAGCCTCAGTGGTTGTGTTCTCGCCAGAGGATTTGACGGTGACAGTACAAACGCCGATCACACTCGACAGCAGCTCCTTTAATCGTTCTCAGTAGAAGCTGTGAAGCTATTGCTGAGCTTGCGATGATTTTGAGTCGCCTAGGTAACCCAGGCGACTCAAAAGATATTCAGTGTCTTGCACCCATGCAAAAAACCTATGGCATTAATGGGGTTTTGCAAAACACAACTCTACTACAGCGGTTTCCAGGGTTGGTGGACACAGTTAAAATCCTGAAAGCCTTATCCAATCAAACATCTACTGTGTTCAGCAATTGGGGAAACCGCTGTAGTGCAAAAAGTCGAGTCAGGTTGGAGTTTGGGTTAGCCCATCAAGCTGCTCATTGCCCGCATCATATTGGCAGGTTGAAGAGCGTCGATCGCCGCTGTTGGTTCATAGCCACAGTGCACCATACAGTCTTGACACTTCGGATTGCCGCTGGCCCGCCCGTAGTTTTCCCAGGCAGTGTCTGCTAAAAGCTCTTTATAGCTTTGGTAGTAGCCTTCGTTGATCAGATAGCAGGGCTTTTGCCAACCCAAAACGCTGTAGCTGGGCATTCCCCAGGGGGTACATTCGTAGTCTTTTTCACCCGTCAGAAAATCGAGAAACAGGGGATTGTGGTTGAAGTTCCATTTTTTGTTGCCCGCCTGGTAAGGAGCCAGAATTTCGCGGAACATTGCTTTGGTTTTTTCCCGTTTCAGGAAATGCTCTTGGTCAGGCGCCCACTCGTAGGCATAGCCAGGAGAAATCATCATTCCATCAATGCCAAGGGAACTGACAAAATCAAAAAATTCTTGCATTTCCTGGACATTCGCACCATCAAAAATGGTGGTGTTGGTGGTGACGCGGAAGCCTCTGGCTTTGGCGGCTTTAATTGCCTTTACAGCCACTTCAAACACGCCTTCGCGGTCAACGCACTTGTCATGCCATTCCCGCAGCCCATCAAGGTGAACGCTAAAGCTGAAGTATTCCGAGGGCTGAAACTTGTCCAGGTTCTTCTCTAACAGGATGCCGTTGGTGCAAAGGTAGACAAATTTACGTCGCTCCACCAAACCTGCCGCAATTTCGCCAATTTGGGGGTGCAGCAATGGTTCACCGCCAGGGATAGCGACAACGGGCGCACCACACTCTTCAACTGCCGCAAAGCACTGTTCTGGGCTGAGGTTCTGACGCAGAATATCATTCGGGTGCTGAATCTTACCGCAGCCAGAGCAAGCCAGGTTGCAGCGAAACAGCGGCTCTAGCATCAGGGTGAGCGGGTAGCGCTTCCGCCCCATCAACCGCTGGGTAACAATATACTTACCAATTTCGAGCGCCTGTTTGATCGATACTGCCATAGATTTATGTCCTCACAGCCCAGGTTGGGGTCTATTCTTGAAGTTTAATTCAAAGGGATATATCACTTTGTATGGTCTAGCTTATCATTTCGACATAATGACGCTATGTGATCGCCAGCTTTATGCTTTGAGCTATTTGACCTCTGAACCCAAGGAGGGGATTGGCGTCGTCTTGAGCAACCGGCGCTGGGGTAAGTTAATCTGAGCGATGCTCAACCCGGCTTGGCTACGGTAAATCACCACCAATGTAGCTGAGTCGCGCAGGGTGGCTGCTAATAATTGATCAACATCGCTGATCAGTTCCGTGTAGCCGCGCCCTCCCACATCTGAGACGGCCAGGGTGAGGCGATCGCCCAGGGCCAGCTTTTGATCCTGATTGGTGTCGGTCTTAATAATCGAGTACAAAAACCAAGCCAAGGGCAACAGGGACTTGCTTGGCGGCACAATTGCTCGTTCTGGTAAGCCCTGCTGCTGAAGAATCACAAACTCGTTGGTTGGAATCAGCCGCTGAACGGACTGGCTTTGCCGATCAAAAAAGACGTAGTTATATACATCAGCCGAGTTGTAACCCCTGCTGCTGATGTCCAACGAGAAAGAGGTTCGCTCCCGGTCAAGCTTTTCCTGAATTGGGGCAACTAGAAAATTAGTGTTTTCAATTGCGACAAAGTTACCGACTGTTTTTTCAGGATTTGACTCGGCTGCTTTAGCGGCAGAATCAGGTTGACTGGCTGACTGACGACAACCGGCTCCTAAGCCCAAGCAACCGATCAGTGCAAAAACCAACGACGTTCTGAACCAATTTTGGTCGTCTAGCGATCGCCGCAATCGAGGCAGATTAGATTTTGACTGAGTTGAAACTCTACGCTTCATACAGACAGTTGTAACCTCACGAAGCGCCAACTGCTCCCAGGCATCACCACTTCAGCACATTGAACTTTTCCATATCAACCGTGTCGCGGTTGCGATAAATCGACAAGATAATCGCCAGACCCACAGCAGCTTCGGCGGCGGCAACCGTAATAATAAATACGGCGAACACCTGACCTCTAATGCTCTGCCCATCTAAATAGTTAGAAAAAGCCAGCAGATTGATATTAACGGCATTCAGCATTAGTTCAATTGACATCAGCACCCGGACTGCATTGCGGCTAGTGATTAAGCCATAGATCCCAATGCAAAACAGCGCCACAGCCAACAGCAGAAACAAATTAAGTTGCATAGCAAAACTCAAGACAGCAAAACGATGATTTTTTGAGAGTCAACTCAACCTTAACGGCTAGGGGCAGACGTACCGGATAGGGCGACGGGTTCTTTCGGGCGTTCTGGTAGCTGCAACGGGAGTTGGGGCATTTCGCCTACGGACGCTTCATCATCCAAAACATACTCGCGGCGAGCCAGCACGACTGCGCCCACAAGCGCCATCAGCAGCAAGACTGAAGCTAATTCAAACGGCAGCAGGTAATCACTAAAGAAGTGTTCGCCCAGGATAATTAGGGTTGAAGTCGTTGCTGGCAAATTAGCGGGGATAACCCAGGGCGTTTGCACCACCATTGTGCCCAAGAGGGCGAACAGCCCCACCGAGACCAGCGCTGCTCCGCCTTTGCGAATCCAACGCCTCGGCACGGGGCTAAAGTCTTCTCGCTTGTTGACCAGCATGATTGCAAACAAGATTAAGACATTTACCGCACCGACATAAATTAAGATCTGAGCGGCTGAGACAAAATCTGCATTCAGCAGCAGGTAAAGCCCAGAAATGCTGATGAACACTCCCCCCAGCAAAAAGGCTGAGTAGACAATGTTATCCAGCAAGACTACCCCCAGAGCTGCCCCAATCATCATCAGAGCCAGGAGGGCAAAAGATATGGTTTGAACGCCTTCAGCTAGGTTCACAGTGGTTTAATCCTCCGATTGCTCTGGACTTGAAGTTTTGAGGGTTTTCGCTACGTCTTCTGGGCGATCGCCGGCCCGCTGAGCGCTAGCAGGCAGGTCATGCCCACTCAATGTGCCAGCCGGCAAATAGGCAAACTCGCGGATCGGCGTCACCATTGGGTCATCGGTGACTTTGTAGGGCAAGCGCCCCATCGCCACGTTGTCAAAGTTGAGTTCGTGGCGATCGTAAGTCGAGAGTTCGTACTCTTCGGTGACAGAGAGGCAGTTAGTTGGGCAATATTCGACGCAGTTGGCGCAGAAAATGCAAACGCCAAAGTCAATGCTGTAGTGCCGCAACTGCTTTTTCTTCAGTTCTTTGTTAAATTCCCAGTCCACGACGGGTAGGTTAATCGGGCAGACCCGCACACACACCTCACAGGAGATGCACTTGTCAAATTCAAAGTGAATTCGCCCCCGAAAGCGCTCAGACGGAATTAGTTTCTCGTAAGGATATTGAACCGTGATCGGTCGCCGCTGCATGTGGTCAAAGGTGACGGATAGACCCTGCCCAATATAGCGGGCTGACTGGAGTGTCTCTTTGGCGTAGTCACCAATCTTGTTGAGGAATTTGAGCATGGCTGTTTTGCTGGGATAGTTTAGACCACTAGATCAAATGTTAACTGGAACAAACCGGCGATCGGGTCAGATCAATCATCAAGAGGTAAGACTCAACCGCCAAACGCAAACGGAAAGGTCAGCTTTAAGCCAGCGGTCAGCAGTAAATTAGCCAGACCAACTGGCAGCAAAAACTTCCAGCCCAGGTCGAGCAACTGGTCAATTCTGACCCGTGGCACCGTCCAGCGGAGCAGAATCGCTAAGAAGATAAAGAAATAAGCTTTCAGCAACGTCGTTACAATCCCGATCGCCGCCATCACGACCTGAAAAACAGCGTTTGTTTCGCTGACGCCAAGCAAACTGGCAACTTGTTCCAACGGGACTGGAAAGCCCCAGCCGCCAAAGTAGAGAATCGCCACAAACAAAGCCGACAGCACCAAGTTGACGTAGGAGCCAATATAAAAGAGGGCAAACTTCATGCCGGAGTATTCGGTTTGGTAGCCCGCCACGATTTCTTCTTCGGCTTCCGGCAGGTCAAAGGGCAAACGCTCGCATTCTGCCAGAGCGGCAATCCAAAACAGCAGCAAGCCCACCGGCTGCCGCCAAACATTCCAGCCCAAAATGCCGTAGCCCGACTGCTGGTTGACAATATCAATGGTGCTGAGACTATTGGACATCATCACCACCGCCAGCACGGCCAACGCCAGCGGAATTTCATAGCTAATCGATTGGGCAGCGGCGCGTAGCCCACCTAACAGTGAATATTTATTGTTAGAAGCATAACCCGACATCAGTAAGCCAATTGGGGCAATGCTAGAAAGGGCAATCCACAAAAACACGCCAATGCTGAGGTCAGAAATTAGCATATTTTGGCCAAACGGCACCACCAAGTAAGACAAAAAGACCGGAATCACGACTAGGGCGGGCCCAATCGTGAACAGGACGGCATCAGCGTTGCCTGGAGTGATGTCTTCTTTAAATAGCAGCTTTAGCCCGTCGGCGGCCGGAGCCAAAATACCCAAGGGGCCAATATACTCAGGGCCGATTCGCTGTTGGGCGGCGGCAGAAATTTTCCGTTCTAGCCAAACGCCAGTAAACACCCCCAGCACGGCTGTAACCAGCATCAGCACCATTGGGAGGGGCAACCAGACTAGCTTGGCGACTCCGGGCGGCAAACCCAGATTGCTCAAAATCTCAATTACACTCTGTTGCAGATCAATTCCTGAGTTCATTACCAGATCACCGCGCAACAACTAACATAGCTTTTGGGCTACGAATTCCGTCTTTAGTATATAGTCACTCTGGCTTAAGCAAGAGCAAGCTAACGATTGAAATTCTGCATAGCCAGCCAAGGCAAACCTTAAGGGTTAGACTAATGGATTGTCCTATCGGTTGTTTTAAAAGTGACACCCTCACCTCAGCGATCGCCAATTGGGATGTAAGCGGCCTGGTGCAACCCGGCATAAATTTGAGTTGGGCGATAAATCCGGTTGGCTTCTAGCTGTTCTTTCCAGTGGGCTAGCCAGCCAGCCACGCGGGCGATCGCAAACACTGGCGTAAACAAATCCGTCGGAATCCCCAACCGCCGATAGACCAGCCCAGAATAAAAGTCTACGTTTGGGTAAATCCCCTTGTGTCCAAGCTCTTGAGCCACAGCCTGTTCTAGGGCGACTGCCACATCGTAGTAAGAATCGCTGCCAAACTTCTCAAACAGCGTCTCGGCTAGCTTTTGCAAAATCGTCGCTCGTGGGTCTTTGACTTTGTAGACTCGATGTCCAAACCCAGCAATTTTGCCCTTGTGCGTCAGCCTCTGCGCTAAGAACGGTGCCACATTTGCCACAGAGCCAATTTCCTCCAGCATCTCAATTACGTCTTCGCTGGCGCCGCCGTGGAGCGGCCCCGCCAACGTGCCCACCGCCGAAGCAACAACGGCGTAGGGGTCAGTCAAGGTAGAAGCCGTCACCCTGGCCGAGAAGGTTGAGGCATTAATCGTATGCTCAGCGTGCAGCATCAGGCAAACATCAAAGATCCGGGCCGAAAAGGGGTCTGGCTCTTGCTCGTTCAGCATGTAGAGGAAGTTGGCCCCGTAGCTGAGCCGATCGGCCGGCATCACCGGGTCATTGCCTTTCCGAATCAGTTGAAACGCGGCCACCATGGTCGGAATTTTGGCCAACAGCCGCACCACAGCCGCTCGAATATAGGTTGGATCATCTAAGGCCCGCCGAGAGTAGAATAGCCCCAGTGCCGCGGCCGAAGCCTGCAACGCATCCATTGGGTGGCCGCTATCGGGGAAACACTTCATCATGTCGCGGATTCGATATTTAACCCGGCGATGATAGGTAATTTCATGCTCAAAGTCAGCCAGTTCGGCGGCTTTCGGCAGCTCTCCCCAGATCAACAAATAGGCTGTTTCTAGGAATGTGCTTTGCTCAGCCAAGTTTTCAATCGGAATTCCGCGATATTCCAAAATGCCCGCCAAGCCATCAACGTAGCTAATGCTGGACTGGGTGGCAGGAACTCCTTCTAAGCCAGGTCTGTATTCGCAAACTGTCATAGCTGAACCTAATTGTGCAAGGGATTAAAAAAGGGGAGGAGGCAAAACCAGTCGGTTATTTGCCTACGATTGTACAGGCGAAACCGCTGAGTTGCTCTACGGAGGAATTGGGTTTAGGAGTGCTGCTGGCTCTGGATCAACAGGTCTGGGCGATCGCCGTAGCTATCTTAAGCCACAGACGCGGCTCACAAATGTATGCTTTGTTGCCAGTCACTCGTCTAGACGAGGGGATTTTTAGAACTGTCAATCCTGCTGACTGGGCAAGCGGGGAAACCCTTAGAATGTAAAAGTCTATTGCATTTTCTTCACAACTGTAAACAGTTACTTCTGCCACAAAAAAGTCCGTGATACCATCCGATCCAGGACTAATGCAACGTGTCAGGTTGGCAAAGTGCAAAGTTTAAGGTAGCCAGGACGTTTACCCTCAGGGAAAACATGCCTCGCCCTTAGCACCGCAGCGCTTTCTGGCTTGTCAATGCATCAGTCTAAACCTTTAAATTATTGCCGCAAGCATTTTTGGGAGAAAACCTTTGGGATTACGGGTTGCTGTTGTAGGTGGCGGGCCAGCCGGCTCTTCTGCTGCCGAGGTTTTAGCCAAAGCTGGAATTGAAACGTATTTAATTGAGCGCAAGTTAGACAATATTAAGCCCTGCGGGGGAGCGATTCCGCTCTGCATGGTGAGCGAGTTTGACCTGCCGCCGGAAATTATTGATCGGCGGGTGCGGAAGATGAAAATGATCTCCCCCTCCAACATTGAGGTGAATATTGGCGGTACGCTCAAGGAGGAAGAATACATTGGCATGTGCCGCCGGGAAGTGCTGGATGGCTTCATGCGCGATCGGGCGGCCAAGCTGGGCACCAAAGTGATCAATGGCACCCTGCACAAGCTAGAGATTCCCAATAGCGACACGGCTCCTTACACCCTGCACTATGCCGACCACTCGAATGGCAGCCTAGAAGGGGAAAATAAAACCTTGCAGGTCGACCTAGTGATTGGGGCCGATGGTGCCAACTCACGAGTCGCCAGGGCGATCGACGCTGGCGACTATAACTACGCGATCGCCTTCCAAGAGCGGATTCGGCTGCCAGAAGACAAAATGGCCTACTACAACGACCTGGCCGAAATGTATGTGGGGGATGATGTTTCGCCGGATTTTTACGCTTGGGTGTTTCCCAAGTACGACCACGTGGCGGTGGGCACCGGCACCATGAAGCCCAACCAAGCCAGAATCAAGCAGTTGCAAGCTGGTATCCGAGCCAGAGCAGCGGAGCGGCTGCGGGGCGGCAAAATTATCCGGGTGGAAGCCCATCCGATTCCTGAACATCCCCGCCCGCGTCGGGTTGTCGGTCGAGTCGCCCTCGTTGGCGATGCCGCCGGGACGGTGACAAAATCCTCCGGTGAAGGGATTTACTTTGCCGCCAAGTCGGCTCGGATGTGCGCGGAGGCGATCGTTGAATTCTCTGAGCAAGGTCAACGCATTCCAACTGAAGCCGACCTGAAGGTTTACCTGAAGCGCTGGGACAAAATGTATGGCATCACCTACAAGGTGCTAGACCTGCTGCAAACGGTTTTCTATCGGTCTGATGCCACCCGCGAAGCCTTCGTCGAAATGTGCTCTGACATAGATGTGCAAAAGTTGACCTTTGACAGCTACCTCTATAAAACCGTTGTCCCAGCCAACCCCTTGGTGCAGCTCAAAATCACAGCTAAAACGATCGCTAGTTTGCTGCGAGGAAATGCCTTAGCCCCCTAAGTGACAGGCATAGCATTGATTTGCACCCTTTTCTGAATCGATTGCTTAAACTCTCAAACCCTGGCTGGCTAAGTCAGGGTTTTTTGGGCCAGGATGACAGCAACGCTCGGCTTAGAATACCTTTGTAGATAGGCTGTGGGCGATCGAGCATCATGTCTCTTGTATGAAAGCTAGACATTGACGCTAGAAGTTTAATGCGAACAAGTCGAACAGGTGACATCGGGGGCACTGAAATTTATGCAAGTTGATGAGTTGCTGAGCCTATATGCAGGGGGCAAGCGCACTTTTGATCGTGCGATCTTGCATCAGGCCAATTTGAACCATGCAGACTTGGCGCAAATTAACCTGAGTGGGGCTAATCTCTCGGGGGCCGGCTTTAGCGGTGCCAACTTACAGGGGGCTGATTTACGGGGAGCCACTTTAACCGAAGCCAATCTTAGCCATGCCGACTTGCAAGGCGCTGATTTGCGGGGAGTAATTTTGGTCTACGCCGATCTGCGAAAGGTTAATTTTCGGAAGGCAAACCTGACTGGAGCAGACTTGACCCACACCAATTTGACAGGGGCAAATTTGCGGGAAACCAATTTGACCGCAACGGAGATGGAGCAAGCCATTTTGCGGGAGGCTGACCTGACCCTGGCAGATTTAACTCTCGCGGAGTTGAGCCATGCCAACTTAAGCGGGGCAACCCTGTCTGGCGCTTACCTGCGGGGAGCTGGGCTGATTGAAACTCGCTTGAGCGGGGCTGACTTGGGGCAAGCCAACATGCGGGGAGTCAACCTGATGGGAGCAGATTTACAGGCAGCAAACCTGCGTTACGCCACCTTGGCTGGGGCTAATCTGCGCGGAGCTTTCTTAAATTCGGCTGATTTACGGGAAGTTAACTTGAGTGAAGCCAACCTACGCCAAGCAAATTTGAGCCAGGCCAATATGATTGGAGCAGATCTTAGAGGAGCGAACCTTTCAAAAGCAACCCTGCGAGGCACCAATCTGAGTGAGGCGATTCTGACTGGCGCAAATCTGATTGGGGCTAATTTGAGTGAGGCCTACCTACGGGGAGCAAATTTAATTGAGGCCATTCTGACCGCAGCCAACCTAACTGGCGTTGACTTGACTGGCGTTGATCTGAACGAAACCGTGATGCCGAATGGCACCCTCAACAGTGAGGTCAGCCCCTAAATGCCGTGGCTTTACCTGGGATTAACCATTTTGTTTGAGGTAGCAGGCACAACCTGCATGAAGCTATCCCAAGGATTTAGTCAGGTTTGGCCTTCAATCGGGATGGCGGTATTTTACGGAGCAAGCCTGACATTTTTGACCCTAACCCTGAAAAAACTAGATGTCAGTATTGCCTATGCGATTTGGTCTGGGGTCGGAACTGCTTTGATTGCGGCGATTGGAATGCTCTGGTTTCGAGAGCCAGTCACATTTTTGAAACTGGTATCGATCGGACTGATTATCGCTGGTGTGGCTGGCTTAAAGCTCGCTCACTAGTAAAGTATGGGATCAATTTCTTAGACTCAGTTTCTTAAACGAGGCATTTGAAGTCTAATTGCGATCGCAATGCTGGAGAGAAAAGCCAGCCCAATCAGCCCAGCTAGGGGATTATTGCCAATGCCGGTCACCCAGGCTGGAACTTGCCCAGAATACTTCACTAAATCTGGCACATTGATGATGTAGTAGCTCCAAATTAAGCCCCAATGCAGCCCGATCGCAAAGCTTAGCCGCCCTTGGCACAGCCGCCTGCCCCAGACCAAACTCACCCCCATGATCGAGAGCCCAAAAAACTGAGTCCAAGTGGCAATAATGGCCTCTAAGGGTCGAATAAAATGCAAGAGTGCAAACAACAAGCTGTTTGCCCAGAGCGCGATCGACAGCGAATAATCGCGTTCTAGCTCTTGGAGCAACCAGCCTCGAAACAGCAGTTCTTCTGCGAAGCTGACTCCGAGCGTAATCGCCAACCCTTCGACAACCACAACGCCTAAGTTGAACTTGGGATTGGGGGGTTGCCAAGTTAACCAACCCAAGCCGCCTTCTAAAATGAACATCAACATTAGGGTCAAAAATCCGACCGCCAAACCCGCCAGCAGTTCTTGCCGGAAGCGAGCACTCCAGGCTAAACCATAGAAGCGCAAGGAGTGGGCTTGCCGATAGAGCTGTTGACCCCAAAGTCGCAGCAGCCAAACAAATTCGCTGTACAGCAGCAGCATCGTAATGATGCTAACGGTGTTGCCAGTGCCCCAAATGAGATAAATTGGCCCTGCTAAGGGCAGCCACACCGCGACCAGTGCCACAACAAAGCAACCTATCCGCAGTAGGAAAGGCAACTGAGCAAGGCTGGAAAAATTTATTTTTGGCAGGTTGAACTTCAATCAGCACCGACTGGATTATTCAGCAGGCTCAATTGTACTCGTCAAACCGTGCAGCTTGAGGGATTCGCAGTAAAATTCAGCATGTTCTAGGGCGCAGGTAATCACCAAAGCCTTCCCGTTGGCGTGGGCTTCCATCATGATGTCTACGGCTTGGGGCTGCGTCAGGTTAGGAACTGTTTTCAACAGCACCTCAACCACATATTCCATTGAATTGAAGTCGTCATTATGCAGCAACACATTGTAGCGAGGAGCCAGTTTACGCACCGTCGATCGCTGCTCAATTGTTTCTACTGCCATAGTCCCTCCCTCTTCTAAACCACTGTCTGTGTGCAAATCTTCCAGAGGGTTCTAACCCTTGGGCTTGAATCGCGTCAGGTTAGCCTGCACTGTTCAAACTAATTGCAAACTTAAGACTCTCACCATTTTAATTAACTTTACAATGGTACATATCTTGATGTTTTTATCGCTGGCTAAAAGTTGCTCTATGGGCCACACCATTGTTTATGACGGTCGCTGTAATCTTTGCGTTTCCCTAGTGCAAGTGCTAGAGCGCTTGGAGCAAGGACAACTGTTCCGCTACGTGCCGATGCAGGATACAGAGACGCTGGCCCAATGGCAGATTACGCCCCAAGACTGTGAGGCAGGCATGATTGTGCTCGAAAGTGATGCCCCAGAGCAGCGCTGGCAGGGCAGTGCTGCTGCTGAGAAAATTGCCACTTTGCTGCCAGCCGGGGCCCCTTTAATTGCCGCTTATCGAGCTTTGCCAGGCTTAAAGTGGCTGGGCGATCGCACCTACGCGCAAGTGCGCGACCATCGCTACCAGTTGTTTGGGCAATATCCTCAACTTTACCAGTCAGTCTATGCGCCAGCGCCAGCCCCAAAGTCGAGCCAAGAAATAGATTGTGCAAGCTGCTCAACCCCGACTTCCAGTTAAGTTAAAAAAGCAAGCGGGTAGCTCATATCGGGGGCATAACCAAGGATGCCGCGATCGCGGTATTCGTAGAGCAGTTTCCCCTCGGCATCAAATAGAAAGGTTGCCCCGCGCTGAGTCAAGTAAGTTGAATCTGGCACATAGGTTTTCCAATGGCTGAGAACTTCAGCCATATTGCGCAGTCGTAGCGTAGCCAACTCAAACGGTCGCTGGAACCCCGCTCCGCCCGCCAGCTTAAAAAATAATCCCTTGAAGGGTGGCAAAGGGCGAGCCTGGACTGTCAATCCCAGCACACATTAGGATCAAATTCAGCCAGGCATTTTGCCCCGCCGAAAATTTCGGCAGCTTGAACGATAGTCCAGGATAAAGATCCAATGCTCGGTGCAATTCAGCCGTTGGGTCAACAAATAAACATTCAGGCGGGAAACCAGTGTAGTCACAAAACTTCTGCCCAGAAGCGCGATCGCCAATTCCAATCGCCCGCATCGCCAGCCCCTGATCTCGCAGCTTTTTGCCCTCTCGTTGCAGCCACCAAGCATATTCAAGGCTATCGAAATCTCCCAATTGCGGCCAAACAATCACTAGCTTGCGCGGAGCTAACTCGCAACCCGTCAAAATTGGCATAACAGCACCATCGCTAACTCTTTGCCGCTGAGTCTGCATCAAGGTTGTATACAAATTCATCGGCACTCACCGTTTGATATGCTAAGCCTCTTCACTAGAATCTATATCCCCAAACCCTAGCCAGAACAGCAAAGTATCTTCCACTTGTGCTAATTGTTCTGAGTCTAATTTGCCCAGTTTCCGCAATAGCTGACTTCGCCCCGCTCAGGACTACTGATCATCCGCTTCTTCTTGCTCTAGCGCTAAGAATAGCTCTTCAGCATTAAAGGTCAAGTCTTCATCTGTCAAGGGAGGAAAGTCAAAATGGACGAGCCGCCTTAAAATTTGTACCGCAATCTCAAGTTGTTCTGTATCAGGCAACTGATCAAAAGTATTGAGAATCTCTTCAGCCAATGCAGTCATGATTTTTAAACCCGTTTATGAACGATTTGCGGACATAAAAGCTTTACATCTTTGGAATAACTCCTGATTTGGATTGGCATGGGATATTGCTGAGGGCAGCGATTTGGCGGGCGAGGTCAAAATCGATTTGGGTCAGTCCGCCGGCATCGTGGGTGCTGAGGCTGATGTTGACTAGTAGAGCGAGTAATTAATTATGCAACATAATGTCTGCCCAGTTTTTGGTCTGCATCTTGACGAGTAAAGCTCCAGTCAATCAGGTTCTTTTGTCGATTTCTGCGTCTGTTCCAAGCCTTGACA
>JAHHGS010000091.1 GCA_019359715.1 Aphanocapsa sp. GSE-SYN-MK-11-07L | reverse complement strand
TGTGCCACTCTGCATCGGTTAAATCACTGCCGTAAGTTTTGAGTTGTCCCATTCTCTTAGCCTCATGCAACTCTGATTTCCTAATCCTCTCTGTTAGTAGAATTCAGTCACTCCTCTCGTAATCTTTATTTACAAACATACTCTTAGGGCGAAAGTCCAAAACTGAATTGTGCTGGCTTGGGGTGGGCGACCCGAACCAAATCGATTGATTAAAGCCGGCGCAGAAGATTGGACAATCCCATAGCCAATTACCCAGAGGGCCAAAAATCCACCCACCTGATAGAACGACCAGCCCAAGCCACTGCGTAAGAACACCGGCAAGCCAACCACAAACCAGACATCTCTAGAGCCAAACAGGAAAAACCGGGCGGCTGATAAAAGATTAATTTCTCGGCTCTTTGAGAACAGTTGCCTAAACTTGACTTTGGCTTTGATTTTGCCCATGCCTTTGGGCAACAGTAGCCCCGTAAACAGGATCAAAAACAGCCCAGCGGCCATGATCCAGAGCGCTCCAACAAAGCCAGCTAACCCCAACAGCACCGCGCCGACAAAAAAGCCAACCCCTTTCAGGGCATTTTTAGAACCCGTTAGGATAGCCACCCACTTAAACAGGGCTGACTGCGCGTCCTGCGGCACCACTAGCCGAATCGCGCTTTTGGTGCTCATTTTGGTCAGGTCTTTGGCAATCCCGGAAAGCGCCTGGGCCAGCATCACGTAGGGAACGGCCAACCAAGCAGCCCAGTTGGGATTCAAAAATGACAGGATGATCAGGGCCAAGATCTGGAGGCCAATCCCGCTATAAAGGGTGACTTTTAAGCCAAATTGGGAGCCAATCCAACCACCCAAAAAGTTAGTAACAATCCCAAACACTTCGTAGAACAGGAACAAAGAGGCAATCTGAATCGGGCTGTAGCCAATGTTGTTGAAGTAGAGCAACACCAGCATCCGCAGCGCGCCGTCGGTGATTGTGAAACCCCAGTAGGCCAGCGTGACCAGACTGTAGTTCCTGAAATTAGCTTTGTCGGCAATTGTAGAAGTCATGGGAGAAGGGGCAAGAGAAATCGCTATTGCAGGCTAGAGGAAACTTTGCGGGCGAGTTCCACCATCCGGTTGGCGTAACCCCACTCGTTGTCGTACCAGGCCAGAATTTTGACCTGAGTATCGTTTACAACCATGGTTGACAGGGCATCGACGATCGCTGAACGCGGATCGTCTTTATAGTCGATTGAAACCAGGGGTCGCTCTTCGTAGCCCAAAATGCCTTGCAGTTCTCCCTCGGCAGCGGTTTTGAGTAACCGATTTACTTCTGCAACAGTGGTGGGTTGGCTCAATTCAAACACGCAATCCGTCAGGGACGCATTTAGGAGCGGCACCCGCACGGCTAGTCCGTTCAGCTTGCCCTTGAGTTCGGGGTAGATGAGGGCGATCGCCGTCGCTGACCCGGTTGTGGTTGGAATCAGCGACAGGCTAGAGGCTCTGGCTCGACGTAAATCTTTGTGGGGGGCATCGACCAGGGTTTGCGTGTTGGTTTGGTCGTGAATTGTGGTGATAATTCCATGCTTAATTCCCAAGCCCTCATGGATCACCTTCACTACGGGAGCCAGACAGTTAGTGGTGCAAGAAGCTGCTGTTAATAAATGATGGCGATCGGGCTGATAGAGGTGATCATTCACCCCCATCACAATGTTTAAGGCTTCCTCTTTAACCGGAGCCGCCACAATTACCTTCTGCACGCCTCGCTTAAAGTAGGGGTCGAGGGTTTCGGGGGTGTGAAATCTGCCGGAGCATTCCAGCACCAAATCAACCCCAAGGGTTTCCCAATCAACTTCACCAGGGGTAGGAAACTCGCTAAAGGTTAAATCCTGATTACCAATTTGAATGTGATCGCCCGTTGCCGTCACCTCTGGTTGCCAGCGCCCGTGCACCGAGTCAAACTTGAGCAGGTGAGCTGCGGCCGCAGTTCCCCCTTTGACTTCATTGATGTGGACAAATTCTAACTCCGGCCAATTCCAAGCGGCTCGCAACGCCAGCCGCCCAATCCGCCCAAATCCATTAATGCCAACTTGAATACCCATGCCTTCTTTGCTTAAACGTGAACTGTGTAAACTTAGGAACTACTCACTTGAAGACTCAACCCTCGATCCCCCTAAATCCCCCTTAAAAAGGGGGACTTTGAAGTCTGAAGCCCTCTTTTTAAGAGAGTTAGGAGATCTAACTGCGTAACTCCTAAAACTACCAAGTTCAAAAAGTCGCCTGCTTACGGAGTAGCTCTGCCAGGGTCAAGTCTGGCTGAGGTTGACCGCCAAACACCGTCCCGACTTTACCCCGCTCAAAGTGAATCGTGGCCAGTCGATAGCCATCCTCCGAGAGAGGAATGTAGCCGACTGTACTCACGACTTGAGGCGCATTTTTTAGATAAAACTCGACATAACTCTGCACCTGGGGCTTGTCTTGAGCCGCTTTGGCATTGACATAAATAAACAGCGGCCGAGCCAGGGGTTGATACTGGGCTTTCTCAACCGTTGCCCGAGAAGGTAGAACCGGGCCCTTGCCGCCATCGATCGCCACCGCCTTTAGTTTGGCCCCCTGGGCTTCGTAGTAGGCAAAGCCAAAGTAGCCGAGCGCATTCGGGTCTTGCCCGACTCCTTGCACCAAGGTGTTGTCGTCTTCACTGGCTACATAGTCTGTGCGGCTGCCATCTCCGCCGACAATTACTTCCGTAAAGTAGTCAAAGGTGCCAGAGTCCTTGCCTGGCCCAAATAAACGCAAAGGCTGCTTGGGCCATGAGGAGCGCACCTGCTGCCAGTTGGTGATTTTGGCTTGGGCAGCAGGCTCCCACATCGTTTTTAGTTCAGCCACAGTAATGTCTTCAGCCCAAGTGTTTTTAGGGTTGACCACCACCGTGAGAGCATCAAAGGCGATCGGCAGCTCAACATAGCGAACGCCTGCCTGATCGCATAGCTTCATCTCCTCCTGGTTAATTGGGCGGGAGGCATCGTTAATGTCTGTTTCGCCAGCGCAGAATTTTTTGAAGCCGCCCCCAGTCCCCGAAGTTGCGGCAACTACTTTGACTTGATCGCCCTGGGCTTGGTTGTAAGCTTTGGCGATCGCCTCTGTGATCGGAAAGACAGTGCTAGACCCATCAACACTGACCGGCCCGGCGGGTGGCGACTGAGCGCAACCCAAGAGGCTGGCAGTGGCGCAAAGGGTAGCGATCGCCGCTAATTTTTTAACTAAAACCTGAGTTGCTACTGGCATCTTTATCTCCCCGTGGCTAGCAGAATTGGTTAATAGAAGAAAAATTACATCAATTTATTTTGATGAGTTAAGTAGTATCATCCCTGATTTAACCTAAGAGGAGGTTAAGGCGATCGCTAAGAATTACAAATCGTCATCGCAGCGACGAGCCGGTACAATATCGCCATAGCGGCGGAACTCTGCCAGGTATTGCTCTAGCCTTAAAAACTGGTTCAAATTGAGGCTGTAGTAAGTCCACCGCCCTTCTTGGTAGGACTTGACCAAGTTAGCTGTTTTCAATGCCTTGAGATGAAACGACAGTTTTGACTGCGGCACTTCTAGAGCAGCACACAGTTCGCAAACGCACAGTTCCCGCTGCTTCAGCAATTCCAGCACCTGTAGCCGCAAAGGATCAGAAAAGGCATGGAACCCTAACTCAATATCACTGGCGGAGAAAACAGAAACAGGAGCCATCACATTTACTCATCAATTTATATTGATATGCTACTCCCTTCTGCTCTCTACGTTCATCTCCCTTGATCCAGATGTGTTCCATTGAAAATAGCAATCACGTAATACTGAAAGACATAGCCCCAGTTTTTACCGCTATGTCCACCGCTGCTAAAACCACGATTACACCCTTTCAGCAGACCCTATCCGCTCCCCTCAGCAAGCAGTTAATTACCGGGCTGCAAATCAACTTGGGTCGCCGCTGTAATTTAGCCTGTAGCCATTGCCATGTTGAAGCGGGCCCCCATCGTCAAGAAGAACTCTCGCCGGAAATTTGTGCCCAGCTCATTGAGCTGATTCACCGCTTTGACCAAATTGCCACTGTTGATTTAACGGGTGGGGCACCAGAAATGAACTATGGGTTTAAGCCCTTGGTCGAAGCAGCACGGGCGAGCGGCAAAGCAGTGATTGTTCGCTCTAACCTAACCATCTACTTTGAACCAGGGTTTGAGGATTTACCCGCCTACTGCGCTGCTCAGCGGTTGCGAATTGTCGCTTCTTTGCCTTGCTATCAAGCTGATAATGTCGATCGCCAGCGCGGGCAGAGTGTATTTGAGCAATCAATCCAAGCTCTCCAGTGGCTCAATCATCTCGGTTATGGGCAAACCCCTGACCTAGAGCTAGATTTAGTCTACAATCCCCAAATCCCCAACAGCGAAGACTTTAGCCTCACCCCTGATCAAGCCAATTTAGAGCAAGCCTACAAAGCCCATCTGCAAGCAGAGTTTGGGATTGTTTTTAATCGCCTGTTTACAATTACCAATTTGCCAATTGGGCGAACTAAGTTTCAGCTTCAACACCAGAACTTACTGCATCCCTACCTGCACTTTTTAGAGCAGCATTACAACCCAGCCACCCTTGCTCATCTGATGTGCCGCAACCAGCTTTCTGTTGATTACTTGGGCAACCTCTACGACTGCGATTTTAATCAAATGGAAAATCTGCCAGCTCTTAGTCCTAAAGGTGTAGCGTTGACCGTGGCGGATTTGCTAACTGAAAATCGTTTAGATTTGATCCAACTGATTCAAACGGCACCTTTCTGCTATGGCTGCACAGCCGGGAGTGGGTCTAGCTGCGGAGGAGCGCTATTAGAATATGACTAACCTATGAGATGGACTGATTATTGTTCTGAACTGGGTGCAAGACTTAGGGGCTGGAGGGGGCGCTCTGACCTTGTCTAGAAAAAGTGGCAAGGTCACTTTTATAATTTTCTGTGATCAGAGAAATGCTCTCTCAAGCTGCTCGATCGCCCCTAGTAGATGAGGCTCATTGGAAACATGCTTTAAAATCCCAGCTCCTTCAGGAGGGCACGATGCTTTGCTAACGGAGCGATCGCATTCGCCGCCATCATCCCGCTGGCGGCCACCGCTGGCAGCCCAATCCCCGGAAAGCTGGAGTCTCCACAGCAGAATAGACCTAGCACAGGTGTTTTTGAGCCTGGCAAAATTCCCTGCCCAGCCCAGACTGCCGGCCCATAGGTGCCTTGATGGCGGCGCAAAAAGCGCTCATGGGTCAAGGGTGTGCCGACGAGTGTTACCTGACAGCGCGATCGAATATCTGGGATCACTCGCTCCAATGCTTTCCACATCACCTCTGCCCTGGCTTCTTTTTGGGCGGCATAGGCCTCACTGCGGCGATCTAAGCCTTGCCAGAGCTGATAGGGTTCCGTGGCAGGCGTATAGACATGGATGGTGTGCTTGCCAGGCGGGGCCAGGTTGGGGTCAAGCAAGGACGGAATTGAAATTGCTACGACATTCTGGGGTGCCGTTACGCCCCGCTCCCAATCGTTGACGACAATGTAGTGACACTCTAAGTTAGGTGAGAGGCCAGCCGCATCAATCCCCAAGTGCAGGTGCATGAAGCTATCGCATTCGGGGGTTGCTTGACTCTTGAGCCAATCAGCCTTGGGCAGCCCGCCCTCTGGCAGCAGCTTCAGGGTGTCCCACAGCACCGCATTAGAAACCACGGCCCGCCGCGCTCGAATCACTTCACCATTGCGGAGCCGCACTCCGACTGCGCGTTCGGCTTTGCCGACTCTGCGAGTATCGCCCTCGATCAAAATTTGCTCAACGTGGGCATTCAGGCGCAGTTCGCCGCCCTTAGACTCAAGTCCGCGCAGAAGGGCATTCACCAGCGCTCCACTGCCGCCAACCGGGTAATCTAGCACCACGCCCGGCCGATACCAGTCGGCAAACATAAAGGCAATTTCGGCCGTAATCGTGCCGCTGGCGGGCAGCCCCGACAGCATAAAGCAGAGTAAATCTAGCCAGTTGCGGATAAACGGATCGCTGACCACGCTGTCCATGACCTGGCTGAACGGGCCGGTCAGCTTGGAAACGCTAAATGCTTGCTGGAGCAGCGCCGGAGCATAGGGAGCCATTGTCAGTAATCCGCCCAGGTCAGACCGCAGGGCGGCCGGCGGCACGGCGATCGCCGCTTTTCCCAACGGCTCCATCACGGCTTGCAGCGATCGCCACTCTGCAACGGCGGCTGGCCCGCGCAACTTTGCCAGCACTTCATAGAATGGCTCTGCCCCAACTTGGGCTGAAAAATCACCCTCTGGTAAGCAGCAGCCCCAGGCATCATAGGTCAGCCAGTCAATATCCTCTCCAATTGCATCGAGGACGTGACGCAAAGGATTCGGGGAGGGGCGGTAGGAAAGCCCCGAATAGAGCGAAGGTCCAGAATCAAACCTAAACCCATGCCGCTCAAAGGCGTGGGCGGCCCCGCCGGGAATGGTGTGACTCTCGCAAACAATCACCTTAAACCCGTAGCGAGCCAGCAGGGCAGCACAGGATAAACCACCAATGCCGCTGCCAATCACCACAATGTCGGCAATTTCTTTGTCTGAGGTCATACTTTTCTAAAGGGATATTTCTAAACAGGTATTGCAGGCACGGCTCTCGTTTATATCCTGACATCTTTAGAACGACCTGGGCTTCAACAATGCCCCCATCAGTCGTTAGGATAGAAAAGGCTTGATCAAGAACTGCTGGGCCACAGTTGGAGAACAGACTGCATGAACCTGATTACATTAGAAAACGTTTTAGATAATTTGTCTTTTGCGGTGCTATTCGTCACCATGCTGATTTACTGGGGCGGGGCGGCTTTCCCCCAGGTGCCGCTGCTGGCAGGCTTAGGTACAACCGGGATGGCGATCGCCAACCTTGTGATTGCCGGTCTGCTGGCTTCCCGCTGGATGGAAGCGGGCTACTTTCCGATCAGTAACCTCTACGAATCACTCTTTTTTCTGTGCTGGGGGATAACGGCGATTCACTTAGTGGCTGAGTGGATCAGCCGCAGTCGCCTGGTCGGGGTTGTTACCTCACCGATCGCGATGGGAATTACTGCCTTTGCCGCCCTGACACTGCCAGCCGGGATGCAAGCCTCTGCGCCGCTGGTGCCAGCCCTCAAGTCTAACTGGTTGATGATGCATGTCAGCGTGATGATGCTGAGCTACGCCACTTTGATGGTGGGTTCGCTGCTGGCGATCGCCTTTTTAGTCATCACTTGGGGACAAGAAGTCGAACTGAAGGGCAATTCGATTGGCACAGGCGGTTTCCGGCAGAAATCCTTAGCGATCAAGCAGTCGGGCGAGCTGAGTTCAATTAATCACAACCCTGGCAGCAGCGACTCTGGTTCTGTGGCGGTGTTAGAAACTGCACCAGCAACCGCCGCCCTGTCTTTACAGCGACTGACTCTAGCCGAAACCCTCGATAACGTTAGCTATCGGATTATTGGTTTAGGGTTTCCGCTGCTGACGATTGGGATTATTGCCGGAGCCGTTTGGGCCAATGAGGCCTGGGGCGCACCCTGGAGTTGGGATCCGAAAGAAACCTGGGCTTTAATTACCTGGTTGGTGTTTGCGGCCTATCTACATGCCCGAATTACCCGGGGCTGGCAGGGTCGTCGTCCAGCGATTTTAGCGGCTTCTGGACTCGTCGTGGTTTGGATTTGCTACTTGGGTGTGAACCTCTTGGGCAAAGGGCTACACAGCTACGGCTGGTTTTTGTAATGACAAACTCATTGGAAACAGTTACCCCAGAGGCTGCTAATTCAACCGCGATCGTTTTGCGGATTTCGCCTTTGATCTGGCTGGCAGTGCTGGGCTTGTATTTGACGCTAATGCTGCCGCTGCCGTTTTTGGCTCAGGTCAGCCTTACCCCCGTTCCCACCAGTGGGCTGATCGCTGGGATTGGACTGGGCGGAGTTGCCCTCTACCTCACCCTCACCCAGCAAGTGCATTTAGACCCGCAGGGCATCCGGGTCGTTTACCCCAACTGGGTGCCAAAGCTGTGGCAGCGAGGCTGGGCGTTGGACTGGTCAGAAATTGTCAGCCTAACGCCCCGTTCGACGGGTCAGGGCGGGTTGGTTTACTACTTGGTCAGCCAGACTGGGCAGGCCTATTTACTGCCGACGCGGGTGGCGGGGTTTAGCCGCATGGTCAGCTATATTCAAGCCCAAACCAAGATTGATACCAGCGTGGTGCGTCCCCTGGCTCAGCCTTGGATGTATAGCACTTTGCTGGTGTTCGCTCTGCTGATGGGCTTGGTTGATGCCTGGGTGATTGGGACGGCGATCGCCCTTGGCTAGCCCATGCCCAATTCTGTGCCTATGTTTGAGCTAGAGCGGGTCAGTCTGGCGCTGCCCAGGTTGGCGACGCCGCTGCTGCGAGAGATTTCTCTAACGGTGCAAGCGGGCGATCGGGTGGGGCTAATCGGGATTGCGGGAGCGGGTAAAACCTCTTTGCTGCGGCTGCTGAATCGGCTTAATGAGCCGACCTCTGGCTCGATTGCTTTTCAAGGGCAAGATATTCGCAATGCCAACATTTACGAGCTACGGCGGCAAGTTGTGCTGGTGGCTCAAGAAGCCAAGCTCTTGGGCATGACGGTTGAGCAGGCGATCGCTTATCCGCTCAAACTGGCTCAACTTCCACCAGAGCAGATTCAGCTCCGGCTGCAAGACTGGTTGGATCGCTCCCAACTCCCCGTGGATTGGCTACCGCGCCAGGATTTTCAGCTTTCGGTCGGACAGCGACAATGGGTAAGTTTGCTGCGCGGGTTGATCATGCAGTCCCCAGTTTTACTGCTGGACGAACCGACAACGGGCCTGGATGGCGATCGAGCTAATCAGTTATTTGAAGTACTCAAATCAACTCAGCAAACGGTAATTATGGTCAGTCATCAGCATGACCTAATCAAGCAATATTGCGATCGAGTGGTTTGCCTCCATCGGGGCGAAATTATTGCCCAAGCTTCAACTGCTGAGTTCAACTGGCAGCAAGTTCCATCTGCGACTCAGCCGTCAGCCGACGATTGGGACTAATTTTCTGTGGATAAATTACTGGCATGAATACCAGTTTTTCAACCGATGACTTTAACAGCGGGCTGCAAGTGGAAGGTTTCCCGCCCAAGCATCTTGGAAATCACTGGTGGATTAGTGGCGGGTTGATTGTAGATGGCCGCGGTCAAACCCTCCAAGTTGAGTCGATAGCCAATATTGCGAACGGTTTGAATCAGGTGAGGCTGCTGGGGATTGGGTTCAATTTTCTTGCGTAGCGACAGAACGTGAGTATCGACGGTGCGGGGGTTATCGATATTATTGGGCCAGGCTCGTTGCAGTAATTCTTGCCGACTCAACGCCACGCCGCCGGCTTGGGCTAGCACGTAGAGCAAACTAAATTCTTGCGGGGTTAGATCAACTAATTCTTCACCAAAATGCACTCGCCGCTGCACCAAGTCAATTCGCAAATCGCCATAGCGGAGGTAGGCGGGCGGCACCGGACGACTGCGGCGACTCAAAGCTTCTATCCGCGCTAAAAACTCTTGCATTCCAAACGGCTTGGTCAAATAATCGTCAGCGCCGGCTTTTAGCCCCGCGACAATATCCACTTCGTTGTTACGAGCAGACAGCATCAAGATCACCACCTGCTGCCGACCCAGCCAGCAACAAAGCTCTAGCCCATTGCCATCTGGCAAGTCAGAATCAATCACAACCAGGTCAGGCTGCTTGCTCAAAAATACTTCTTGGGCCTGCTGGCAACCCGCAGCCAAGTGAATGGTATAGCCCGCTTGCTGGAGGTGCCAACCGAGCAGCGATCGCAGGTGCGGGTTTCCCTCAACAACTTGAATGTGAATATTTGCCACTGGCGCTAAGTCCTTCAAATACTCAGCTTGAATGCACTGTAATGTAACAGAAACCCGGCAGGCGTTTCGTAACTGTAGCTACCCAAATTCGCTAATCAAGCCAAAAATTTGCTTAAGTTACAGCGCTCAAAATTGGCGGCTGGTTTATTTTGCCTCCATCCAGTTCGGGCCAGAATGCACCTCAGCCAACAGCGGAATGCTGAGCGGCAGCGCAGATGACATTGTGGTTTGAATCAGCGATTGCAGGTCTGTCCACTCTGCGGGCGGCACTTCTAACACCAGCTCGTCGTGGACTTGCAGCAGCAGCTTAGATTGGTAGGGTTTGAGCAGAGCGTGCAGTTTGATCATGGCGATTTTAATCAGATCAGCGCTGGAACCCTGAATGGGGGCATTAGCGGCCGCCCGCAGTTGACCGCGATCGTATTGGCTGATTTTGAGCTTGCTCAAGTCCAATCCTTCCAAACCTGTTTGCCCCCGGTACTGTTGCAGTTCGCGGCTTTCAAAATTAAAATAGCGCCGCCGTCCCAAAATCGTCTCAACGTAGCCCTGGGTAATCGCTTGCGCCTCCATCCGCTTTAGATAAGCAAACACGCCGGGATAGCGATCGTAGAAGCGCTGAATAAACGTTTTGGCGATCGCAACACTCACCCCGGCTTCCCTGGCAAATCGCTGCGCTCCCATACCATAGATCACGCCAAAGTTAATAATCTTGGCTAGTCGCCGCTCCTCTGAGCTAATTTCTGCTTTGTCTAACAGCAATTGAGCCGTCAGCCGATGCACATCTTGATTTTGCTGATAAGCGCTGACCAAGCGCGGTTCTTGACTTAAGTGGGCCAGAATCCGCAGCTCAATTTGAGAATAGTCGGCGGCCACCAGCAGCCAGCCGGGTTCCGGCACAAAAGCGGCTCGAATCTGGCGACTAAACTCAGTCCGAATCGGAATGTTTTGCAAATTCGGGTTAGAAGACGACAGCCGCCCGGTCGATGTGATCGTCTGGTTAAAGTCAGTGTGAACGCGCCCCGTCTCCGATCGCACTAGGGCTGGCAAAGCATCAACATAGGTCGATTTCAATTTAGCTAAAGTGCGATGCTCCAAAATCAGGTCAATCAGGGGATGATCTCCCTGCATTTTTTCCAGGGTGGCAGCATCGGTCGAAAAGCCCAGCTTCGTTTTGCGCGATTTTTTTGGATCAAGCTGGAGCTTGTTAAACAGCAGTTCACTCAACTGCTTTGGTGATCCCAAGTTAAACGTTTCGCCAGCCACCTCATAGGCTTGAGTTTCTAGAGCGTGGAGGCTGATTTCGAGCTGTCCCGATAGCTGTTTGAGATAAGCTTGGTCAATCCGAATTCCCCGCACTTCCATATCAGCCAAGACTGGCTCTAGAGGAAGCTCAACGTTTAACAGCAGATCTAGTAGTGGGGGGGGTAATTCCGGCCGGAGTTTGCCGACCAATTGCCAGGTGGTGTAAACATCCAGACCGCAGTAGATCGCCACGGTTGGAATCTCTAAATCAGCGATCGTTTGCCCTTTGGGGACTAATTCTGTGTAGGTTTTAGCGGCGATCGCCAAGTACTTGCGAGATAAATCCGTCAGATTGTGGCTGCCTTCGGGATTCAGCACATAGCTGGCCAACATAGTGTCGAACACCACCCCCGCCAAATTGATCCCCTGAAACAACAAGACCAGGCGATCAAACTTGGCATTTTGCAAAGCTTTCGGGTAGCTAGCACTCTCCAAAATCGGGCGGAGCGCTTCTAGCACTAGAGACTGGTCAAGATTGCCGCCGGTCTGATGCCCCAGCGGGATATAGGCGATCTCGTCTAGACCCACTCCCCAAGCGCAACCAATCCCGACTAAAGCCGTATCTCTGGGCGAAAGAGAAGTCGTTTCAGTGTCCCAGGCGACTGGAGTTTCGGGGTCAGTGCAGGTGAGCAAATGCTCAACCAGAGCAGTCAGTTTGACAGGGGTATCAATAATTTGCGGTGTAATCACCGGGGCTTGTTCTGCTTGCGCCGCCGCCGTGTCATCGGCGCTAAAAAACCAGAGGTCAGAATCGATCGGGTCAAGCGCATCCAAGCTGGGGCTGGCCGGCACCCCGCCAAACCGCTGCTGTAGCTTATTAATTCGGTTCAAAAATGACTGAAACTCTAGTTTTTCCAGCCAGGGAACAACAGCATGCACATCAAACCCGCATAAATCCAGTTTGTCTAGGTCAATCTCCAGCGGCACGTTTAAAGCAATTTGGGCCATGTACTGCGAGTGGCGAGCCGCATCTGCCCCATCAATTAGCTTTTGCTTAACGGCTCCCTTAATCTGATCGAGGGACTGATAAATTTTTTCTAAGGAATCAAACTCATTAAGTAACTGAACGGCGGTTTTCGGGCCAATCCCGCGCACGCCGGGAATGTTGTCGGAGCTATCTCCGCAGAGGGCTTTATAATCGACAACTTGCTCCGGCCAAATTCCTAATTTTTCTTTTACCTGCTCGCGCCCAAACTCGCGCGGATGATTGCCCAACGGGGTGCGAGGCGCAAAGGTGCTGCTCAGGTGCAAGACAGTAATCCCCTGCTCAGGATTGACCAACTGAAACAAATCTTGATCGCCGCTGAGGATTTTGACCTGATAGCCCGTCGCACTGGCCTGCCGGGAGAGGGTGCCAATCACATCGTCCGCTTCGTAGCCAGGGGCAGTCAAAATCGGCAGGCCGAGGGCACTCAGCAGTCCCTTCAGGTTTTCAATGTCAGGAATAAAATCTTCTGGGGTTTCCGGGCGTCCCTCTTTATAGGTTTGGTCAGCCTCGTGTCGGAAGGTGGGGACAGCTAGATCAAAGGCGATCGCCAAGGCATTTGGCTTTTCGACTTCCAGCATTTCTAACAGGGCCTTCAAAAACCCAAAGCAAATACTGGTCGGAATCCCGGTCGTCGTGCGCAAGCCACCGTCTCGCCCCCGCGCAAACGCATAGTAAGACCTAAAGGCGAGGGAATGACCATCCACCAGAATCAGGTTTTTGGGGCTTGGCGTTGTCTGAAGACTCTTAAGATCTGGGGAGCTGCTGGTCATGCCCAGATTTTAACTCATCCCCATAGCCGTCATGGCAGGAGTCAGCTCTCGACTGGTCGTTAAACCGGCTTGTTCAACCAACTGCCGAAAGTTGGGAACCGCCTGATTGCAGCGACCAATAAATCTTTCGATCCATTTGTTCAAATCTTGCTGGTGCTCTAAGGTCAGCTGCGCACTTGTGATGCCGGTAAAACTGATCACGCCAGCGCTATTGATCTGAAATCGCTCCAGCCAGTCTATGGATGGACGAGCCGTTTCCCAATAATTGACAACCACCCATCGTCCAACGTGATCTTGGCTAAATAGACTCAGCCGGTTCAGCAGATCCAGATAAGACTGAACGGTCAGTTGCGTGAATTGAGTCGATGCTGGATGACTCTGGCTGCCATCCACAATCATTAATTTCTTGGAAGGCGATCGCTGCTGCAACTCCAAAATCTGAAAAATTCGCGTTTCCAGCTCCTCTAACCGCTCTGGGGATGCCTCTTTTTGCAGTTTCATTCTCTGATGCAAGCGCAGCACCACTTCCAGGTCAGAAATCGATGTCGTAGACATCGTTTCCAGCACAAATACTTTATCTAGGATTTGCTCAATCGAGACTTCGGCTAAACCAGACCTGGATAAAAACTGGACTTGCCCACTCTTCTGCTGAAGCAGCTTCCGGAGATAGAAGCGAGTGACTGGCGAGAGGCGCATCAGCATAGTAGCTAAGATTTTGGCGACAAGCGACTGGACTCTAATCATCCCAGGATTTTAGAGAGTGATCTGCTTTGTTCAGGATTAGTTAATTTTTTGTGAAAATTTCTGTCACCACATCCCCGCCGGTGACAACAACTTTTTGCTCTTTGATCAACCCAACCGCCCGTCCTCCCCTGACCGTAAATCGAGGCTGTTGCTGTTGATAAAAAACCCGACCCAAGGCTTCAATTTGCTGGCTAGGAATCATCCAGGTAAGTTGGTCAGTGCTCAGGAAAGCCGCATTTCTCTGCCCGAGAGCTTTGACGTTACCAATCATGTTGACCTGCTGAAGGGTTTGGTTGACGAAGCCTTGATTGGCGGTAAGGGTGACTTTTTGGCTGGGGCTGTACACTCTGACTGGGCGATCGCTGGTCAGAGTTTTGGCTTTGACTTGCCAGACCAGTTGCTGACTGTCTACTTCTAGGGGGGGATCAGCCAAGAGTAGCTTTGCATTCGAGGCTAGCGTCACGGTTTGGGTTTTGAGGTCGGCTTGCAGGCTACCGCCCTGAGCACGGTCAGTGCGGGGATCGCCCTTTTGCCCAAACCGGAACATCTGCACCCCGGTCGGCGGCTGGCCTGGCAAGCCGCCAGCAAACACTTGCTGCTGCTGGGGCTGCCAAACCAGTTGCTCAGTCAACAGGCGGAGTCGATTTCGCTGCGATACCGCCACGACTTGCCCTTTGGCCGTTACCTGATTGGTTTGGCTAGAGGCTTGCATTTCTTTGGCAGTAATTTCGACCTGGGGATGCTTAATGTTCAGGTCTTTTCTGGCTAGGAGTAGACTTTTTTGCGGTCGCCACTCAAATTCCTTGGCGGTGAAGACTCCCTGCGATCGCAGGTCTGTAATAATCACTTTTCCCTTCAAAAATAAGTCTTCTCCCTGCTGTCTGACCTCAGCCTGGGCGGCTTTCACTTTGTAGGCGGGCTTGCCCTGTTGGGAAAGTGTTCCCTCTAGCCCATTCACGCTCACCTGTTTGCGGCTTTCGCCGTAGGTCGCCGCTTTCGCTTTGAGCTGCCACAGCAACTGACCCCGCTGGTCGCTCTGCTTGAGGGTAATATCTTTTAGCCCCAGTCCCCCTTCAACGGCTTGCTCTCCAGGCGAAACTTCTGAAGCCGGTTGCCCTCCCCACCAGCCGCAGCCAGCCAAACTCAACCCACAGGCGATCGCTAGGGCAGACGGAACAGCGATCTGGCAGGATTTATTGCTGCTCCGCTCCGTCCGCCAGAAGTCAACCCTTGCCATAAACGATTGGCTCAGCCCAGCCGTTAGCTAACTTAGTATTTTTCATCGTCAACATCAACCTCTGGGGTAGCCAGAGTAATGCCAGACAGAGGGCGGTAGGTATAGGCCGAGCGGGGCGCTTTCTGGACATCTTCTTTAATCGTGTCCAAGTCAATGTAGCGATCGGCAACATTGATCAAACTGTCACTGGTCATCGATCGCAGGCTGACCACTTCAACCCGGACGCCTCGATAGCTGACAGCATCAACCGCGTAGGCCAAATCGCCATCGCCACTCACTAAAACTGCCGTATCGTAGCTACCAGCCAAGGCAATCATATCAACCGCAATTTCAACATCTAAATTGGCTTTTTTAGACCCATCAGGCAATTGAATTAAATCTTTGGCAATCACTCGATAGCCGTTTCGACGCATCCAGAGCAAAAATCCCTGCTGCTTTTCATTGGTCGGATCAACGCCAGTGTAAAAGAACGATCGCAATAGGCGAGAACCTGAGGTTAAACGGCAAAGCAATTTGGAATAATCAATCTCAATTCCAAGTTGAAGTGCGGCATAAAACAGATTTGAGCCATCAATAAAAATGGCGACTCGCCCCCGATTTTCTAAAACTTGCTGTGGTGTAAAAACGGTTTCACTTTCTGGATTTAACATTGTGTTATTAATACCTCATGATGATGAAAAGAAATGCTTATCAAATAATCCTTCTCACCTCTTCTTCTTATAGCCTATCTCAAGCAATTAACGTCTAGAGAGCGGCCGGTTCCAGAAGTTCGATTTTTTGAAATACAGGTTGGGGTGTACCTAGAACTTGCCCTCCTTGCAAGCTTCCCCACTGGCTAAGATCGATATTTGGCGCACCTCCTGCTACGATACCTTGCAGATTAAATTTCAAATCGTAGCCAAGCTGACGGTATATTTCGGTGGAAATATTGGGGATAATCGGAGATAAAAGGTGTGCAGCTAGTCTAACCGATTCTAGAACCGCATAAATCACCCGGTTGACCGATTCTTGCTCACCTTTTTTATATAAAGTCCAGGGCGCTTGCTCATCGACAAACTTGTTGCCCGCTCTGACTAAAGAAAGAGCAACCTCGCAGGCTTGACTAAAGGCCAGCGACTGATAGTGTTTAGCTGCCCAAACTCCGGCTGATTTACCTAATATTTGCAGCGGATGATCTTCGCCCAGACTATCTAAATCAATCAGCGGCACCTGACCGTGACAATACTTCACCGCCATCTTGAGGGTGCGGTTGAGTAAATTGCCCAAATTATCGGCCAAATCTGCATTCAAAATATTGATAAATCGCTGCTCGTTAAAATCGCCATCGCGCCCAAACTCAATTTCTTTCAAAAAGTAATAGCGCACGGCATCCGCCCCGTAGCGCTCGACGAGCGCAATCGGGTCTAGGGTATTGCCCAAGCTTTTGCCCATCTTCAGCCCATCTTTGGTTAAAAAGCCATGCCCAAACACTTGCCCCGGCAGCGGCAGTCCGGCTGACATCAGCATGGCTGGCCAATAGAGGGTGTGGAAGCGGAGAATGTCTTTGCCAATCAGGTGTAAATTAATGGGCCACCAGCGTTGGAGCGCATTTTCTAGGGTTGGTTCGTCTCCTGGCTCTAGGAGAGCAGTGACGTAGCCGAGCAGAGCATCAAACCAGACGTAAAGTGTATGTTTCGGGTCTTCGGGAACAGGAAAGCCCCAGTCCAGATTGACGCGAGAGATTGAGAAGTCTTGCAGCCCCCGCTCTAAAAATGCCAACACCTCGTTTCGGCGGCTAGGGGGTTGGATAAACTCAGGCTGCTGCTCAAAATGCTCTCGCAGCCGCTGTTGATACCTAGAGAGCCGAAAAAAGTAATTTTGCTCATCTCGCCACTCGGCCTGCCGATTGATGTGGACATTGCAGTGATGATTTTCCAGCAGGTCGCGCTCTTCTTTAAATTCTTCGCACTCAACGCAGTACCAGCCCTGCTGCTGCCCCAGATAAATGTCGCCCTGCTGCCAGACCCGCTCGAAAAACTGTTTGACGATCGCGGCATGGGCTGAGGCCGTCGTGCGGCTAAACCGATCGTAGTGAATTTCTAGCTTTGCCCATAGGTCAGCAAAACCGGCCGCAATTTGATCGCAGTGATCCTGCGGCGATCGCCCCAATCGCTCGGCCGTGCGCTGAATTTTTTGTCCATGCTCATCGGTGCCGGTGATCAGCAGTACGTCGTAGCCCTGAGCGCGATAAAACCGAGCGATCGCATCGGCGGCAATTGTGGTGTAGGCGCTCCCAATATGCGGAAGATCGTTAACGTAGTAAAGGGGAGTTGTGAGGGCAAATTGCTTTTTTTTAGCAGAATTCATGCAAAATATAGAATTCCTATCGTTAAGTTCCATGATACATGAGGGACTAGACTCTTCTGCTGTCTGCCCTCCACCGATGCTGTCTGAACAACCGCTGTTTCTTTCGCAAACGTTGCTGTCTTTATTGGATACGCAAGTCTCGATCCAAGATGGCGATCGAATTCCGACTAGCGGGCCAGTCCTGTTTGTTAGCAACCACCGCAGTTTTATGGATGCCCTACTGCTGATGGTGGTGGCTAACCGTTCAATTCGGTTTGCCTGCCATCGCTACATGAGTCAGGTGCCGCTGCTGCGCGAGGTGACGGCGCAACTAGGCTGCCTGCCGCTGCGAGCGGATGCCCGTGGGCAGCAAGAATTTTTTCGGCAGGCGACCCAGCTCCTTCAGCGCCAGCAGGCAGTTGGCATCTTTCCAGAAGGGGCATCTGCAATGGTTGAGGTTGGTCAACCGAGTCAAGTCGGCTCCTTTCAGCGCGGGTTTGCTCATTTAGCCCTGCAAGCGAATACGCCTGATTTGAAGATTCTGCCGATCGCGATCGCTTCTCAGCAAGAAACTTGCCAGCCGCTGTTTCCGCTTCAGCTTTTAAGCTGGTTTGATCCGTCTGAGCCGCTGTTTCAGCAAGCGGGCTGGCACTCAATGGTGATTTACCGCCGGGTCAAGGTGCTGGTGGGTCAACCCTTACCCGTTTCAGCGATCGAGCAGGATAGCTATCGCGGTAGCAGCAAGGCGATCGCTCGCGATTTGTCTGAGCGCTGCCAGCAGTCAATCCAAGCCCTGCTGGCTGAAGGCTATGCCTAAATTCTTTACTTTCTCAAGCTCAAGCTAATCCGATAAACTCCAGATAGCCTTTTCACGTTTTCCTGATGTCTCGTCTGCACTTTATTGCCTCCAGTTCAACTCAGCCTGATCTGCCTTGGTTAATCTACCTGCCGGGAATGGATGGCACAGGGCAGTTATTTAAGACCCAAGCTGTGCATTTGGAATCAGCCTTTAATCTGCGCTGTTTGGCATTGCCCTCGGATTATTTAAGAACCTGGGATCAAATGGTGGAGGAAGTGCTGGCGTTGATTGAGTTGGAGCAACCTTGCCAACCGCTTTACCTGTGTGGTGAGTCCTTCGGGGGGTGCTTTGCCCTCAAGCTGGCTCACCGCGCTCCAGAATTGTTTGAGCGAATTGTGCTAGTGAATCCAGCCTCTTCCTTCCGGCATCGTTCCTGGCTCGGTTGGGGCGTGTTCCTCTTACCCTGGGTACACGATTATCTCTATCAGTCCTCCGCTGTCACTTTTTTGCCTTGGCTGGCAGCCGTTGAGCGAGTTGCGCCCAGCGATCGGATGGCCCTCCTAACAGCAATGCAGAGTGTGCCCCAAGTCACCTCAGCTTGGCGACTTTTACTCCTGCGGCAGTTTCAGGTCGAAAATTTAGATCGGTTTCAGCAGCCCGTGCTGTTAATTGCCAGCGGCAGCGATCGCCTGTTGCCCTCTGTCACCGAGGCAGCTTACCTAAAACAGCAGTTGCCCCAGGCTCAGACTGTCGTTTTGCCTGAGAGTGGTCATGCTTGCCTATTGGAGCAAGAAGTGAATCTTTATCAGATTTTTGAGCAGCACGACTTCCTGCCCCAACCGCCATCAGCTTTGGCAGCCCCACTAAAAGCACAGGAAAGATCAAAAAGTAGTGTCTGAAACCATTACCGTGACGGTTAAATTGTTTGCTGCTTACCAAGAAGTTTGCGGGCAGTCTGACCTGCGATGGCAGTTTGAGCCAGGTGAGGCTGTGGCAGCCGTGGGCGATCGCCTTTACGCCCAATATCCAAACCTGGCCCGCTGGCGAGAAGTCACCCGCTACGGCGTGAATTTACAATTTGTTCCCCCTGAAACCCTGCTCCAAGATGGGGATGAAGTGGTGCTGATCCCACCTGTGAGCGGTGGCTAAGCTTATTTAAGCTGCTCCTGAAACCGGATAAGCCCGTAGTAGCTCAAATAAACCTGTATTTAAGTCATAGCCAAACATTTCTGCCATGGCTTTCAGTTTGGACTCGCTTTCGATGCCTTGGCTCTGCAGCCAGCCCAGCATGACAAAAATTTTATGCATGATGAAAATATCGAGGGCTTGCGGATTGTACTGAATTCCTTCCTTAGGACTGAATTGGTGCGGCACCAGCATCGCCACGTAACGGGCTAGTTCACCCGCCCGCCAGTCCAGCAGGTAAGGCAACCAAGGATAAACTGCATCTAAACGAATAAACCAGAGCCGCACTTCTGGCAGTTCAGACAGTTCTAGCGTGTCTTCTGGGTCTTGAGGGTAGTCGATTTTGAACTGAAGCTGCTGTTCGTGCTGAGCGATCGCGCCGTTGCTGAGCCAATCTTGAATCACTTTTATAGCAGGAGATAAATCCAGGCGATTAATTTGGTCTGGGCTGAGAGCGATCGTGGTGGTCATGGCGGGCAATTTAGGGCAGATGCAGTTCTAGAGCAAATCCAGCGCCCAAAGCGCTGATTCCTCAATTTTACGAGCAAGCGGGATCAGGAGCTGTGTTAATCCGAGCGCTGGCCTCTATAATCAAATCAGGCATTGTTACGAAAGTTATTAATTCTTTAGCAATGTCGGGATTAGTCTTCATGCATCTCAATCTGTCTAACTCCAAACTGCCCCTAACTCGGCTGCTGCTCGTCGCCCCGTTCTTTTTGTGGGGGACAGCCATGGTGGCAATGAAAGGAGTGATGTCAGAAACAACCCCGTTTTTTGTGGCGGTCGTTCGGTTGCTGCCCGCCGGTTTGTTGGTCGTGGCGATCGCCACCCTCTGGGGACGCCCGCAACCGAAGGGCTGGCTAGCCTGGCTTTGGATTAGCCTATTTGCATTGGTTGATGGCACTTTATTCCAAGGCTTTTTAGCCCAAGGATTAGCCCGGACTGGGGCCGGGCTAGGGTCAGTCATGATTGACTCACAGCCTTTAGCGGTTGCCCTGTTAGCAGGCTGGTTTTACCGAGAGCAGATTGGACTGTGGGGCTGGTTGGGTTTAGGTTTGGGCATCGCTGGGATTAGCTTGATCGGACTTCCCGATCAGTTAGTCTTTAGCCTCTGGCAGGGGGGAATACATCCTCAAGACTGGTTAGCGCCAGCAGCGATCGCAACTTCCCTCTCTCGCCTAGTCAACAGCGGTGAATTTTTGATGCTGTTGGCGGCCCTAGCAATGGCGGTTGGCACAGTGATGATGGGTCGAGTCAGTCGCTATGCTGACCCAATTATGGCAACGGGCTGGCACATGATTTTGGGTGGCTTGCCCCTGGCGCTGGGTTCGGGGCTGTGGGAAACCGAGCAGTGGAATAATTTGCACTTGAGCGACTGGCTGAGTTTGAGTTATGCCACCGTGTTTGGCAGCGCGATCGCCTACGGACTATTTTTCTACTTTGCCGCCCAGGGCAATCTGACCAGCCTCAGCTCACTCACTTTTTTAACGCCTGTCTTTGCTCTTACCTTTGGCAATTTAATTTTGGCAGAGGTGCTAACGCCGCTCCAACTGGCGGGGGTCGGCTTGACTCTCGTTAGCATCTATTTAGTGAATCAGCGTCAGCAGCTAGCCGAAGTCTTGCAGCGCCGCCGGGCCGCCACCGCGATCGATGCGATCGAGTATCTCAGCCCTGTCTCCTTAGAATTGCAGGGAGCTGAGCCGTCTTCAGTGGCCGGCGATCGTGGCTAAATGCTGAGTCATGATTAATTTTCAACCGCTTGGGTTTGAACAGCACGATATTGATACCCGCTTCGGCAAGCTGGCTTACTACACTGCATCAGCCGCGCTCTGGCATGATGTTTTGGCGCAAGAGACTGAGCAACCAAAACCAGTCCTAATTTTTCTCCACAGTCTGGGTGGCGGGTCTTCTGCCTATGAGTGGTCTAAGGTGTATCCAGCTTTTGCCAGCACCCATCGGGTGATTGTGCCAGATTTGATCGGTTGGGGCAGTTCGGCTCATCCACAGCGAGATTATCGGGTGAATGATTATTGGTTAATAGTGAGTGACTTAATCCAGCAGGTTGCTCAGCCACCCGTGGCTGTTGTCGCCTCTTCTTTGACGGGCGGAATAATGATTCGGATGGCGATTCAGCAGCCAGAATTGTTCAAGGCGCTGTGTTTAGTCTGTCCGAGTGGCTATGCCGACTTTGGCACTGATTATGGACGCGGGCTGGCGGCTCAGGTGGCTAGCATACCGGGCTTAGACCAAGTCATTTATGCGCTGGGTGCAGCCAATGAACTGGCAGTGCGAGGCTTTTTGCAGCAGGTCTTGTTTGCCCAGCCCAACCGGATTTCAGATCAAATCGTGCAGGCTTACCTGGCTTCAGCCCAGCAGCCTGGGGCTGAATACGCAGCTTTGGCCTCTTTGCGAGGAGATTTGTGCTTTGATTTAGGATTTCATATCCAGCAGTTAACCGTGCCAACGGTAATCCTGTGGGGAGAGCAGGCTCGGTTTACCAGCGCAGCCCTAGGGAAACGGCTAGCCCAGCTTAATCCAAAAGCGGTCAAGGTTTTTCAGGCGATCGCCGATGCTGGTGTCCTGCCTCACCTGGAACTGCCAGAAGTTGTAGTTGGGTTAATGCAGCGCCATTTTCTGCCGCTGCTTTAGTAACTGTTGTTCAGAAGTGTGTGAGTCTGAGAGTTCGATGAGTTACTGCCAGAGTGGTACGATCGCCCGCTGCCAGGCCTTGTTAGCTGGCTTTTTTCTTCAATCTGACGCTTGCGAAACGTAATACATAACGCACTCAGAAGATGTTGAATAGCGAATGAATGTCCCTTGCTCAATGAGTAAGCAATCTCCTTGCTTTACCTGATAAATGCGATCGCCCCGAACATCGAGCATCATTTCACCCTCGACAATATACTTGAACTCGTCATACTGGTAATCGAAGTCAATGCTGTTACTAGCCTTGAAACGATAAAAGCCGCATTTCATAGGCGTGTAAGCGTTTGATCGACCAAACGTTGTAAATTGCAAATCAACCCCTTTCGCCCCAAAATTAATCCAATCACCCTTTCCAGCAGGAACGTGTGTTATTGCCATCGTTGTTTCAAGTATTTTCCGGTTTACACTGGCAGCTTAAATCCAAGCCTATTCCCTAACTAGGAGTGAACTTATCCTAGTACTGGCGCTACCAGTTTATGGAGAGACAACAACGTGCGATGGACAAGAAGAAGCGATTGAAGGAGTTGTCAAGCTTTTTAAAGACTCGCCGTGCTCGAATTTCCCCAAGGCAGGTTGGGTTAACAGAAGGAATTCGGCGGCGGACACCTGGACTACGACGCGAAGAAGTTTCTCAACTTGCAGGAGTTGGAGTGACTTGGTACACATGGATTGAGCAAGGGCGGGATGTTCAAGTCTCTGTTCAGGTACTAGAAGGAATTGCTCGTGCTCTCAAACTGAATTGGGATGAGCAGAAGCATTTATTCTTACTCGCAGACCAGTCCCCTCCGATCGATCCCATTTACCCTCAAGAGATTGTGAGTCCCTTATTGCTACAGGCGCTCAACCAATTTGGTTTAAATCCTGCCTATATTACTGGACAACGATGGGATTTGCTAGCTTGGAATCAAGCTGCCTGCTCTGTATTCGGCGATTTTAACTTGCTGCCACTAAGAGAGCAAAACATTCTTTGGTTTGTATTTATGAATGAGAATCTGCGCCAAATTTTGGTTGACTGGGAAACTCATGCTCGCTTGGTGCTCGCTCAGTTTCGGATCAATTTCAGTCGTTCTGTTGGAGATCCTTGGTTTACTGAATTAATTAATGCTCTTGAAGTTGCTAGCCCAGAGTTCCGCCTGTGGTGGAAGGAGCATGACATATTAGGCAGAACAGATGGGCAGAAAGAAATCGATCATCCACTTGTTGGTCGGTTAGTCCTCAACTATGTTGTCTTCAAGGTTGCTGATAGCCCAAACCTAGAAGTTGTGATGTATTTACCGTTGCCAGAGTCAGATACTGCTCTTAAACTTCAGCGACTTTTGACAATACATTCACAGCCAGCCAGTTAACAATCTTGTTGCACATCGACTGTACAGAGTCTCTTCATTGAGTTCGAGAGGTGACTGAAACGCGGCTGGTGAATAGAGGTTGTTTGACTGCTGCTTGACCGCTATTATCAACTGCTTGCATTTGCCGTAAAGTTGCGGCTTAGAGTTTGGCATCAAAGTCAGGATCGTCTACAGAGGAAATGTTGCCAAGCAGTCAGGCTATGTAGATAGCGGCTGATGGCAGGTAAAAATGCCGTAGGCGACTGGGTTGAGGTAGGTTTGGGCTGCTGTTTGGACTGCTTCGGCCGTGATGGCTTGAATCCGTTCAGGATAGTCTAGGGCAGGCGATAAATCACCCGCGATCGCCTGATAGTAGCCGTACAGACTGGCGCGGTTATCGGGCGTTTCGTTGCGGAAAATAAATTGGTTGGCAGTTTGAGTTCGGACTTGGGCTAATTCGTGGGGCTGCATTAGGTCTTGGCGCAGGGTTTCGATCTGTTGAGCGATCGCTGCTTCTACCACTGCCAAATTCTCAATCGGCAACTGAGCGGAAATCGAAAAAATCCCCTGGAGCGCTTGGGTCATATTGCTCACCGCAATACTCGATACCAGGCCGCGCTCCTCGCGCAAATCTTGCACCAGCCGCGAGGTGCGTCCAGATCCCAAAATCCGCGCCAATACATCTAGGGCGTAGGTTTGCTCTAGATCAGCAATTCCCGGCACTCGCCACAACATGACCAGACGAGCCTGTTGCAGGGTGGGATCATCCTGATGCTGGCGGACAATCGTTTGGAAAGGGGGTTCTGGCTGCCAGGCAGGCAACTGGGGCACAGGATAGGTGGGCAGATCAGCCAGGCCGGCTTCAATCGTGGCCATCAATTGCTCGACGGGTAAATTACCGACAGCGATCGCCGTCATCGTTTGGGGCTGATACCAATGCTGATGGTGCTGCCGCATTTGCTGCGGGCTCAGATCAGCAATCACTTCGGTCGGGCCCAGCACCGGGCGACGATAGGGCAATTCAGCATAGGCAAGCTGAATAAACTGCTGAAAAATCCGCTGGCGAGGGTTATCAGCCGCCCGGCGAATTTCTTCTAGCACGACCAACCGCTCTCGCTCAAACGCTTCTGATTCAAGGCTGGCATTTAGGACAAGTTCAATTTGATCTGGGGCGATCGCCGCAAAGTCTGCTGGAGCAACGGTGACATGGTAGTGAGTGTAATCTTGGCTGGTGGCAGCATTTGTGTTACCGCCCCGCTGCTCGACTCGCCGCTCAAATTCACCACCTGGCAGCCGCTGACTGCCCTTAAATACCATGTGCTCCAAAAAATGGGCCATGCCATTGATCGGATCTGGCTCCACGGCTGAACCCGCCTGCACCCAGAGTCCAAAGCTGACTGCTTCCACGGGCACCTGCTCAGCCACAATTGTTAACCCATTCGCCAAGCGATGACAGATTGGCCCAGAAGATTTGACAGGCGCTTGCACCATAGATTTAGACTGGCGATCGATTACTCTTGCCATTCTGACAGACGTGACGCTAATTCGCTGCTCAAGCAGTTTGAATTGACGCTTGCCTAGATCAATGGAGCTGACTTCTGAGAGGCCATAGGGCAACCTCTAGTGTTTATAGGAGATCGCGCTATTCTAAAGCATTTCTCGGAGCGGCTAGACTGGAAACAGTCTTGTTGGAGAATGCTGTGATGGTGCGTTTAGATGCCAACTCCACCCAATTTGTCAGTGAGCAAGTCCCAGACGAGATCAAGCTGCCGACCAATCTGTATAGCGATGAGCCGCCCTTGGAAACTGATTTTCACCGCGATCAAATTGACCTGTTAATTCGCTTACTCAAATATTGGTGGCAAGACCGCTCGGATTTCTACATTTCTGGTAATTTGACGGTCTATTACAACCAGCAGCAGCTCAAAAATCGTGACTTCCGAGGACCAGATGTGTTTGTTGTCTTGGGAGCTGAGAAACGCGATCGCCGCAGTTGGACAATTTGGGAAGAAGGGGGCAAATACCCGAATGTGGTAATTGAGCTACTCTCAAGCTCAACTGCAACAGTAGACAAGGGTAAGAAGAAAGACCTCTATCAAGACGTGTGGCGGGTGCCAGACTATTTCTGGTTCCACCCAGAGACGCTAGAGTTTGCTGGGTTTCACTTAGTGGATGGTCGCTATGCAGCGATCGCCTCCACTGAGGCTGGATGGCTGTGGAGTGAACAGCTTGAGTTATATCTCGGTATTCATGAGCGGCAGTTGCGCTGGTTTAGCGCGGAGGGGCAGTTAATTCCGTTGCCGGAGGAGCAGGCACAGCAAGCTGAAGCACGGGAACGGCAGGCAAAAGAGCAGGCACAGCAAGCTGAAGTACGGGAGCGGCAGCGTTCAGAACAATTAGCGGCTATTTTGCGATCGCAAGGCATTGACCCAGATCAACTCCCTGAATAGGAGCGATCGCCAATTGAGGCTGAGCTTTAAAGATAGGTATTCTCGTAGAATTATGGCGATCGCAGAGGGGCTGAGCGGTTGGATGAATCAGCAAATAGTCTGCCAGCCAAGTGCAGCCGCGACTTAGAAGCTGGTTTAAGTTGCCCACCTGTTGGAGTTGAATCATTTCATTTTGGCCAACCGTCGCTAACCATTGCCCACTGCTGTCTGCTTTGGGGCTAAAGGCTAAGCGCTTGACGCCGCCTTTTCTAAATTCTGCGGTTTGCTGGCCAGACAGCGACCAAACTTTGACCGTGCCGTCTTGCCCTGCCGTGGCTAAACTTTCGCCGGTGGGGCTAAAGCTCAAGCTCAAAATGCCACTCGGATGGCTGCGAAATTGACCGAGGTTTTTGCCGCTTAAATTCCAGCGGCGGATCATCCCATCTTGACCAGCAGCGGCAAAGCTTTGCCCATCAGGACTAAAACTAATGCTGCTCAGCCAACCCTGCTCAGGGTCAAGCGTCAAGAGGGTTTCACCCCTGAGACTCCACAGCTTAACGGTGCCATCGGGGCCGGTGCTGGCCAAGCGTTGTCCATCGGGACTGATGCTGAGGCTCCAGATCGGGCCTTCATGACCTGTCAGCTCTGCCAGCGATCGCCCCGCCTGATCCCAAACTCGAATTTTGCCATCATTGCCAGCCGTGGCTAAGGTCAGACTGTCAGGACTAAACAAGACTTCATTGATCGCGCCATTATGGGCAGACCAGTTGGCCAACAGTTGACCGGTGCGATTCCATAACCAGATTTGTCCCTCTTGTCCAACCGCCGCTAGGCGCTGTTTGTTGGGGCTAAAAGCCACACTGTAGACCCCGCCTGCCTTAGCTTTCAGCACCTGCTGCTGCTGCCCCTGGCGATTCCAAAGTTTAATTGTGCCATCCTGACTAGCCGTTGCCAGATCTTGGCCATCCGGGCTAAAAATGATGCTCCAGACCTCTGCTTGCTGGCTGGCCCATTGGCTACCCAGTCGATGTTTAACGTTCCACAGCCGGACTGTGCCATCATTGCCGGTGGTGACAATCTGCTGCCCATCAGGACTCCAGTTGGCGCTGGTGATGTAGCCTTTGTGCCCCTTCAACTCCATCAGCAGTTGTCCCGATAAATCCCAGAGGCTGACCGTACTGTCTTCTGCCAACGTGAGCAAGCTTTGGCCATCTGGACTAAAACTGAGGCTAAACACCGTAATTTGACTGGCGCGCCAGCGATTGAGCTGCTGCCCGTCTAAGCTCCACAGCCGCAAAAAGCCATCCTCCCCGGCGGAAGCCACCTCGGCTGACTCAGGATTCGGTTTCGGATTGACGCTGATACTTTTAATGCCAGTTGTCCGGGTCGGTTGCCAAACGGATAGGCGATCGCCGCTCAACGTCCACAGCCGCACCGTCCCATCTTGCCCCGCCGTCAGCAGGCGTTGACTGTCGGGCGTAAAGCTGAGACTGTTGATCGGGTCAGCATGGGCTAAAAAGGCGCTGAATTGACCGGGCTGCTTGAGATTCCAGACATAAACTCGCCCGTTTTTACCGGCCGCTGCCAAATATTGCCCGTTCGGACTAAAGCTGAGGCTGTTTAGACTGGTGGACAGCGGTGGCAACTCCTGCCAGGCTTTGTTGCTCAAAGACAGCAGTTGGATCTGGTCGGTTTGATTGACGATCGCCAGCAGTTTGCCGTCGGGGCTGAGCCGGATTGGCAGGGCTTTAACCCCACGCGGCACAGCCAACTGCTGCTGAAATTTTCCCTGTCGCTGCCAAAATTTGAGGCTGCCATTGGCTCCCGCCGTAATCAGCCGCTGACTATCGGCGGTGAAGCTGCCCGCTAGCACTTTGCCCTGTTCAGCATCCCAGACATTTTTTTCGTGAATGGTATCAAGCATCGTCTGGAGGACGAACAAAGGGCGGGTGGTGGGATAGTTGGCTAAAGGAGTCTGCCCAACCAGGGCTTGCAGGTCGCGGCCGGCTTGAATGGCGGCCAGCAAAGAATTAATCTCTTGACTGGGGAACTGCTCTAAGCTGGCAACGCTGGCCTGTTCTAAGGAAAGGGTTTGGCGAGAGATTTGCAGGTCGCGGTTGATCCGAATGACACCAGCGATCGCAAACACAGACACCACCGAGACAATGCCGAGTCCAGCAAAGGCCCGCCGCAAAATTCGCACTGCCTTGCCCTGGGCTTCGGTCAAAATTTGGTTGGCTTGCTCAGCCGCCTGCTTTGCCCGGCGTTCAATCACCAGCGTCTGCTGGACATCCTGGTTTTCTTGCTCTTGGCTGGCCGTTAAAAACTGGTAATCAGTATCGCTGAGGCTTTTATTGCTGGCCCAATTCAGGGCATCCTGGAGGGCCTGCCCCCGCAGCAAACGGGAGCTATCGGTGCCGCCACTGCTAATCCAGGCTTGAAACGTTTCGGCGTAGGGGCGCAAATTAGCCAGTTCTTTCTCCACCCACTCTAGGTTAAATACCGATGCGTAAATTGGGTTGTAGACTCGCAGCACCCCGCCCTGGCGCGTCACCAAGCCCGTCAGCCGCAGTTCCATTTGCTCAGGGCTATCATCGGCAATAATCTGCCCCTGCTGGAGAATAGTTTGATAAAACCCCAGCAGGCGACCGGCCCGCTGTTGGCTCACCAGCAGACGATTGCGGATTGTTTTTAGGTGCTCCGGTTCATCTTGGATTTCCCAATTTTCAATTACCTGCGATCGGACAATCTGGCTGATAATTTCTGCTTCTGTGCCGGCCGCAATCCACTCCTGCCGTAATTGAACCAACCGACAGAGCTTTTGGGTCAAAAAGGGTTGTCCACCCGACCAGGTGAGAATTTCGCGGATCACGGCTGGGGGAATTTCAGCCTGCTCAATCAGTCCCACCTCCAAGGGCTCGGCTTCTGCAACCTGCAAGCCATCCAGCGGAATCGCTCGCCCAATGTTAAACGGGGTGCGCTGTTTGTCTTGAATCAAACTTGAAGGAGCGGCGACTCCTAGTAAAACGAAGGTTAGCCGGGCTGCGTCTGCATCATCGGCTCGGTTATTGTAGTGAGCCCGAATCAGGGCAAAAAAGTCATCCATCGGGAAATTGAGGCTGAGCACGCTGTCAATTTCGTCGACAAAAATCACAATGCGCTGGCGAATTTGCGGCAGCAAGACCCCTTCGATAAATTCTCCCAACCGTTGGACGGGCGAGAGCAGTTCGCGATCGCGCCACCAGGGACGCAAGCTAAATCGATCGGTGAGTTCAAATCCTTGAGCGAGGGCCCCAATAATGCTGGCATACCACTGGTCGGGGGTAATATTTTGGCTACCGATTTTGGTAATGTCGATCGCCGCACAGGCGAACCCTTCAGATTGCAGCCGCTGCATGGTTTGTACCCGCAGGCTAGACTTGCCCATCTGACGCGAGTTGAGCACATAGCAAAATTCTCCCGCCTGCAATCCGGCGTACAGGTCATGGTCAGCCCGCCGCCGCACGTAAGTTTGGGCGCTACCAGGCAAACTGCCTCCCACTTGGTACGTTGGGCCGGAGTTAGAAACAGAAACCATAAATTCTGCAATCTCTATCAGTATTTCTTTCTGACTTACCGATCAGCAATTTAGGATCGCTAATCATGAGATACCAGTTGAGCGTTTGAGTGATGTTTAGAAAAAACTTAGCGCAAACCCGTGCAGGAGTTTAACCTACACGGGTTCAAAGTCTATTTACACTCAGCAACCAGCCTTGAGTAGCTGCTTTAAGACTGTTCCTCTTGGGCTGGCAATGCCCCTACTTTAGTTGCCAAGTTGAGGCTTTGCCCATTGCGGCTCAGTTCAAGTTGCAGACTGCTGCCAACTTGCGTTTTTTCAACCGCTTTCTGGACAGCGTTAGAGTCTACAATGTTTTCCCCATTAACTTTGAGGATGACATCACCCGCCTTTAGCCCCGCTTGCGCGGCTGGAGAGTTGGGCATTACTCGCACAATCAGCACGCCCTGATCAACCGCCACCTTTAAGCCACTGTCCGGGTCAGCATTGATTTGCTGCTGAACTTCTGGGGTGAGATTAGCCATCTGAATCCCCAAATAGGCGTGATCAACCTTGCCGTTGGCAATCAGTTGAGCGGCAATCTGCTGGGCCCGATTGATCGGAATTGAGAAGCCTAGCCCCTGAGCACCTTGGATAATCGCGGTGTTCATGCCAATTACTTGTCCACGCTGGTTGAGCAGAGGGCCCCCGGAGTTGCCGGGATTAATCGCCGCATCAGTTTGAATGAAGTCGATTCGCTTGTCAGGCACACCGACCTGACCGCTTGATCGCCCTGTCGCACTGATAATTCCCTGCGTCACCGTATTGTCTAACCCCAAAGGATTACCAATCGCGATCGCCCATTCCCCTGGTTTAATTTGATCAGAGTTGCCCAGGCTAACGGTCGGTAAATCATTGGCTTGAATTTTGACCACGGCCACATCGGTGACTGGGTCTGCCCCCATCACCTTGCCCTGAAACGACCGCCCGTCTTTGAGCAACACCGTTACAGTGTCAGCCCCTTCGACAACGTGAGCATTCGTTAAAACTTCACCATTGGCGCTGATAATGAAGCCGGAACCGGTTCCCCGCTCGACCCGCTGCCGTTGAGAGGGCGCTTGAGAACCAAAAAACTGCTTAAAGAAAGGATCGTTGAACTCATCAGGCACTTGCTGACTGACGCGACGGGAGGAGTTAATTCTGACTACCGCTGGCCCAACTTGATCAACCACTTGCGTAATGTAGTTGGTATCAGGATTATCAGGTGCCGCCGCGATCGCTGCTGATAGGCTGCTGGCGATCGGGATTGTCGGCGGAGCAGATGGGATCATTTGCTGTCCCAACAGAGCTGCGCCAGCTCCAAGCGATAACAAGGAAAGATAAAGGGCAGATTTTTGAATTGAAGACTTAGCCTTAGGTTTACGAACAGGCACGACTTGGCTGTGATCCGAATTATCCGATTTCATCTCTTTACCACATTTATAGCTAACTGTACTGATTCTAATCTGCGATCTATGACGCTGATGTGACAAAGATGTGGCAAAGAGATGACAGTCTGCGAATTAAGGATAAAGCTGCATCACCTGCGTAATCGGCAGCCGAGATTGAGCCGCCAACGCTAGGGTTGAAGTGTGCCCCTGCTCTAGGTGATCGGCACCAGCACAGCCAATCATGGCGGCATTGTCTGTACATAGCGACAGAGGTGGCAAGAAGACCTGGAGGTTGTGTTGAGCCGCCGCCGTTTGCAGATGCTCTCTCAGACCGCTGTTAGCAGCCACACCGCCCCCGATCGCAATTTTTGTTAAGCCTTGGTCTAACGCGCAAGCGATCGCCCGTCGAGTCAGCGATCGGGCCACCGTTGCCTGAAAGCTAGCTGCCAAATCAGCGATCGGCAACGGATCGACCGTCGCTTTCAGTTTTTCCACCAAGCGCAGCATCGCAGTTTTTAAGCCACTGAAACTAGAGTCGTAGGGATGATAACCGCCCTCCGGCAGAGAAATACTGCCTTCCGGCAGCCCAAACGCCCGCGGATTGCCCTGCTGGGCTAGGCGATCGATCGCCGGCCCGCCCGGATAGCCCAATCCCAGCAGCCGCGCTACTTTATCGAAAGCCTCTCCGGCGGCATCATCACGGGTTTGACCTAAGGTTTGATAGTCGCCACATCCCCGGACGTGAATCAGGCTGGTATGCCCACCTGATACCAATAGACACAAGAAAGGGGGCTGGAGGTCTGGGGCAGCCAGGTAAGAGGCATAGATATGCCCTTCCAGATGATGAACGCCAATCAGGGGTTTCTGCTGGACTAAAGCCAGGGTTTTAGCCGCCGTCAAGCCGACGAACAGCGCCCCGACTAAGCCCGGCGCACAGGTGGTGGCAATCCCGTCAATTTCACGCCAGCCAATGTTAGCGGTTGCCAAGGCGCGATCGATCACATGATTAATATTGGCTAAATGTTGACGCGAGGCCACCTCTGGCACGACGCCGCCATAGGGGCGATGGTCAGCCACTTGAGAGGCAATAATGTTGCTGAAAATGTGACGATTCTTAACAACTGCGGCGGCGGTTTCATCACAACTCGTTTCAATTGCTAAAACTGTTGCCATTAGCTGGTAATTTTTTGATAGGTTAATCGAAATTGACGGTTGCCTCAGGCTTTACTGGAATTTTCTGGAAGGGCTATGATGGCTTCCAAGTTCAGATTGATTGCCGTTACCAAAAGTCTAAACTTTTTGGGTCTAGGCTTTTCGTGATTAACTTTCGTAATTCGTAATAAAGGAAAACAATTCCATGCGCCGATTGTTTGCCCTAGTTCTTGTCTGCTTGCTCTGGGTCGGTTTTGCCCCCTCTGCTTCTGCTGATGTTGCTGGACTGGTGCCCTGCAAAGATTCTCCCGCGTTTCAAAAACGGGCAGCCGCTGCTCGTAATACTACTGATGATCCGGCTTCCGGTCAAAAGCGGTTTGAGCGCTACAGTCAGGCTCTCTGTGGCCCAGAAGGACTACCCCATTTGATTATTGATGGTCGTCGGGGACGGGAAGGCGACTTCCTGATTCCTGGTGTTCTATTTTTGTACATCACAGGTTGGATTGGTTGGGTCGGTCGGGCATACATTATTGCTGCCCGCAAGTCTGACAACCCAGCTCAGAAAGAAATTGTGATTGATGTGCCCCTGGCGATCAAATGTGTAGCCCAAGGCCCCCTGTGGCCGCTGTTGGCTCTGAAGGAATTAACTTCCGGTGAGCTATTGGCTAAGGATGGAGACGTTACTGTTGCTCCGCGTTAACCTAACCTACTCACTAATGGAAGTTCGCCCATGAAGTACTTTGTCACTTTTCTCTCAACAGCTCCGGTGATTACAGCCATTTGGCTAACGATTACCGCTGGGATTTTGATTGAGTTTAATCGTTTTTATCCAGACCTCCTCTTCCATCCGCTTTAGAGCAAATTGGTTGGAATTTTTGACGAGGGTAGTTTCTGACAAGCTGCCCTCGTCTTGCTATTTGCGTCACTCACATCATTCATGCTTGAGCTAAATTCTGACCACATTTGCGTTTAAAAATTGACGACTTATCTTCCCAAACCAGGGGATCAGTGGGTGGTAACGGCTGAGCAAATGCGCCAAATTGAGGAACGGGTGTTTGCGGCTGGAATGCCGATCGCTGCCTTAATGGAAAAAGTCGGGATCAGAATTGCCCAGCGGGTGCAGCAGCTTTACCCTCGCTCCAAGTCTTTAAATTGGGGCGTGCTGGTGGGGCCAGGTCATAACGGGGCAGATGCGCTGGTGGTGGCGCGTGAACTGCACTGCCAGGGCTACCCAGTCCAGATTTATCATCCGTTTCAGCACCGCAAAGATTTAACTGACCAGCATCGACAGTTTGCTGCTCACTTGGGGATTGCTGTGGTGAACCAAGTGAGTGATTTGCAAGCCTGTGACGTTGTCTTGGATGGGCTGTTTGGGTTTGGCTTGGAAAAGCCCCCAATTGGGGAAATTGCAGCCGCGATCGCCCAGATCAATACCTGGCAAAAACCGACTATCAGCATTGATTTACCCTCTGGGCTACACACCGATACCGGCGAAGCTTTAGGAACTGCGATTCAAGCCACTCATACCCTCTGTCTAGGGCTGTGGAAGCTGGGCTTACTCCAAGACCAAGCGCTAACCTATGTTGGTCAGGTTGAGCGCCTAGACCTCGATCTGCCGGTTGCCGATATTTCAAGTGTGCTAGCGGCATCGCCCCGGCAAATCGGCAGAATGACTAGGGCAATGGCGATCGCGGGTTTGCCCCTACCACGCCCCCTGGCTATCCACAAATATCAACAGGGTCATCTGCTGTTGGTGGGTGGCTCTAGACGTTACCCCGGCAGTATTTTACTGGCTGGACTGGCGGCCAGAGCGACGGGGATTGGCATGTTGTCGATCGCTGTGCCAGAGTCGCTCAAGTTGCTTGTCTTGGCCCAACTGCCAGAAGCCTTAGTGATCGGCTGTCCAGAGTCAGATGAGGGGGCGATCGCTGACCTGCCACTCGATTTGGCTAGCTTTGACGCGATCGCCTGCGGGCCGGGCTTAACCACCGCCAACCCGCAACTGGTTGAGCAGGTATTGGCCTGCGATCGCCCGCTGGTGCTGGATGCTGATGGGCTAAACCTGTTAGCCAGTTTGGGCACAGTGCCCAAACTGCAACAGCGGACGGCACCCACCGTGCTCACCCCCCATCCAGGTGAATTCAAGCGCCTGTTTCCTGATTTGGGAGGGCAAACCGACAATCGAGCGATCGCGGCTCACCTAGCGGCTCAGCAAACTGGAGCAATTGTTTTGTTAAAGGGGGCCAGGGTGGCGCTCGCAGACCCCAATCAGCAAGTTTGGCTCAATCCTGAGAGTACCCCTGCCCTCGCCCGTGGTGGCAGCGGTGATGTTTTGACGGGCTTAATTGGCGGCTTGCTGGCTCCATGCAAGTCAGCCGAGCAGGTCGTTGCGGGGGTGCGATCGGCGGTGTGGTGGCATGCTCAAGCTGGCATTTATGGCGTAAATCAAAACACTGAACTAGGGGTTGATGCCTTCACGCTGACGCAATTTTTGACCCCAACCCTCAAGGCAGCTTTAGCCAGTAGCACTCCTGCTTATGCCTGAGTCAGTTTATTGAGAATCATAGACTTAGTAAAGCCCAATAATTTTCTGCAATCCTTAGAAACAGATCGGTTAGGGCAAGTCACTGTTGCGATTTAATCATCGTGCTATTCTGCTGATCTACAGATGACTAGGCGGCTCTAGTCTGCTATAGCTGCAAGCAGTTTTTTGATCTCAGCCGGAAGCCGTAGCCCAAAATCCTTAATAATAAAATTACTCTCGTCCTTCGCCAGATTCGTCTCGTCTACGTCGCTTTCCCCTATGCCCCTTGCAGATAACATCCGTCGCACCAAAATTGTTGCCACCGTTGGCCCAGCGATTAGTAGCCCAGAGATGCTGCGAGCTGTCATTGAGGCAGGAGCCACCACACTCCGGCTCAACTTTTCCCACGGCACCCACGAAGACCACAAACAAAGTATTCGCCTGATCCGGCAAATTTCCTACGAACTCAACCAGCCGGTTGGCATTCTGCAAGACCTCCAGGGGCCGAAAATTCGGCTCGGAAAGTTTGCCGATGGGCCAATTGTGCTCAACCGGGGCGATTCTTTTATCCTCACCAGCCGTCAGGTTGCGGGTACCACCAAAATTAGCTCCGTCACCTACGGCCCCCTAGCTGATGAAGTTCCAACTGGTGCGATCATCCTGCTGGATGATGGGCGAGTTGAGATGCACGTTGAAGCGGTTGACCGAGAGCAGAGAGAATTGCATTGCCGAGTCGTGGTGGGTGGGCCACTTTCCAACGCGAAGGGGGTAAACTTTCCCGGCGTCTACCTGTCGATTAAGGCAATGACCGACAAAGATCGTCAGGACTTAGCGTTTGGACTTAATCAGGGCGTTGATTGGGTTGCCCTCAGCTTTGTTCGCAATCCCCAAGATGTGCTGGAAATCAAAGAGCTGATTTCTAATGCTGGCAAACACGTGCCGGTGATCGCCAAAATTGAAAAACACGAAGCGATCGAACAGATGGAAGCGATTCTGTCGGTTTGTGATGGCGTGATGGTGGCGCGGGGAGACTTGGGAGTTGAGCTACCGGCAGAGGATGTGCCAATCTTGCAGAAGCGATTAATTGCGACGGCCAATCGGCTCGGCATTCCAGTTATTACCGCCACCCAGATGCTCGATAGCATGGTTAACTCACCGCGAGCCACGCGAGCTGAGATTTCCGATGTGGCTAACGCAATTTTGGACGGCACAGATGCCGTCATGCTTTCTAACGAGGCGGCGGTCGGCAAATATCCGGTGGAAGCGGTGGCAACGATGGCTCGGATTGCCGAACGGATGGACGGTGAACGCCGCAGTAACCCCAATCTGACCCCCGAAACCGCCGGGCGCTCAATTCCGAATGCAATTAGCCAAGCCGTCAGCCAGATTGCCGCTCAGCTAAATGCCAAAGCAATTCTGACTCAGACCAAAACCGGCGCCACTGCTCGCAATGTCTCAAAGTTTCGGCCCCAGATTCCGATTATTGCTGCGACTCCTCATTTAGATGTGGCGCGACAACTGCAACTGGTTTGGGGGGTAGAACCGTTGCTGGCGCTGAACATGCCCTCCATGCGGCAATCTTTTCAGGCGGCTCTCAACATGGCCCAAGAGCAGGGTTTACTGAATGAAGGTGATTTGGTCGTGATGACGGCGGGCACCCTGCAAGGGGTAGCTGGCTCGACGGATATGATCAAAGTTGAAATTGTCACCTCGGTTATGGGCAAAGGGCACGGGATCGGCCAGGGATCCGTCAGCGGGCCAGCCAAAGTTGCCCGGAATGGGGCAGATGCCAATAATTTTAGTTCTGGAGAAATTCTGGTTGTCACCCGCACCAATGCCGATTTTGTCGAGGCAATTCGGAAGGCAGCAGGCATTATTACTGAAGAACCTAGCCTGAATAGTCATGCCGCCGTGCTAGGGCTGCGGTTGGGCATTCCCGTCATTGTTGGGGTCAGAAATGCGACAGAAGTGATCCGAGATGGCACCATTTTGACTATGGACGTGCAGCGAGGACTGGTTTACTCTGGCGCGATCGAGTCGGGGTTGAAGATTCCTGGGCTAACGGTTTAGTAAACTTTTGCCGAGTCTGAAATTGATGGTAAAGCGGCGAAAAGCCAAAAGCTTTAGCTGGCTTCTAACCAGTCAAAAATCTGATCTAACTGCTTAGTTGTGACAAGACCATACTGCCAGAGCACCACGGGCAAGAGATTAACCTTTTGCTCACAGTGTTTCAGGGCCAAGGCGATCGCAGCTTTGGGTAGCGCCAACTCTACCTGTAGAAACTCAATTAGGTTTGTCCAACGGGACGGCTGCGGGGTCATGGGGAAAAAATGAGAGCGAGTGTTAATCAATGTAACGGGAAAAATCAGAATGTGCAACATTCTACCGGAAAAATCTAAGCGATTAACTGTAGAGTAATTTTTGTTAATTACTATAGATGAATGATTTTGGCTTAGCCTGTGGCGGTTCGCCATCCCCCGATCGGTTTAATCTGTAGCAGACGATACGGCAAATTCATCCTTCAGCATCAGATGAGTCCGGTTAAGTAACAAATAGTAATAATTAAAGGGCGATCGCCCAAGTTCTCTCATAATTGCAGCCAGTTTTGCGAGCGAGGCGTTCTGGCATTGATGATCTTTTGAGTCGCGTGGGCTAAGACGATCCAAAATTCTGACAAATTTTAGGACAGCCCTAGAATTAAAACAGCCTTTCATAAGAAAAATCCCATGTACTTGACCTGGTTGGATAGTAATTCTTGGCTGATTGAAATGGCTGGGCAGCGGATTTTACTTGACCCCTGGCTAGTTGGGCCGCTGATGTTTGGCAACTTGCCTTGGCTGTTCAAAGCAGAACGTCCCAAGCCGAGGTCAATTCCAGCCGAGATCGACCTAATCTTGCTCTCACAAGGCTTAGAAGATCACGCTCACCCCGCTACGCTTCAGCAGTTAGACAAAACTATTCCGGTGGTGGCGTCTCCTAGCGCTGCCAAGGTGGTTGAGCAACTCGGCTACACTCAAGTCACTCGCTTGGCTCACGGGCAAACCCACACTCTCCAGAACAAACTTGCCATTCGGGCCACAGTCGGTTCGCCTATTGGCCCAACGGTGCGCGAAAATGGCTATCTGCTGACCGAGCTAGCCACAAACACGAATCTATATTACGAACCCCACGGCTATCACTCGCCTGAGTTATCGGACTTAGCGCCAGTGGATGTTGTGATTACCCCACTGCTGGATTTATACCTGCTGATGGCTCCCTTCATTAAGGGCGGACAGACCGCTCTCGAAGTTGTGAAATTACTCCAACCCCAGTACGTTTTGCCAACCGCAGCCGGAGGTGAAGTCAAGTTTGAAGGATTACTGATGGCAGTGCTGAGAGCGAAAGGCGGGACTGAAGCCTTCCGGCAGAGTGTAGTTGAGCACAACCTCTCAACCCAGGTAATTGAACCAGCACCCGGCGATCGCTTGCACATTCAGCCCCAATCGAGAGTCGCCAGCCGCGTCTAAACGATAGCGGTTCGTGCGATTTGACTAGGAGAGACTGCTGGGCAGCAGGGCTGTCATCCCTTCTACCGGCAAAGGTTGACTAAACAGATAGCCTTGCATTGCTTCGCAGCCCAGCGATCGCAAAATTTGGTACTGGGCCTCAGTTTCTACTCCCTCCGCCACGACGTTCAGCTTCAGACCCCGCCCTAGGGCAATAATGGCGGTTGTAATGGCTAAATTTTGCGGATCATCGGCCAAATCACAAATAAAAGAGCGATCAATTTTAAGCCCACTGAGCGGAAATAGCTTTAAGTAACCCAGCGAAGAGTAGCCGGTGCCAAAATCATCCAGCGAAATGCCGATCCCCATTTGGCTGAGCTTTGCCAGCAAAATGCGGGTAAATTCCAGATCGCTCATCGCGGTGCTCTCGGTGATTTCGAGTTCTAGGTGAGGCGGCGCTAAGCCCGTCGTCGAGAGAATCTGGGTAATAATATTCACCAGATTGGGCTGCTGAAACTGCAAGGAAGAAAGATTGACCGCCATATTAATCGCAGAAAAGCCTTGCTCTTGCCAAGCCCGACACTGCTGACAGGCGGTGCGGAGAACCCATTCTCCAATCGAGACAATCAGCCCACTCTCTTCCGCCAAGCCAATAAAAGTTTGCGGGGAAAGTAAACCTAACTCTGGATGCCGCCAACGCACCAGCGCTTCTACCCCAATCATCTTGCCGTTGCGAGTGTCAATTTGAGGCTGATAGTAGAGACAGAGTTCATTCCGCTCTAGGGCTTTGTGCAGTTCATGCTCGAGGGTGAGGCGGGTAGAAGCGTGGTTATTCAGGCTCGGCGTATAGAGCTGATAGCGATTGCGGCCCAGGCTTTTGGCTTGATACAGGGCAGCATCAGCATTGCGGAGCAGCGTGGCTGCATCTGTACCATCGCGGGGATAAACGGCAATTCCGATGCTGCATGTGACCCGAAAAGTCTGCCCTTCCAAGCAAAATGTCGCCTTAAAAGCCGATAAAATCCGCTCTGCCACGTTGATCGCATCTTCGGGTTGGCTGAGATGAGGCAGCAGCAGCGTAAACTCGTCGCCACCCCAGCGCGCGATCGTGTCTACATTCCGCAACGAATGAACAACCCGACCGACCACCTGTTGCAGTAACTGATCGCCGATCGCGTGCCCCAGCGTGTCGTTAATCGTCTTGAACCGATCTAAGTCCATGAACATGACCGCTAGGGCTTCCTCTGTACGCTGTGATTCTGCCAGCGCTACAGACAGGCGATCGTTGAGCAGAGCCCGATTGGGTAGACCCGTCAGCAGGTCATGGAAGGCTTGGTAACGAATCGTGATTTCTGCCTGTTTGCGGGCCGTAATATCTTCCACAGTGCCCTCAAAATAGAGCAGGTTGCCTGCCTGATCATAAACAGCCCGAGCGTTTTCAGAAATCCAGATCATTTGACCATTTTTACGGTAGATTTCTGACTCAAAATCACTGACGCTGCCCTGTTGTTCTAGCAATTGCAGGAACTCAACTCGACGATTAGGCTGGACATAGAGGTGATCGGCAATACTGGTCAGATTGGCTTTGAGATCCTCTGGGGAACTGTAGCCGTAGATATTAGCCAAGGCTGGATTGGCGCTAATGTATTGACCAGCAGGGATAGATTGAAAAATGCCTTCGGTCGCATTTTCAAAGATGCTGCGATATTTGGCTTCCGCTTGGCTCAGTTCATGTTCAGACTGTTTGCGATCGCTGATATTCCGAATCACCACAATAATTTGATCTGTCAAAAAAGCGATCAGTTGGGCTTCGAAGAACTGCTCACCGTTGGGCATTGGCAAGCTGTACTCCAGATCAACCCGTCGCTGACCTTGGTTAATTTGAGCGATCGCAGCTTCTACCTTCTGAGCAGCAGGCGCGGGAAGAACATCGATCATTCGCTGACCTAAGAATTCGGCGGGTGGGATGTAGAGGTCAGCACTGCGTCCGGCTTGCCAGTCCAAAATCGTGCTGTCTTGACTCAACCGAAAATAAAGGTCAGGTAAGGCCTGGAAAACTGCTTGCAGTTCTAGAGTGGTCTGTTGGAGTTGCCGTTCTGCTCGCTGCCGCTCTAGGGCGTTGACAAAAATTTCAGCCACCACCTTCAGCAAACAAATAATTTCATCTGACCAAGCCGCTTGGCGATGGACGCGGTCAAACCCCAACATGCCAATCAGTTGCTGCCCTAGCACCATTGGCACTGCCACAATGGACTGAATGCCCTGCTGTTCGAGATAGATTCGCCAAGGTTCATCCGCAGGTAAATCTCTCACACAAGGATTGTGAATAATGGCTCGCTGCTGGATTCGATCGGCGTAGTAGGGAATGTCATCAAGAACCATGCCTTGCAGGCGATCAATCTGCGGTTCAATCCCCGCCGCACACCACTCGTAGCTATTACTTTTAATTCTCTCGTCTTCGGAGATGCTAAAGATATAGCTGCGATCAACCCCGGCAAACTGACCAATTTCTGCCAACACAACATTGATCACTGGATCAATTTGGTCGCAGGGAATATTGATAAATCGAGTCGCCAGCGTCGTCACCAGTTGCTCAAACTCGATCCGATAGGTCAGGTCAGCGGCTGACTGCTTCAGCAGCGTAATATCAGTGATGTAGCCTTCAATGTGTAGAATTTGCTGTTGCCGATTAAGAATGCAATTGCCTTTTTCCCACACCCACTTTACCTGGCCGGCTTTCGTGCAAATCCGATATTCCACACTGTAGGGCTGTCGCTGAGCGATCGCTGCCCTAATGGTCGCCAAGACGCGCGGCAAATCTTCAGGATGAGTAATTCGATTCCAGCACAGCTCCTCTGTTTGCAGCAATTCCGCCTGGGTGTAGCCGCTCACCTCCAAACAGCCTTGGCTCAGATACTGCATGGGCAGTTCAGGAGTGATCTGGCAAATAAAAACAACGCCCGGCAGGGTATCGATTAACCGCATCAAGTGGGCTGTATTTTGAGTAAAATCAGCTTGATTGGGAAAACCAGGAATGACTGAGTCTGGGGAGTTGCCCCCGGTTGTCTTAGCTCCAGGCATTTGTATCTCAACGCTAAAATTCTAAAAAAGTCCAGTTTTAAGGACAGCAATATCTCTGACTAGACCGCCAGCCGCAATTAATTTTTTATTAGGTCATATTACACGGGTCTGATCAGATTTTTCTACCACCCTAATCATAGGCGGCCGAGTTTTCAGCAGCAATTAGCACAAAAGCTAGACCCTAGCGATTCAACTTCAAAACCGTTGTCCAGTCAGCTTGCTGAGACCAGGATTATTACTGATCATGAAGTAGCAAAACCCTCGGTTGCCCCCCAAACGCAACTTTAGCTGGCAAGATTAGCTATAAGGCGTTAAGACAGAGTTATTATCTCATCTCAGTTGATTCTGTAGCGTGTAGGCTAATAATCTACGCCACCTCTGGATTGGCAGATGTCTTAATTAGATTTTCTAATTAACAAATGCCTTAACTGCTGCACTTTATCCTGATAGCAATTCGACTTATGTCAACCCTTGTGATTGTTGAGTCACCCACAAAAGCCCGCACGATCCGCAATTACTTACCCGCTGGCTATCGAGTCGAAGCCTCAATGGGGCACGTGCGCGACTTGCCGAAGGATGCCAAAGAAATTCCGGCGGGCGTCAAGGGAGAAAAATGGGCCAGTCTGGGGGTCAACGTTGAGTCTGATTTTGAACCCCTCTACGTCATTCCTAAGGACAAAAAGAAGATCGTAGACGAGCTAAAAGCAGCTCTCAAATCGGCTGACGAGTTGCTACTAGCAACGGACGAAGACCGGGAAGGCGAAAGCATTAGCTGGCACTTGCTGCAAGTTTTACGCCCCAAGGTGCCCGTGAAGCGGATGGTCTTTCACGAAATTACGGATGAAGCAATTAAGCAGTCGTTAAACAACTGTCGGGATGTGAATCAGCAGTTGGTGCGGGCCCAAGAAACCCGCCGGATTTTAGACCGGCTGGTCGGCTATACGCTTTCGCCCTTGCTGTGGAAGAAAATTGCCCCCAGTCTCTCGGCGGGTCGGGTGCAGTCGGTGGCTGTTCGCCTCCTGGTGAACCGCGAGCGGGAACGACGGGCGTTTCGTCAGGGCAGCTACTGGGACTTAAAAGCAACGCTGGTGCAGGCGGAAAGTCCCTTTGAGGTCAAACTGATCACGCTAGCTGGCCGCCGAATTGCTACGGGGAGCGACTTTGATGAGCGGACTGGGCAACTGTTTGGCGATCGCAATGTTGTGCTGCTGAACGAAGCCGAAGCTCAGCAGTTGCAGCAGCGCTTGCAACCCCAAACCTGGACGGTCAGAGACCTAGAAGAGCGCCCCGTCACTCGCAAGCCCTCGCCGCCCTTCACCACTTCAACCCTGCAACAGGAAGCCAACCGCAAGCTGCGCCTGTCGGCCAGAGACACAATGCGGGTTGCCCAAGGGCTGTACGAGCGCGGGTTTATCACTTACATGCGGACAGATTCGGTTAATCTTTCCCAGCAGGCGATCGTGGCGGCCCGTGACTGCGTCCAGCAAATGTATGGCGCTGCCTACCTCAGCCCCCAACCCCGCCAATACTCGACCAAAAGCAAGGGCGCTCAAGAAGCCCACGAAGCGATTCGTCCGGCCGGCAGCAGTTTTCGGACGCCGCAGCAGACCGGCCTCACTGGCACCGACCTGGCCCTGTATGACCTGATCTGGAAGCGAACCGTAGCGAGCCAAATGGCGGAAGCGCGGCAAACCCTGCTCACCGTCCAGGTTCAAGTTGCAGATGCTGGGTTTCGAGCCAGCGGCAAGCGGATTGATTTTCCAGGTTTCTTTCGGGCCTACGTCGAGGGTTCAGATGACCCAGAAGCAGCGATCGAAGATCAAGAAGTGATTTTGCCCGCCCTCAAACAGGGCGATCGGCCAAGCTGTCGGCAGCTAGAGGCGATCGGGCACGAAACCCAGCCCCCCGCCCGCTACACCGAAGCCACCTTGGTCAAAACCCTAGAAAGCGAAGGGATTGGTCGTCCGAGCACCTATGCCAGCATTATTGGCACGATTATTGACCGCGGCTACGTGCAGCGGCAAGGAAATGGGCTACTTCCCACCTTTACCGCCTTTGCCGTCACGGCCCTGCTGGAAAAAAACTTTCCTGACCTGGTGGATACGGGCTTTACGGCTCGGATGGAGCAAACCCTGGATGATATTTCGACTGGCGATGTGGCTTGGCTGCCCTACCTCAAACAGTTTTATCTAGGGGAGAGCGGATTAGAAACCCAGGTCAAAAATCGAGAAGCGGCGATCGACCCGACCGAAGCCCGCACGATTGTAATGGAAGGATTGGATGTCAAGGTGCGAATTGGGCGGTTTGGCCCGTTTATTGAAGTCGAAAACGACCAAGAGGAATCAATTCGAGCCTCGCTGCCCCAAGACATTACCCCTGCCAACCTTGACCCAGCTCAAATTGAGCTATTGCTGCGGCAAAAGCTGGAGGGGCCCGATAAACTCGGTCTCCACCCTGATACTGGCGAACCGATTTACCTCCGGTTAGGCACCTATGGGCCCTTCGTTCAGCTCGGCGATGTCACAGACGAGAATAAAAAGCCGAAGCGAGCCTCTTTGCCGAAGGGAACGGCGATGGAAGACGCAACCCTAGAAATGGCAGTTGGATTATTGGCTTTACCGCGCTTGTTGGGCGCGCATCCTGAATCGGGAGGTAAGGTGCAGGTGGGCTTAGGCCCTTACGGTGCCTATGTTGTGCATGACAAAGGCAAAGAGGGTAAAGAGTATCGATCGCTCAAAAAAACAGACAATTTGCTAGAAATCACCTGCGATCGCGCCTTAGAGCTGCTAGCCGAACCAAAAGTGGGGCGAGGGGGACGAACGGCCAAAGCCAAAGAGGCCCTGCGTGAGTTTGGCCCCCATCCTGAAGACGGAGAAGCAGTCAATATCTACGATGGCCCTTATGGGCCTTACGTCAAACACGGCAAGACGAATGCTTCCCTGCCAGAAGGCGAAACAACCGAAAGTATTTCCTTAGAAACTGCTCTCCAGCTTCTAGCCGCCAAGGCCGGGACTCAATCAACCAAGAAAAAATCAACCGCCAAATCGACAACCGCTCGTAAGCGGGCAGTCACTCAAACCAAAACCACTAAAGCAACCTCAAGTAAGGCAACTTCTAAAACCAATGCGAAAAAGGGTTCTTAACTGCGGTTGGCTAATCCGCAAAGTCTTGATTGGGCAAGCTTGAAAGCTTTAGGTTTTGGTGGGTCAAGCCGCACTAATATCGCTCAGCCACTTTAGGAAATCGACTGACCAAATCCTCCTCTTGCCTGGGTTCTCCGATCGGTTGGAGTGGTGATTCCAGACATCGGCATCTCTGCACTGGTTAAATCCTTCTTTCTGGTATACGATGCAGCAACATCCGTTTGGGATTGATGCAGCAGTTGTTTTGCCAGAACGTCTGCATTTGGACGTTGCCAGCAGAGGATTCGGATTATTCAATGCGCTGGCGTTTGATTAAGTCGTTTTTTTCGCGACATTGCCCAGACGAGGTGCGAGGAGAGATTTCAGCTTCAGGACAGAAGGAGCAGGCGGTCTGGCAGCGACGATTTTGGGAGCATTGACCTTGCCCCGAAAAAGTGGACAATTCCCAAGTGACCTTGCCCCGAAAAAGTGGACAGGTAACTTAAGCGGCGATCGGGGAATTTAGGGTACTCCAGTAATTTGCTTCAAACTGAACAGGGGAAAGATATCCAATAGTCGAATGCATCCTCTGTCGGTTGTAGAACACCTCAATCCATTCTGCAATGATCGTCCGGGCGATCGCTCTTGTAGAGAAGATCCTGGGATAAATCAACTCGATTTTGAGGGTACCAAAAAAGCTTTCAGCCACCGCATTATCCCAGCAATTAGCCCGACGGCTCATACTACAGGTTATCTCAGCTTTGTGCAGAGCAGTCTGGTAGTCGCCACTGGCATATTGGCTGCCTCGGTCAGAATGAAAGACCAATCCAGTCAGTGAGGGTACGCGCTGCCCCAAGGCGGCATCTAGCGCCGACAAGACCAGTTCTGTGCGCATATGTTCAGCCATTGACCAACCCACCACCCGTCGTGAGAACAAGTCGATAATGACCGCTAAGTAAAGCCATCCTTCTGTTGTCCAAATATAGGTCATATCAGCAACCCAAGCACGGTCAGGTTCTGTGGTTGTGAAATTCCGATCAAGCACATTCTTTGCAATAGACCTGTTGCTTAATAAGCCACAAAAAGCCATGAAAACCAAGCAGAGCAATCATTCCAGGCGATTTTCATGATCAATGGCTGCAAGCTAGTGACGATAAGGGTTTCGGCGATTTTTTGCGTTATAAAGCAACAGGTCTAATGGGCAAGTCATGTTCAGAATCAGTCGTGGTCTTGTATTTACGCTTGAGGCGAGCACCAATACCCAGCTTTGCCATCAGCCGAACCACCCGTTGGCGACCGACGTGAAACCCTTTGGCGACCAAAGCGGCATGAATCCGAGGTGAGCCATAGGTTTGACGGCTCCCTTGATGAATCTGTTGAATCTGCTCGGACAAGATTTCATTCTCCTGAGTTCGAGGGGATAGTTTGCGATTGAGCCAGGCATAGTAGCCACTCCTGGCTAGCTTGAGCACTTTACACATCAAGGCAATCGGAAAGTTTTCCTTCTCTGCATCAATTAGCTCAAAGGGTCGGAGCTTTCCTGAGCAACGGCAGTAGCTTCAAGTCGGCAAAGCCGCCCAACGCTCTGCCTCAAGAAGGTCGCGGCCTTTTTGAGGCAGGGCGTTGGCGGGGTTCCCCCGCTTAAAGCCACTGCCGTTAGGAAATCTCGCTCCATCTGAACTCGTTTCAGGTCACGGCGTAAGGTAATTAGTTCTTTCCGTTCAGTAGAGGTCAGTTGCCCTTGAGAGTTCGGCTGCTGGTCAATTTGAGCTTGCTGAACCCATCTGCGCAGAGCGCTTTCGCTTAATCCCATTTCTTTGGCAATCTGGCTCACGGGTTTACCAGATTGATTGACGATGCGGACGGCCTCAGCCTTCTGCTCGTCTGTAAATAGCCTGCGCGGTTTTTGTGTCATGTGAACATGCTCCTGAGTTGACGACTCTTGGGAATTGTCCACTTTTTCGGGGCAAGGTCACTAAGCCAATTCACCAAATCGGTTAGCTCAGAAAAATCAAGCAGCGCATCTCCTAACGCTTCCAATTGCGGTAGAGATAGAGCCTCGATTTGAGTCCTCAACTCCACTGGCAACGCTCCAAATCGACGGGTGAGTTGACGAAGAATCAGCGATCGCCCTTCTTCTTGTCTACCGCGTTGCTCAGTGCGTTGTTCCCACTCCAATCACTAAGATAGAGATGTTGCACTGGAGAATGACTGATGAGTGTTGCTGCCACCTTGATGAACAATCCATTGCTGATTGGAAAAGGCTTGCCGCCCTTTGATCGCATCCAGCCTGAACAGGTTGGGGCAGCGGTTAATCAACTTTTAGCCGAGCTAGAGCAAGCCTTAACTGAACTAGAATCCTCGGCGGTGCCAACATGGGCAGGTCTGGTGGAGCCTTTAGAGCGAATTAGCGATCGCTTAACTTGGACCTGGGGAGCGATCGGGCACCTGATGGGAGTCAAAAACAGCCCGGAACTGCGAACTGCCTACGAAGCAGTCCAGCCCCAGGTGGTGCAGTTTGTGAATCGGTTAGGGCAAAGCCAGCCCCTTTACGTTGCATTTAAAGCAATCCAAATCGGCGAAGATTGGTCAACCATGACCGAGGCCCAACGGCGGATTGTGGAAGCGGCAATTCGCAGCGCTGAGCATTCAGGGGTGAGCCTGACCGGAGAGGCCAAAGAGCAGTTCAACGCAATTCAGCTAGAATTAGCCGAGCTTTCGACTCAATTTTCTAACCATGTTTTAGATGCAACCAAAGCCTTCAGTTTAGACTTAACTCAACCGACTCAAGTGGCTGGCTTGCCGCCTAGTTTGCTGAGCTTAGCCGCTCAAACGGCTCGCGCCGCTGGCTCTGAGGAAGCTACCCCGGAAGCTGGCCCCTGGCGGATCACCCTGGATGGGCCGAGCTTTGGCCCGTTTATGCAGCACAGCAGCAGCCGTGACCTGCGCGAACAACTCTACCGAGGCTTTATTAGCCGCGCCTCGGCGGGTGAACTCGACAACACCGCTCTGATTGAACGAATTCTCACCCTGCGGCAGCAAAAAGCCAAACTGCTGGGCTTTGACAGCTACGCTGAATTGAGCTTGGCCAGCAAAATGGCCCCAAACGTAGCAGCAGTCGAGCACCTGCTAGAAGAGCTGCGAGCCGTCAGCTATCAGGCTGCTAGCCAAGAGATCGAAACCCTGAAAGCCTTTGCCCAAAGCCAAGGGGCCGCCGAGGCGGCCGACCTCAAACCGTGGGATGTCAGCTTTTGGGCTGAGCGGCAGCGGGAAGCCAAATTTGCCTTTAATGCTGAGGAGTTGCGTCCTTATTTCGCGTTGCCCCAGGTGTTAGAAGGCTTGTTTAGCCTTGTTCAGCGCTTGTTTGGAGTCACCATTGCAGCCGCTGACGGGCAGGCTCCGGTTTGGCACCCCGACGTCCGCTATTTTCAGGTTGCTGACGAAACGGGTCAGGCGATCGCTCACTTTTACCTTGATCCCTACAGCCGTCCGGCCGAGAAGCGGGGCGGAGCCTGGATGGATGATTGCTTAGGGCGGGCCAAAATCAGCGAAAACGGGATTGCGACTACCCGCTTGCCCGTGGCCCATCTTGTTTGTAACCAAACACCCCCCGTTGACGGCAAGCCTAGCCTAATGACCTTTGCCGAAGTTGAAACCCTATTTCACGAGTTCGGGCATGGCTTGCAGCACATGCTGACCCAGGTTGACTACGGTGGTGCCGCCGGGATTAACAATGTCGAGTGGGATGCGGTGGAGTTGCCCAGCCAGTTTATGGAAAACTGGTGCTACGATCGCGCCACCCTGTTTGGGATGGCCCGCCACTATGAAACTGGGGAAGTATTGCCAGAGCATTACTATCAAAAGCTGCTAGCCGCCCGCAACTACATGAGCGGGACGGCGATGCTGCGCCAGTTGCACTTTAGCTTGGTTGATGTAGAGCTACACCACCGCTACCAGCCGGGACAAGGAGAGACAGCGGCAACGGTGCGCGATCGGATCGCCAAAACCACCACGATTCTGCCTCCTCTACCAGAAGATGCCTTTTTGTGCGCGTTTGGACACATTTTTGCCGGGGGCTACGCGGCTGGTTACTACAGCTACAAGTGGGCTGAAGTCTTAAGTGCAGATGCATTCTCGGCTTTTGAAGAAGTCGGCTTGGAAGATGAAGTGGCGATCGCGGCAACTGGGCGCCGTTTCCGAGATACAGTCCTTTCTTTGGGTGGCGGCAAACACCCGATGGATGTGTTTAAGGCCTTCCGGGGGCGAGAACCCAGCACTGAACCCCTGCTGCGTCACAGTGGTTTAGTCGCGGCCTAGCCCATAGAAAGGTTGGAGAGCATTCGACCTGAACTCTCCAACCTTTCTGAAATTGTTATGACGATCACCAGCCTGTGGGGCGAACTTCTGTATGATTTGGCACGAATCATAAAAAGATGCTGCCGAATATTAGGAGTGATAAAGCCCTATGCCCAGATTGACGGTTCCCCCGAATCTGATTGGTTCTCTCGGTGCTGATACCTTGGTCGGGCAGGAGCTAAATGCAGATCCAGCGATCGGGATTGAAGTTTTGCCAGAGGGTCTAATTAATACTCGCGGCGGAGATGATGTTATTGAGGGAATCGGCAGCAGCTCCACCAGTAACGGCACCGGGATCGAAAATAGGGGCATCCTAGCCACCAGAAATGGCAGTGACACAATTGAAGCCAAAGGGATCGGCGGTAATAGCACTAGCTTGACTGACGGAGATGGCATTGGCATTTTGAACACTGAAGATAGCAATTTAGATACCGGAACAGGTGATGACTCGATTACCAGCGAAGGAATTGGTGGTGCAGGGTCTGAAGGAGATCCCAACCTTAATCCTAATCCTGGGGCTGGGAGTGATGGAATCGGGATTTTAAATCATGGCATTTTGAATACTGGAGTTGGCGACGATCGAATCACCAGTCGAGGCACGGGCGGTAGCGGCGGAACTGGACTTCCTGGTGGCTTTGGCGGGGCTGGAACTGGGATAATCAACAGTGGCGTTTTGGGCACTGGTTCAGGCAACGACGCGATCGCTAGTAATGGCATTGGCGGTAGCGGTGGCTCTGGTGAAATTGGTGGCGGCGGTGGAGTTGGAACTGGGACTTCAATCACCGACACAGGAAGTCTTAATACCGGTGCAGGCAATGACTCGATCAGCAGCATCGGCATCGGTGGCAGCGGCGGCGACTCTGAAGATTTTTTGGGACAAGCCATGCCTGGTGCAGCAGGAATCGGGATTACCAACCAGGGCAAGCTGGAGACAGGTGAAGGTAACGATTCAATCTTTGCTCAAGGTGGCGGTGGGACGGTGGGTACAGGCGGGCGCGTCAGTGGCAGCGGTGGTGATGGCATGGGCATCCTGAATAGTGGTAGCCTCGTGACTGGGGCTGGCAATGACTCGATCCAAGGACTGGGTGAAGGCGGCGAAGGCGTTGGCGGAAATGGCGTTGGCATTACCAGTACAGGTCAGCTTAGTACTGGCCCAGGTAATGACTCAATTCAGGGCACTGGTACTGGTATTTTCGCAACTGGGATAGCGAATAGTGGCAGTTTTTCAACCGGAACCGGGAATGACACGATTCAGGGCATCGGTACTGTTACTCCTGTCTTCGACGATTTCTTAGGAAATATTTTCGGTGATGGGATTGGTATCAGCAGCACTGGTCAACTGAACACAGGCGACGGCGATGACTCGATTTTGGGCGTCGGGACAGGCGGTGCGGTTGGGACTGGTATTGCCAATAGTGGTCAGCTTAATACAGGTCAGGGTAATGACACGATTAAAGGGGAGAGTACCGGGCAGACCCTTGAGCTTGGCCCTGTGGGCACTGTTTTAGCAAAAGCTAAAGGAATTGACAACGCAGCGGGTAGCAGTTTATTAACCGGGAGCGGTGACGATAAAATCATTGGTTCTAGCCAGGGCTTAACCTCCTCCGATCGCGGGGTCGCCTATGGTATTTACAACGATGGTCTGATCAACACAGGTACGGGGGCAGATATTTTGACGGGAGAGGCGATCGCTGACGGCATTGATGCTGCTGCCTATGGCATTTACGGTCAGGGTACGATCGCCACTGGTGAGGGCAATGACAAATTGATTGCGACCAGCAGCCTGAATGGACTGGCCCAAAAAGTCAGTATCGGAGGTGGTTTGTCGATCGACTTAGGGGCTGGAGATGACCTTTGCCGAGGCTTTGGACAGGCAACCGTAAAAGCTGGCAGTGGCTTTGACACCCTCGACCTCAGGGCATTTAATCGTTCTGAACTGCGTGTTTCGGGGGTTGTCGCTTCCAGCGGTGCTGCCAACTTCGCATTTGCCAATAATGGAGACACCATTACCATGACCACAACGGGTTTCGAGCGGTTTCTGTTTGCTGACGGTTCTTTTTCATCCAACACGCTGGTCAATGGGTAAGCGCACAACTCACCTCAACCTGATAACTGATTTAGGATGGTTTTAGGAGATTTCTGGCAAAAAGTTACCCGCTGGCTTCGACTACGCTCAGCCAGCCGTGCCCTGAGCGCAGTCGAAGGGCACGGCTCGAAGAGTGAAATCACTCTAAGAAATCTCCTTAGAACCAACTTCAACAGGGATCAGGAGCATTAATAATGAGCGAGAAATCGTTTGCCCCTTGGAATATTGGTCGGTTTATTTGCACCTTGGTCTTTTTTGAAACGGTTCCGTTTTTGGGCAATTTTGGCTGGATTCGGCAGGTTCTAGCCAGGGAATCAACCCAGCCGATCGCTCAAAATCAGCTTCAGGAAAACACGATGACTTCAGAGCGCCGCATTTTTGACTTTATTCAGCCTTCAGAGGATTTACTCAAGGTTTGGGGCGCTCTTGATGATGTAGTCATGGGTGGCGTGAGTGAGAGCCAATTCCAGTTAATGCCGGGCGCAGCCGTGTTTACGGGCAATGTTTCGATCGCCAATTCTGGTGGATTTGCCTCGGTGCGAACCCGCAATTTCCAGCCCCCGCTAAATTTATCTGGCTATGCGGGGATTGCCTTGCGAGTCCGGGGTGATGGTAAGCGCTATAAGTTTTTTATCCGCACAGACGACCGTTGGGACGGAGTGGGCTATGCCTATTCGTTTGACACCACCCCGGCAACCTGGCTCACGATTAAAATTCCGTTCAGTGATGTGACTCCGGTTGCACGGGCGAAAACGGCTTCAAATGCGCCTGCGATCGCTCCTGAGCAGATTTATTCTTTTCAGCTCATGCTGAGCAAGTTTGAGTACGACGGCGCGCTTAACCCCCAATTTTCCCCTGGCCGTTTTAGTTTAGAAATTGAGTCGATCAGCGCTTATCGTTAGTCCTCAAGCCAACAACTCGTGGCGGCTGGTACAAAATAACCATTACGGGTTTGAGCGCAATCTAGCAGTTCTGAGTCCAAAAAACCTCTATTTTGCTCAAAACTAGTGTATTCACGGATGAGATATTGCCGACCAGAGTGATATTCAAGTAAGAGGGGAAGCCTTAGATTTCACGTTGCAGCGAACCTGCAATGCATCTTCATGATCGACTACCATGCGAATTCAGACTCGGTTGTTCCTGTTGCTGACGGTGTTGGTGTCATTAGGTATAGCAGCAGGATTTCTGCATCAAAAGCAAGAAGAGCAGCGATCGCAAATTGTGCGAGAAAATATTAGGCAAGATTTTATTCAGAAAACCGAGAAAATATTACAGCTTAAAGGTGAATCTCTAGAAACATTTGCCTATGACTATACCTACTGGGATGAAATGATTGATTTTGTCCACACCAAAAACCCAAAATGGGCTTATGACAACTTAATTACAGGGGAGCATCCCAGTTTTGCGTTAAGCATTTATGCTTAGCCACCCTATTTACTGAGGTGCGGTTGAGAAGTATCCATTGAGGTAGGCACACCGATGCTTGAGCAGTTGAGGAACATTCTTCGCTTG
>JAHHGS010000090.1 GCA_019359715.1 Aphanocapsa sp. GSE-SYN-MK-11-07L | reverse complement strand
GGGGAGGGTTTGCGGTTGCACCAGGCGTAGTAGCCACTCCTGGACAGCTTTAGGACTCGGCACATCAAGCCAATCGGGAAGTTTTCCTTCTCTGCCTGAATTAGCTCAAAGGGTCTGAGCTTTCCTGAGCAACGGCAGTAGCTTCAAGTCGGCAAAGCCGCCCAACGCTCTGCCTCAAGAAGGTGGCCGCCTTTTTTAGAAAATCTCGCGACCTTTGAACCCGTTTCAGGTCGCGGCGTAAGGTGATCAATTCTTTGCGTTCAGCAGAGGTCAGTTGCCCTTGAGGATCTGGCTGACGGTCAATCCGGGCTTGATTGACCCAGTTGCGGAGGGCACTTTCACTCAGCCCCATTTCTTTGGCAACCTGACTCACGGGTTTGCCCGATTGATTGACGATGCGGACGGCCTCCGCTTTCTGCTCGTCTGTAAATAGCCTGCGGGGTTTTTGTGTCATGTGAACATACTCCTGAGTTGACGACTCTTGGGAATTGTCCACTTTTTCGGGGCAAGATCAGCAGTTAGTTTTGTCAGACGGCAGGCTTCGCTCACCAGGGCAAACGCATAAAAATTTGGCGGAGGTTAGAGGTCTGATTGTTTTAGACCAAACCTGCCATATCTCAGTCGCAAGATGCCAGAATTTTGAAGCACTTTGCCCAGAGGAATTACCTTAGCCCAGGCTGCCTAAGGCGACACAGCCACTCAATAAAGAGGCACTCCCACTCTGCGAACCAGCTCAAAGTTTCACAAACTTGAGAGATTTGAGCTTGCTAAATTTCCGGGGAAATACGGATTGCCGCTGAAAGAAAAGCTGCAATATCATATGTCTAGCGGGGTGCGGGTAACTGTAAAAGCTTTTTAGTCAAATTTTAGACAGCAGCAGCTTTACTCCCATACTATTGACTCTTTGTACAAAAGCGCTAACTTCAGGGCATTTGCTCCATTGTTTCGACCAGTTGGCTGTATTTTTGTCGATCGACTTAGTTAAATCATTTTTACTATGAGTACATATTTCAAAATTAGGCACAAGCGACACTTAACTAGACCATCTCAAGGTTTAACCTTGGTGGAGCTTTTAGTCGTTGTTGTCATCATTGGTATTTTGGGAGCAGCAACGGCACCTAGCCTTTTCTTTGCGCACAAACCACTTAAGAGTGCAACCGATCAGACGGCCGCCATCTTTAAACGAGCACGCATACGAGCAATCTCTACAACGAGTGCCTATCGTATTCGGGTCGATGATGAAACTTTTTCACCAACAACAACTAACGCAACCCGCTTTATCGTTGAGGCTGCTACCTCAGCTAGCTGCGGGGCTGATACCGTCTTAAGTGCTCCAGCAGCATCTGGCGATACTGTGCTACGAGTTGTCTCAACCACTGGGTTTAGAGTCTCAGATCGGATTAGTGTTGATACCTCTTCTACTACCTCTACTACTGCCACCACTACCTATGAAATTCTCGCTGTCGATCCTTCCGCTGGAACTTTAACAGTTAATCGCTCTGGAAGCCCTGCTGGCACAGGTTTGGACTCTGCTAAACCAATTGATACGCGAGTTCAAGCAATAGACCGATGGCGAGGGGCTGATCTAATTACCAGTTTTACCCAAGACGATCGCACCTTACCGCAGCCTAGAAGCCCGTTTGGATTGGCGCAGCAAGGAATTGACGAGTCTGTTGCAGTACCTGAATCAGTGATGATCAATGGTAATCCAACTCGCTGGACACTGTGCTTTGACAGCCGAGGTTTGACAACTTTGTCTAATACCAACGGTGGGGCAGTTATTGAAGGCAACTTAGCTTTGCCGATTCGGCGCTATATCGATAGTACTGCTGCGAGTGACACTGTTGCCCAAGTTACGATTTTTCGAGGGGGAGCAGTCTCAACTGCTGCTAGCTCTGATAATGGTGTAACTTTTTCGTCTCCAGCCCGCATTAATGAGTAATTCAGCGAACAGTAAATCTTAAATCTATGATTACTCCCAAGCCAACCCTACCTAAGTTACTAAAATTTAGTTTCTTAGCCCCAAACCAGGGATTTACCTTTGTTGAATCTTTGGCTGCCCTAGTTGTTGTCACCATTACCTTGGGGTTGATGGGGCCACTGTTCATGAACCAACGGCAGCAAAATGTTGATAGCGATTTGCTAACGGGAGCAACCTCTTTGGCAACTCGCTGCATGGAAGAATTGCGTCAGCAAGACCCAAGCAGTATTGCTTTGGGAGAGAGCAGTTCCCCTAACCCTGCTTGCGACCTGCCGACCGATGCATTTACAGTTGACAATCCGCTGGGAAAAAGCTTTCAAATTACTACCAACGTTCGGACTGCGGTGGTTGATACCAGTAGCACTGCTGCCAATGGCAGCTACACTTGCTCAACTGTGTCGAGTGCTACCTCTGGAGCTAGATGTTTAGATATCACGATTAGTTTTAATGGTCGGCAGATTTATGCAACGCAAACTGTTTACACGCAACTTCGGTAATTCCAGCCGCTGGATTTCTCTCTGGCTCAAAGCCTGTCGAGTTAGCCCTAACGCTAATCGTGGGCTAACTCTGGTAGAACTTTTGGTGGCAACTATTATTGCCTCAATGGTGCTTGGCGTTGCTTTTGGTGGCGCAACCTTTAACCGTCGTCTTTACTTAGAAGACCAAGTTAGAAACAGCGTTGACCAAAATCTGCGCTCTGCAATGGATTTGTTAGGGGCTGATATTCGCCAAGCAGGTGAGTATGTTAACCGTCAAGACCCAGCCGTGCCAGTGATTCAACTGAGTGATGATGCCGCCAACCCTGGTAGTTCTATTTTGACGATTCGACGAGATTTGTTTGACCGTGCTTTGCCAGTCTGTGCCGATCTTGGCACTGCACCTAGCACTCCTGCGATGGGTGTAACTGAGATTACAGTCTTCGACTCCGCTAGCACTGTTGCCAGATGTAATAATGATTCCTCTGGCTCGATCGCCAGCTTACTGACGCTCTGGGCTTCCTACATTACCGCTAATGGTGGGCAAGCCAGAGCCTACCTTTACAACGGTAATGGAGGGCAATTTGTAAATGTGACTGCGGTCAATGGCCCTGGTGGTGAAAGAACAATCACGGCAGATAGCTTCAACGGTCTAGAGGTTTATTTAGCCGATAGCCAAAGTCGCTTGGCGCTATATGAAGAGCGACGGTACAGTCTAATCCCAGACCCAGCAAATGCTAACTCAAAAATCTTGCAAATGGTACTCAATGATGATATAGCTCCAGGCCGGCCACTTAATTTGGTGAATGGTTTAACAAGCTTCAAAGTTTCGATTTTCTTGGCTGGAAATCCCTTGGTGACTCGGAATAGTTTTTGTCAGTACACTTCAAATCCAGCGACTCCCTGCACTACAACTTCAAGCACCGGTTCTGTAAATGATGCCTGGACAACCATTCGCTCCGTCCAAGTTAGCTTGGTTGGGATTGATACAGATGCTGATGCTGGGGGCAGCGCACAACAAGTTACGATCAGACGCGATGCGACTGCCCGTAGCCTAACTCAGCAATTCTTACCCCGTAACGTTCTTAATTTCTAAACCCGATACTGTTGTTACTCGCTAGCCATAAAACCAGCCATGAAAGACTTCAAAAATGCCCGACTTGTATTGCTGTTAATCTCCCAGCTTTCTAAGGCGCAAACTAAGCAAGACCAAGGCTTTGTCCTGTTAGTTGCCATATTCTTGGGCGTTGTTCTGTTGGGATTGCTGACCGCCTATGCGATTACCACCCGCTCTGAGAGTGTGAGCGCAACCGGAACAAAAGATGCAACCAGCGGATTTTATGCGGCGGAAGCTGGCATCAACTTGCGTTCAGAGGCAATCCGGCAAACGTTTTTGGGCTTTAATCAGCCTGCGGGCACCCCTCCCAGTTCAACCAATTGTATATCGACTGATCCGGATGGCACGAATGATTTTCGCTGCATTACTTACGACTTTGCACCCCCTACTCCGGGGTCTGCGTCCCGGCTGGTCTCAACCTATGTGGTTGATAGCACCGTTAGGGATCCCGCTACTGGAGCGCCCACGATCGGTCGAGTCCCATCAGGTGATTCTTTTCAAAACCTGAATATGCAGGAGTATACCTACCAGCTTTACTCAGTTACCCGTAAGAAGGTTAACCTGGACACTTCCGGGCAAACCACTCAAGATTCTCCCTCGGAGGCGATCGTGCAGATGACCCTCCGCAGCCGCCTAATTCCGATGTTTCAGTTCGCTGCCTTCTATAAGAATGACCTAGAAATTAGCCCCGGGCCGAGAATGTTGCTAACCGGGCCAGTACACACCAACGGACGGTTGATGCTGGCTGGCTGGGCGGGCACAGGCGGGCTTCAGATCAATGGACAGGTGACAACTGCTAAACAAATCTATAATGCTGTTGTTGAAGATACCTGTGGTGGAAGTTGTACAACTTTAAGTCGTACCAATGCAAATACGAACACACAAATTCGGAATGCCGCCAACACCGCTTGGTGGAATTTGTTACAACGGGGAACTGGCTCAACCAGTCCAACCTCTAATCCGATGACTCTCCTGGATAGCCCCGCTACCAATAACTGGGGAACGCAAATCCAGACCCAAATACAAGAGGTTACAATTCCTAGTACTACCTTTTTGCGCTGTGATCCCTCTAACGATCAGGCTGTCTTCTGTTCAAGGGCAGACATCAATTTTACCTATAATCCACAAACTGTCACCGCTCTAACCACTCCTACCGATACAGAGCTTTCTGCGGTGCCCTTTAGCGTTTTGGCGACAAATCGAACGGGGACAAGTCCTACCGCTAGCACGCCTAGCGTAGGGCAGTTACGCAGCCTGCGCCAACCTGTCTTAGTGGTGCCGCAAACCACAACTGGCATTTCCACAGCCAGAATTCCCGGCACCAGAGGCTCAGTGCCAGCAACTCGGCAAAATTTAGCTGCTACTGATTCGCAAATTCAAGGAGTTTGTAATGCTGGCACCCTAACCTTTACGAATGGGCTTAGCACTACCTCTTTGACAGCAACCCAGCAAACCCAGGTGCAAAATGCTCTCCGGGTGGCACTGGCTGCTCAGTTACGACCAGTGCCTTTCAGCCAACTTGCAACCAATTTGCCAAACACTATTCCTGGCACAAGACCAAATGCAGTTACAGGTACGTTGCCGAATCTTGTCGCTCATGACTTTAGGCAATCGTTGGTGAACCAAGGTAACACAACATCAGCTAATGCAATTCTGACCGCGCTTAGAGGAACTGGCAATCTGCCTTCCCTCAACATGATTGCTAAGGCAGCAGGGGAAAGCTGCTTTGTGGCAGCACCTGTGCAAGAAGTGCTTGTATTTGACAACGATCGCGAGGATCGTAATATTCGCCTCTTACAAGTGAATGTGGCTAGCATGGCAATTTGGAATAAAGATAATGCCTGGATTCCGTTTGCAGGCAGCGGCATCTCTACTGATACCCCTACTATCCCAACAAGTGGTATCGCTACCAACACAGATCAGGCACTCTATGTGAGACTTGCGGCTGATAGTGCTGCTCCAGCCGATTCTTTTCAGCAGTTTGGCTATGCTGCGGCCGATCGCAGCGATGGTGGGATGGTGGTTCACTTTACATTGAGTGCAACGGCTGCTGCTACCTATACAGCTCCCGCAAGCCCTTACGGATTTGGTATTACTGGCGCTCGACAGTTGTTTGGACGGGCCAGGTATGGTGGAGCGAGCTTCACTCCGGCTGGAGTTACCTTTGCCAGCGACCAGGCAATTTACTCCCAAGGCGACTTTAATAACTTCCTAACTAACCCTAACGATTCATCTTATGATCCTGGCAGTTTGCCGGACATTACTAATACTGGCTTTAATGGCCTTTACCCAACTACTTTGGTTTGGCAACCTGCGTCGATCATTTCAGATTCGTTTAACTCTCTGTCTAATGCTTGCTTAAGCGCAAATCAAGCCATTAATAAAACAGGTAATGGTCAGAACTGTGCAGGTGGCGGTGCAAGCAATACGACCACCCGTGCCGGTTTATTAGCCGGAACTGACATCACAGGGGAAGGTACAGATACACAAAAAGACCCTATTACTGGTGCTTTGGATACGTTGACCAGCGTAGCTGGGTTTAGCGGTGGTTTACAAAATTACCCCCGGTACTTTGAAAACTGGGGCAACACCAGAGGTCACTTTTACTATGGTTCGTTTGTAAGTCTGGGTATTCCTCGCCAAGCGAACGGGCAATGGGACAATCAAGAATACAATCCACCTCGGCGGGTTTGGGGCTATGATGAGCGGTTTAACGATGCAGCAAACTTGCCCCCGCTAACCCCTCGGTTTGTTGCCTTGCAGCAAGATGTGTTTACTCGTCAGTTTGGGCAGTAGTAGGATGCCCTGGTAGATCGGCATTCAAGGATTAGTCTGGGTTTCCGTTTGTTGATTCTTCAAAACCTCGAAAAATCAAAATCTAGGATGAATTAGGCAATCTGATTCAACAGCCAATCAGCATTCAGTTGATGCGGCCCACGATCGCGGTCAGCCAAAACCAAGCGATCGCCCTTATGGCTCAGGCAGATGGTTTGGGTCAAAGCCCTGCGATCGTAAAAACGCCTCCAGCCGTTCTCGTTGATTCTGTTCTTGCTCGGCCCAAAATCGTTCTTGCTCCGCCCGGAATCGTTCTTGCTCTTCTGCGCTCAAATGGCGATCGCCCTTCTGGTCAAACCAACTCAAAACCTCTCGCTCGAATGGATCCGATGGCAAGACACACCGCCCAATCCCTAACCCAATCTCCGGCATCCAGCAGGGTTCGCCGATCTGCAACTGATAAACCCCCTCGACTAATTGATAAACTTCCAAGGGTAAATGCCGGTCTCGCTGCCAAAATCTGGGGTTGTAAATCACGTAATACTTCACCCCAAGTTTGGCGTAGATGCCTAATTTATCGTCGTACTCACCGCCGGGCGTTTGAGAAACCACTTCTAGGGTGAGCATGGGCACGACATTCTGCTCTTCCCAAACCACGTAACTACTGCGGGAACCTCCGCCTTTGCGTCGCTCTACCCCCAAACTCAAAAACCCATCGGGAACCACCGCCACTCTCGGATTCAACCCTGTGGTGTGGTAGACCCCCATGTCAACGGCAAAGAACCAGTCTTGGCGATTCTTCCAGATATATTCCAGCAAAAACAGCAGAATATTGGGGACAAAGTTCTGGTCTTCGTTATCCACAGGGGTCTCGTCTGAACAGGCTAATTCGGCGCTGGTCGGCAGCTGGTTTAGATCGATTTGAAGCATCACCTAACCTCAAAAGTGTCTAGGTTATCTCAACTGTAAGCGATCGCCCTGGCGCCTCTCCAACTTCACAAGGGCGATCGCCTGGCGAAACTACGCATACAGTAACTGATTCACAAACTCTTCGACGGCTAGTACACTGGCCAAAATGCCAATTCGCTGCGCGACTTCATAGGCGTTTTTCTGAGGCACAATTATGATTCCAGAGTGCTGTCTGCCGTTTTTTACAGAGTCAAGATGCAACCGTTCAAAATCAACCCGATTATGGGTCAGCAGACACCTGCCGAGAGAGGCTGCAAATTCCAGTTGTTCAGTGTCAGTCTTGCCAAGGGCTGCTTGTTCAGGCACGGTTGTCACATCAAAGCCACGAGAGCGCAAAAGTTTGGCAATTAACGCCGACATATCCTCGTCTGTGTAAAGCGCCGCAAAAGTTTTCACGATTCATTTAGAGCAGCCTGCACAGAGCTATGCACCAACTCATTAGGCACTTGGTTGCGTTCAATGTACTCATTGACTTCTGCCTGATTGTCGAGGTAAAAGCTCAAGGCATCAAACACTTGAGCCAAGGTTAAATGAGGCAAATGGTTTAGAATTTCCTCTGGCATTACACCCAGCCGCCACAGACCAACGATCGCCCGCACCGATGTCCGAGTCCCTAGAACAATCGGTTCTCCGCTCAAAATTTCAGGGTTGCGGGTAATGTAACGCGATAGGGGTTTGGCCAACATAGAACAATGATTTACTCAATCCAATTTAGCGGCTGACTCAAGCTTACCAATTCGCCCAAGGGATCACGCAAGGAATCGCCCTTATGACTCAGGCAGGTGGTTTGGGTCAAAGCCCTGCGATCGTAAAAACGCCTCCAGCCGTTCTCGTTGATTCTGTTCTTGCTCGGCCCGGAATCGTTCTTGCTCTTCTGCGCTCAAATAGCGATCGCCCTTCTGATCAAACCAACTTAAAACCTCTCGCTCGAAAGGGTCGGAGGGTAATACACATCGCCCAATTCCTAAACCAATTTCCGGCATCCAGCAGGGTTCGCCGATCTGCAACTGATAAACCCCCTCGACTAATTGATAAACTTCCAAGGGTAAATGCCGGTCTCGCTGCCAAAATCTGGGGTTGTAAATCACGTAATACTTCACCCCAAGTTTGGCGTAGATGCCTAATTTATCGTCGTACTCACCGCCGGGCGTTTGAGAAACCACTTCTAGGGTGAGCATGGGCACGACATTCTGCTCTTCCCAAACCACGTAACTACTGCGGGAACCTCCGCCTTTGCGTCGCTCTACCCCCAAACTCAAAAACCCATCGGGAACCACCGCCACTCTCGGATTCAACCCTGTGGTGTGGTAGACCCCCATATCGACGGCAAAGAACCAGTCCTGGCGGTTCTTCCAGATATATTCCAGCAAAAATAGCAGAATATTGGGGACAAAGTTCTGGTCTTCGTTATCCACAGGGGTCTCGTCTGAACAGGGTAATTCGGCGCTGGTCGGCAGCTGGTTTAGATCGATTTGAAGCATTACCTAACCTCAAAAGTGTTTAGGTTATTTCAACTGTAAGCGATCGCCCTGGCGCCTCTCCAACTTCACAGGGGCGATCGCCCAAATTCAGGGAGCGAAAAGACCCTGAGTCAGAGCAAAGACGACGCAATCCGCAATGCCAGATTTTGAAGTGGCTATCCCTCCATTAACAGCCTGGATTAATATATGAAAGTTTGAGCAATTTTTTGATTCCATTTGAGCTAGCGACCCGAATATGCAAGAGCGTGTGACCCCAGCCCAGTTAGCAGCCGCGATCGCGGCCAGCCAAAACCATCTCCTCTCGACCCAGGATGCCAGCGGCTACTGGTGGGCGGTTTTAGAATCAAATGTGACAATGACGGCTGAGGTGGTGCTGCTGCACAAAATTTGGGGGACTGACGGCGGCCGCCCGATGGCGAAGGCCGAGCACTATTTGCGATCGCAGCAGCGAGAGCACGGCGGCTGGGAGTTGTTCTACGGCGATGGCGGCGACCTCAGCACCTCAGTCGAAACCTACATGGCGCTCAAACTGCTGGGGGTGCCTGCTGCTGACCCAGCCTTGCTGAAAGCCAAAGACTTTATTCTCAGCAAAGGCGGCGTCAACAAAACCCGGATTTTTACCAAGCTGCACCTGGCGCTGATTGGCGCGTTTAGCTGGCGGGGGATTCCTTCGCTGCCGCCAGCGGTGATGCTGTTGCCGGACTGGTTTCCATTCACCATTTACGAACTGTCGAGCTGGGCCAGGGGCAGCACGGTGCCGCTGCTGATTGTGATCGATCGCAAGCCTGTGTTTGACACTACTCCCCGAATTTCTGTCGATGAGCTATACGTGGGTGGGCGGCAGCAGGCGAATGATCAACTGCCCCGCAACGGCGACTGGACGGATTTATTTGTTGAGCTAGACGGGCTGTTTAAGCTGGGAGAAGCCTTTAATTTAGTTCCCCTGCGCTTAGAAGGGATTAAGGCAGCCGAGCGCTGGGTGTTAGAGCGGCAAGAGGCGACTGGCGACTGGGCAGGCATCATTCCAGCCATGCTGAACTCGCTGCTGGCGTTGCGCTGCTTGGGCTACGACGCAGCCGACCCCTACGTGCGGCGAGGGATGGCGGCAGTGGATCGGTTTGCGGTCGAAACGGAAGATTCCTATTGGGTGCAGCCCTGCGTTTCGCCAGTCTGGGATACGGCCTTAGTGATGCGATCGCTGATTGATTCTGGCTTACCGGCCGACAATCCTGATTTGGTCAAAGCCGGGGAATGGCTGCTCAGCAAGCAAATTCTCAGCTATGGCGATTGGGCAGTCAAAAATAAAACCGGCACCCCCGGCGCTTGGGCATTTGAGTTTGAAAACCAGTTTTACCCCGATGTCGATGACTCTGCTGTTGTGGTAATGGCGCTGCAAGCCGTCCAGCTTCCAGATGAAGACTTGAAGAAGGCGGCGATCGTCCGCTGCGTGAATTGGATTACCACCATGCAGTGCAAACCGGGGGGCTGGGCCGCCTTTGACATTGACAATGACCAAGACTGGCTGAACCAACTGCCCTACGGCGACCTGAAAGCGATGATCGACCCCAACACCGCCGACGTAACAGCACGGGTGCTAGAAATGATTGGGCGCTGTGGCATGACGACGGGGGAAGCCAGCGTTGAACGAGCCTTAGCCTACCTGCGGCGAGAGCAAGAACCGGAAGGCTGCTGGTTTGGGCGCTGGGGCGTTAACTATATTTATGGCACCAGCGGCGTCTTAGCTGCCCTGGCCTTAGTCGCGCCTAAATCTGACTACCCAATCCTGCAACGGGGAGCAAACTGGCTGGTCAGTCAGCAAAACCCGGATGGCGGCTGGGGAGAAACCTGCCGCAGCTACAGCGATCGCAAACTAATGGGGCAAGGCCCCAGCACAGCTTCCCAAACCGCCTGGGCAATTATTGGCCTATTAGCGACGGGCGAAGCAACTGGCGAGTTTGCCTGGACAGCGATCGAGCAAGGCATCAAGTATTTAATTAGCACCCAGCAAGCCGACGGCAAATGGGACGAAGACCACTTTACCGGCACCGGCTTTCCAGGGCATTTTTACCTCAAATATCACCTCTACCAGCAGCACTTTCCGCTGACGGCTTTAGGGCGGTACGGGGCGATCGTTCAGCAGCAACAGTCCCTAAAAATTCCGCTCAACCTGCAAGTCAAGGCCCAGGAATTAGCAAAACCGCGATCGGATGTGTCTATCTAATTCGGGGGGTCTGGGGGAGTTAGGCCCCCAGAAAGCGGGGGCGCGGGGGGAAGTCCCCCGGCATAATTTTGGAGTTAAGCTAAATCTATCCAGACAGTAATCCAAGATTATGCAGATGGCGCAATGAACTCCCTATTTCCAGCCCGCCCGATCCATCAATTGGATAGCGGCGCGGTTCCAGCCACCAAAGACCTTCGGGTTGAGCTTGTCTTCCTTGAATTTGCCAAAGCTGACCAATACCGGATCGATCGCCACTCCTGGCACGACGGGATACTCATAGTTATTGCCAGCAAAAATTTTCTGCGCCTCTGGACTGGCCAGATATTCCAGATACAACTGGGCTGCCTTGCGATTGGGAGAGTGTTTGGCAATCCCACCACCACTGATGTTGACATGGGTGCCCCGATCTTTTTGGTTGGGAAAAATAATGCCGACTTTCTCCACCGCTTGGCGGTCTTCAGCTTTACTCGATTTGGCTAAACGCCCCAGGTAGTAAGTATTAACCACTGACAAAGACCCCATCCCCGCCGCTAAGGATTTGATTTGCGAAACGTCGTTGCCTTCGGGTGGACGGGCAAAATTGGCCACCAGCCCCTTCGCCCAAGCTTCCGTCTTGGCCGCGCCCAGAGCAGCGATCAGCGATCCGACCAAAGACTGGTTATAAACATTGCTAGAGGAGCGCATTAAAATCTTGCCGCGCCATTTTGGGTCAGCCAAATCTTCGTAGCGGGCAATTTCTCCTGGCTTGACCTTGGTTTTGTTGTAGATAATTACCCGCGCCCGTTTGGTAAACCCAAACCAGAATCCGTCTGGGTCACGCAGGTTGGCTGGAATTCTGGAATATAAAGAGCTAGAAGTCGGGACTTTCTGAAACAGCCCCGCTTGCTGGGTGCGCCACAGATTGCCCGCATCGACGGTGATTAAGACATCGGCCGGGCTATTAGCTCCTTCACTTTTTAACCGTTCAATCAGCTTGTCGGCAGGGGCTTCGACTAAATTGACTTTAATGCCAGTCTTTTTGAAGAAGGCTTGATAAACCTTATTGTCTGCATCGTAGTGGCGAGCCGAGTAGAGGTTAACGACTTTATTGGCCTGAGCAACACCCGGCTCGGCACTCCAGACCTGATGGATTGCTGCCGCTGCGATCGCCGTGCCCGTTGCCAGCAGTGCCCGTCTTTTCATGCCCATATCTGAACTTATTCCTTTGCTTTCCTTATCCACCGCCAGGAAACATCTGACCTCAAATTGCAGCCGCTCAACGCAGCCGGAGATCGCAATCAGGCAGTAGGTATACATTATTACCAAACCATTAATGAAAAATAATTGCAATAGGTCTGACGACTGTTGCCTCGGCCGGCGATCGCCCTGTTAACTGACTTCGTTAACTTTCTTTACAATCGTAGATAGGAAATCTTGGAGCGAAAAACCGTGACGGCTGATTTTGAAATCGAGCTGCAATCTCAGTATTGGCAGTGGCAAGGGCGGCGAATTCATTATGTTCAAAAAGGCGATCAAGGGGAGAATCTGCTTTTAGTGCATGGGTTTGGCGCTTCTACCGATCACTGGCGCAAAAACATCGCCGAACTTTCGCAGCACTACCGAGTCTGGGCGATCGACCTACTAGGATTTGGCCGCTCCCAGAAACCCCAGCTCACCTACACGGGCGAACTCTGGCGAGATCAGCTCCAGTCCTTTTGTCAGGAAGTAATTCAAGCGCCTGTGTTTGTTGCAGGCAACTCCTTGGGCGGATACGCGGCCCTTTGTTTCGCCGTCGATTGTCCTGACTGGGTGCGGGGTTTGATTTTAGTCAACTGCGCTGGCCCCTTTTCAGACGACACTCAAACCGTTAAGCCAGCCTGGCAACAGCAAATCGCTGCTCTGCAACGCCAGATTTTACAGTTGCCGTTCGTGATTGAAATTTTTAGCTGGGTATTGTTTCAGCAAATGCGACAGCGATCGCAGATTCGTAAAGCCTTGCTGAAAGTCTACAAAGACCCCACCGCCGTAACTGACCGCTTAGTGGAAGAAATCTATCAGCCCTCCCTCGACGAAGGGGCTTTAGGCGTGTTCTCTGCGGTATTCAAATCTCCGCCCGGCCGCAAGCTCGATCAGCTATTGCAAGCCCTCGATCGCCCGCTGCTGCTGCTCTGGGGTGCCGCCGATCCCTGGATGACTGCGGGCAAAGCCGAAAAATTTCGCCATTACTACCCAAGCGCTGCCCTAGAGTTAGTCGATGCCGGTCATTGCCCCCACGATGAATGCCCCGAAGTTGTGAATGCGATGTTGCACGGCTGGATGCAGCAGCAAGTTTCTGCCACAGGCTCATTTTAGGTTTGGGGTCAGATTAAGCTAGAGAGAGGATCTATGAGGATTCTATCCCTCTCGTTAGTTCAGATTGCCCCATGTCCGCTCTATCGCCCGCTCTGCAAGCTCGTCTAGCCACACCGCTCCAAATTGGCAATCTCAAAGTCAACAGTCGGGTGCTGCAATCACCCCTGTCTGGGGTGACAGATATGGTATTTCGGCGGCTAGTGCGTCGCTATGCTCCTGACTCGATGATGTACACCGAGATGGTGAATGCGACAGGGTTACACTACGTGCGGGACTTGCCCAAAATCATGGAAGTAGACCCGAACGAGCGTCCAATTAGCATTCAGCTCTTCGACTGTCGCCCTGACTTTTTGGCCGAAGCGGCCCAAAAAGCAGTTGCAGAAGGGGCCGACACCGTAGACATCAACATGGGTTGCCCAGTCAACAAAATCACCAAAAATGGCGGTGGTTCCTCTCTGCTGCGCGAACCAGCCACTGCCGAGGCGATCGTCCGGGCGGTGGTGCAGGCTGTCCCTGTCCCCGTGACCGTTAAAACTCGAATTGGCTGGACAGAAAACGAAATCAACATTCTAGAATTTGCCCAGCGAATGCAGGATGCCGGAGCGCAGATGATTACCGTGCATGGCCGCACCCGCGCCCAAGGCTACAACGGCCCAGCCAAGTGGGAGTGGATTCGGCAGGTGAAAGCGGCTCTGGCGATTCCAGTGATTGCGAATGGCGATATTTTTTCCGTCGAAGCAGCGGTGAGCTGCCTAGAGCAAACTGGGGCCGATGGCGTTATGTGCTCCAGAGGCACGATGGGCTATCCCTTTCTAGTGGGGGAAATTGACTATTTTCTGAAGACGGGCGATCGCAAGCCAGTCCCGACCGTGATTGAGCGCCTAGAATGCGCCAGAGAACATCTGCAAGCCCTCTGGGAGTACAAGGGCGATCGCGGCGTCCGCCAAGCCCGCAAGCACATGACCTGGTATGCCAAAGGCTTTCCAGGCGCAGCCGACCTGCGCGGACAGTTGTGCTTAATTGAAAACGTTCAGCAAGGCTTAGATCTAATTGACCAAGTGATCGCCAAGTTACTGGATCAACCAGAGGAGTCTGAGTTGAGCGAGGAGATCGCCCTCCCAGCAGGTGTTTAGTTCCCTCCTTTATCGCCTGTCGAGGAACTTTTAGGCAGAGCGATCAGATTCAAGTAGGCACTATTTTGAACGTCCACCAGGGTGACGGGCAGCAGTTTTTGCAGATAGGGCTGGTAGCGAAACAATTGATATCCATGCGCCTGTAAAAACTCTGCCACCGGTACATTACCGCCTCGACTGCCCGCAATGTTTTCGTAGAGGATAATCGGAGCAAACTCTTTCAGGATCTGCAAGCTGCCTTGGAGGACTTGCAACTCGTGACCTTCCGCGTCAATTTTGAGCAAATCGACTCGTTGCAAGTTGTAGCGATCGCACAAACTATCCAAAGTCGCGCAGGGCACTGCCTGCACTTTACCCGCCGCCAGATCTTCAGTTGAGGCTTCTGCAACCACCTCATTCAGCTCACTCGCTTGATGCAGGGAAAGGTAGATTTGTCCTTCGCGATCGCTGGCTGCACCAGCATAAATATCGACCCAGGTAAACTGATTTTGCTGGCACGTTTGTATCAACAGGTCAACGCACTGTGGAAACGGCTCCACTGCCACCACTCGCCCTGTTTCGCCTACTCTGGCGGCTGTACTAAAGCTATAAATGCCAGCATTCGCCCCCACATCGATCACCACCATGCCCGGCTGCACTTGATTTCGCCAAAACTCCAGCTCCGGTTCAAACCATTCTCCTTCTGCTAGTAACACATCCGTAACAATGCTCCGCAAGCTGGGTTCAACAGCAAGGAGAATATTGTGATCAAAGGGAAGCCAAGTGTAAGAACTATCGACAGGCAATTCTGTCCAGCGCCAGTGCAGAGAATCGATAGAGTGCTGCTGAGCAAGTTGATGCCAGTATTGCGATTGAGTCATATCTCGCATATCTCGACAAATCAGATGCAAAGATTGCAAAACTGCGTAGTCAGAGAGTTTAGCTTGCCATGCCTGTTGTAAATAAACCAGACCTTCAAGCTGGTTATTCGCCAAACACGCTAGCCCTAGCCGCAGCTTAATTGAGGCTGATTGGGGGCATACATGGGCTGCTAAGTGTAGAGAAGGCAGCGTGTGGATATTGTAGAAAACCATGTGCGATCGCAATAGCACCTCAACTAATAGTCGTAGAGTCTGCTCATAACCATCAGCAGCTATTAACAGTTCATGCAACACTTCTTGCTGATAGTCGCTTAAATATTGAGTAATCGAAGATAGGTATATTAAGCCATGCGGTTCATCTAGATCAGGTTGATATCGACGCTGTAACACAGCTTGCAAGTGTATTTGAGACAAGTTGACTGCCTGAGAACCTTCACCAATCATGCTGTGTATCAGTGCTAAGTGAGCAGCACAGAGAGAATGCTCCGATGCGCCTTGCTCCAAAATATCGATCGCCATCGCCAAAAACGCATCTCGCTCCTGCCCAGTCTCACTTTCTTCAGCCCCAATCAGCGCTAGCACCCCCAAGTTGTTGCAATCTAGGCCAGATTGAGGCTCTTCCCAGTTGGTTGCCGCCAAAATTTGAGTAATCTTTTCTGTTTCAGGAGCAGATAAATTGATGCCCAAGTTTCGCAGATAGCGCCAGTAGTCTGGGGTATAACCGCTGGCAGAAGAGTCTGTCATTGCTGTCAATGGTAGAGGGTTTCTGCTACTCTACTCGATCGTAAAGCCTGCACCGTGGCAATCACCTGCTGGGCAACTTGATCGATTTCAGCAGCAGTGTTGAAGCGACCAATACCAAACCGGATAGATGCTTGGGCTAGAGAGGGCGATCGCCCCAAGGCCAGCAAGACATGGGAAGGTGTCACTCTCGCTGAGCTACAGGCAGAGCCGGAGGAAACAGCGGCGATCGACTGTAGCCCTAACAGCAAAGCTGCCCCATCGACACCTTCAAAACTGACATTGAGGCAACCCGCTAGCCGTTGCTCAGGATGCCCATTTAGATAAACGCCTTCTAAAGTGCTGATTTGTTGCCAGAGGCGTTGGCGTGATTCGCTCAGGCGATGCTGTTCCAGGGCTTGCTCTGCCAGACCTAGTTCAACGGCCTTGCCCAAGCCAACAATCTGCGGTGTGGGCAAGGTGCCCGATCGCAGCCCTCGTTCCTGACCGCCGCCGTGCAGTTGAGCTGCCAATTGGACGCGCGGATGTCGTCGCCGCACGTAGAGTGCCCCAATTCCCTTTGGCCCGTAGACTTTGTGAGCCGTGATCGACATCAGATCAATCTGCATAGTTTGGACGTTGAGGGGAATTTTGGCGATCGCCTGGGCGGCATCGGTATGAAATAAGGCTTCGTGACGACGGCATAGCGCCCCAATTTCCGCTAGCGGTTGCAGAACCCCAATTTCGTTATTGGCGGCCATCACCGAAACCAAAATCGTATCCCTCCGAAAGGCAGCTTCTAGCTCCTGCAAGTCAATTAAGCCATCCGGCTGCACCGGCAGGTAGGTCAAATCAAACCCCAAAGATTCTAAGTAGCGGCAGGGTTCCAGGACGGCATTGTGCTCGGTTTGGACAGTAATAATGTGCTTGCCGCGCTGAATATAGGCTTCCGCCACGCCCTTGATCGCTAGATTATTGGCTTCGGTGGCCCCGCTGGTAAAGTAAATCTCTGCGGGCGTGGCTTGGATAGCAGTGGCGATCGCGGTGCGAGCTTGCTTAACGGCGGCTTCTGCCTCCCAGCCGTAGAGATGGCTATTACTGGCGGGGTTGCCGGGATGGTCAGTAAAGTAAGGCAGCATTGCCGCTAAGACTCGTTGATCAACCGGCGTTGTCGCTTGATGATCTAAGTATATGGGTCGCTTGGTAGGAGTTGAAGTCATCAGTCAAACCCAAAACGGTTCAAGATTCCGATCTTTTCGGGTGAAAGTTACGCTCATCATCAGATCACTCTCCACAACCATCTTTGAGGTTTACGCATTCAAATCAGGCAGCAGTCTATAATTACCCCTAAATTCTTTAATTAAGTTCAATGAGGATTTCGTGCGATGCTTAGCTTGAAGATATTGGTACCATAGTAAAGAAATTCTCAACCCTGCCGCTATGAACACTTTGTCTGGGGAACAGTTGATCAACCCGATCGCCAAGCCTGATGTCCCACAGGAACTGGCCGAAAATATTATTCTGACTTCTCTGAATGATGTTTACGACTGGGCCCGGCTGTCTAGCCTCTGGCCCTTGCTGTACGGTACCGCCTGCTGCTTCATTGAGTTTGCTGCCATGATTGGCTCTCGGTTTGACTTTGACCGCTTTGGTCTGGTGCCCCGCTCTAGCCCCCGGCAGGCAGATTTGCTGATTACCGCTGGCACGATCACAATGAAAATGGCTCCGGCCTTGGTGCGCTTGTACGAGCAAATGCCGGAACCGAAGTATGTGATTGCCATGGGTGCCTGCACAATTACCGGTGGCATGTTTAGCACCGATTCTTACTCAGCCGTGCGGGGGGTTGACAAGCTGATTCCGGTCGATGTCTACCTGCCCGGCTGTCCGCCCCGTCCAGAAGCGATCATGGATGCGATCGTCAAGCTCCGCAAGAAAATGGCCAACGAAGACATGCGGGAGCGGGGCAACCTCCAGCAAACCCATCGCTTCTACAGCGCCAAACACGAAATGAAGGCCGTTGCGCCAATTTTGACGGGGGAATACCTGACCGCCGCCACGCGCCAAGCCCCACCCCGCGAATTGGCAGAAGCGATGGGAATGCCGTTGCCAGCCCTAAAAGCAACTGAAAAAGAAACCGTCGATCGCGCCTAAAACTTGACCAATAACTAGGAGGTCATCCCACTCCTAGCCCAATCAAAATCGACCAAAATTAGTGAGAGGCGTACCCGGTGCGCCTCTCACTGCTGATTTAACCTCAATTTGCAAGCAGTCTAGTGGTGTCTAAGCCCAATGTGACTTCCCAGGTTGTGCCCTCCCTTTACTGGGGAATGTTTCAAATCAGTCGGTTCGTGTTCCGGCTGTATTTTCGCCAGATTGTGATTCAGGGGGCTGAGCATTTACCGATCGCTGGGCCGGCTGTCTTGGCTGTCAAGCACTTTAGCCGCTGGGATCCGCCGATTGTCTCCTTGCTCAGCCACCACGAGCCACTGCGATTCATGACCAACGCCAATCAGTTTGGCGGCTTGCAGGGCTGGTTGATTCAGCGGGTTGGGGCATTTCCGGTTGATTTAGACCAGCCCCAGCTCTCCAGTTTGCGCTACACGGTGCAACTGCTTCAGTCCGGGCAGCAGCTAGTGATCTTCCCGGAAGGGGGAATTGTCCGAGATCGCCCGCTCCGAGACTTAAAGCCAGGGCTGGCTCGCTTAGTCTTGCAGGCAGAAACGACCGCGCCTCAGCCGCTGCAAATTCCAATTGTGCCGATCGCCATTTACTACCAGCCAGCGGCCAAATTTCAAGCCAAAGTGATTTTGCAGGTTTGCCCACCCCTCTATAGCCGAGACTATCAGCAAGCCAAACCGAAACAGACAGCTCAGGCGTTGACCGCCGGGCTGCAAGCTGAGTTACTGAAAGGGTTAACTGCGATTTCCGCACCCAGAATCACCTGGCCGCTGCTTGAAAAAAGCGGTGAGGGGATGCAAGGATTTTGAGCACTGTTGGTTGAGCGAATACGAGTCATCACAAGTTTGAGACAACCAAAAAAGTTAGGATAGATAAACTTCTCTAAACACTGTTGTGGGTCATTCATGTCTTTGTTATCTGTCCTAGCAGCGATCGCCGTTTTAGCCGTCTTGATTGTGGTGCATGAGTTGGGTCATTTTATGGCGGCTCGCAGCCAAGGCATTCACGTCAATCGGTTTTCGATTGGGTTTGGCCCGATTCTTTGGAAGTATCAGGGGTCAGAAACAGAGTATGCGCTGCGGGGAATTCCGCTCGGCGGCTACGTTGGCTTCCCCGATGATGACCCAGACAGCAAAATTCCGGCTGATGACCCAAATTTGCTCCGCAACCGCCCGCTGCTGGATCGGGCGATCGTAATTAGCGCTGGGGTAATTGCTAACTTGGTTTTTGCCTACTTGCTACTAGTGCTGCAAACCGGGATTTTGGGCGTACCGGAAATTACCTATAAGCTAGGCGTGGCGGTGCCTCAACTGGCGGCTGACACCAGCACGGCTGCTGCTAAAGCGGGCATTAAAGCCGGCGATATTATTTTGGCGATCGACGGACAACCCTTGCTAGCTTCTGAGCAGGCGATGACGACTTTAATGAAAGTGATTCAAGATAGCCCTGGTCAACCGCTCCAGTTAGCGATTCAGCGCCAGCAAGACCAGGTGTCTCTCACAATTACTCCCGAAGCAAGTGCCGATGGCAAGTCGCGGATTGGCGTGCAGTTGGCTCCGAATGCCACGGTCGTGCGGACGCGAACGCTGAATATTTTGGCGATCGGTCAATCTGCCGCCAAGGAATTTGAGCGGATTGTCGTGCTGACTATTCAGGGCTTTCAGCAGTTGTTCAGCCATTTTGACCAGGCGGCTAAGCAGGTTTCTGGGCCAGTGGCGATCGTGGCGATGGGGGCAGACATTGCCCGCTCCGATGCGATCCGGCTGCTGCAATTTGCGGCTTTAATTAGCGTTAACCTGGCTGTAATTAATATTCTGCCGCTGCCTGCCCTAGATGGCGGCCAGTTGGCTTTTTTATTAGTGGAAGGACTGCGCGGCAAGCCCCTCTCCAGTCGCTTACAGGATGGCGTGATGCAAACTGGGCTGGTGCTGCTGCTGGGTTTAGGGATTTTCCTGATTGTGCGCGATACGACTCAACTTGAAGGCGTTCAAAAACTCTTGAGTCGATAAGCAGTGAGCATTACTCGTAAGCTTTCAGCTAAGCAACAGCGGGCTTTAGAAATTTTGATTCGCCTGAAGCGGCTTTACCCCGACGCCGTGTGCAGTCTCAATTATCAGACGCCAGTTCAGCTTTTAGTGGCAACCATCCTGTCGGCCCAATGCACCGATGAGCGGGTCAACCTGGTGACGCCAGAACTGTTTCGTCGCTTTCCTGATGCCGCTGCTTTGGCGGCGGCCGACTTGGCTGAGCTGGAAGATTTGGTGCGATCGACGGGGTTTTACCGCAATAAAGCCAAGAACATCCAAGCCGCCTGCCAGCGGATTGTTAGCGAGTACGGCGGGCAAGTGCCGAAGGTGATGGAAGACTTGCTGAGCCTAGCTGGCGTCGCTCGCAAAACCGCCAATGTGGTCTTGGCGCATGGATTTGGCATCAACATGGGCGTGACGGTGGACACCCACGTCAAGCGGCTCAGCTACCGATTGGGGCTAACCAAACAGACTGATCCAATCAAGATTGAGCGCGAGCTAATGCGGCTGCTGCCCCAGCCCGACTGGGAAAATTGGTCGATTCGGCTGATTTATCATGGGCGGGCGGTTTGCAATGCCCGCAAGCCAGAGTGCGATCGCTGCGAATTGGCTGATCTGTGCCCCTCCGCTGGTACCTTTGTCCCGCCATCTTCTGTTAGGCTCTCTAAAAAAGAATTAACTTAGACTTGACGGCTGAGCGCCAAGGAGAAAAACAAATTGATGTCTTTAGGAGTGTCTGAATCTGCTGCTGACCGAATTATTGTCGCCTTAGATGTGCCTTTTGAAGCAGCGGCGATCGCCCTGATCCAGCAACTCCCTCAAGTCAAGTTTTGGAAAGTTGGCTTGGAATTATTTGTGAGCGCTGGGCCAGAGATGCTGCGGCACCTTAAACAGCAACAGAAACGAGTTTTTCTGGATCTCAAGTTTCATGACATTCCCAATACGGTCGCTGGGGCTTGTCAGGCTGCTGCCAGCTACGGGGTTGATCTGCTGACGGTTCATGCGAGTGCGGGTCGATCGGCGCTGAAGTCCGCTCAAGAAGCCGTCCAAACTGGAGCTGAAGCAGCAGGCGTTCCAGCTCCGGCCTTAATTGCGATTACGCTACTGACCAGTTTTTCGGCTCGTGAACTGGCTTTTGACCTCAAAATTCCGCTCGGACTGCCAGAATACGCGCTAGAAATGGCTTTGCTGGCTCAGGAGTCTGGCTTGCCAGGCATTGTTTGTTCGCCCCAAGAAGCGGCCCAATTGCGCCAAGTCTGCGGCCAAGAGTTTTTATTGGTCTGTCCGGGGGTGCGTCCCGCTGGTAGCACCCAGGCTGATCAGCAGCGATCGCTGACGCCAGCCGCTGCCATCCAGGCAGGCGCCAATTATCTGGTGATTGGTCGCCCAATTACCCAAGCGGCTGATCCGGCCGCTAGTTTTGCCCAAATTTGCGAGGAGGTGGCAGCAGTGCTATGAGGATGAAATGGCGTCAACTGGGAATCGCGATCGGGCTTTGTGGCAGCTTGAGCAGTTTGCCCGCGATCGCCCGCCCTAAACTCCGCCTGCCTGTGGCACCGCCCCCGGCCGCCTCTTGCCCAGCCGGTCTGCAAGATCTGACTGCTGGTTTAATCAAGGGTCTGCCCAGTTATGCCAATCGGGCTTACATCCGAGCCGGACTCCGTCAGACCTATATGATCTTGGCGGCTAAACCAGAATTTGAACCTCTGCCGACTGGCTCAGAGGATTCGGCTGACTTGAAGCAAGTGTTTATCACGACGCTGGGGCGAACTTGGGTCAATGACAAAGCGACTGACCTCCAGCAGTACCATCAGCTATTTTTGACCCGTAGCCCCACTGGCTGGCAACTGGCAACGATGTATTCAATGACTGGCCCCTATCCCGCCAGCGGCCCACCGACTTCCCCACTTGAAACTAGCGAGGGTAGCCTGGGGGAAGCAATTCGGAGTTGGCTACAAGACTGTCGGACAGGTTCGCTTTAGATGAGACTTAAGCGACGGTTGTGAAATCAGTTTCGACTAAAGAACTAACATTGCCAACTGCCGCAAATTGTCCACCACTGCCAAATCCGGCTTCTGCGCCATTTTGGTTATAGAACAGGTTGCCCGTGCCAATGCTAAAGGTAATAAACGCTCCACTCGTAGCTGCTAGAGCATCAGTGGTCACATTGTCAAAACTTGTTCCAGCCGTAAAAGTAGTTCGACTCAGCACAATTTTGTCAGTATTGTTAGCTGCGCGCCCAAAATCGGTGAGGCGATCCACCCCGATCGCCCCTGCGGCGTAAGCTGCTCCTGTTGCATAGAGGAAAAAGTCGTTGCCTGCATTCCCAGTCAAAGCATCATTCCCTAGTCCACCGATTAGAGTATCGTTACCACCTCCCCCCACCAGGTAATCATTACCGCCACCACTGCTGAATCTGTTATCGGCATCATTGCCAAGTAAGGTATCGTTACTGGCTGTACCGATCGCATTTTCAACTGTTACCCCAAACCCAATCCGGGTACCTGCACCATTGACAGTGTTGTTGATGCCACTGGTATCACTACGGGCGGTATAGGTTTGGCTATTGAGCGTGGCTGTGTTAGTGAGCCAGCCGCCTGGATTGAGGTCAAAGTAATAGCCACCAGCCCCTAACCCAGAGAAATTGAAGGTATCAGTGCCGCCGCTATCCCAGAGCGTCAGTTTAGTCTCAGTGGTAGTGCTGCCGACGCTGCGGGTTCCATCCGAGTAGCCAAACAAGCTGTTAAAGCTGTAGGTTGTGTTGTCTGGGTTGAACGACCTGGCTCCGTAGAGAGATTGCAAGGCCAACACATCGTAGGCCATTGGGCTACCAGCGGTCGTGCTAGTAAAATTATAGGTCATTATCGTGTTGTCAAAGTTGTCTTGATTAAACGGTAAGAACGGTCCATCGCCGCTGCCGCTGCCGTTATAGTCACCTGGATGCTTCAAGCCAAGCGCATGCAAGGTTTCGTGAATCAGCGTTAAATAGCCGTGGTTGCCGATTCCGCCCTGAAAGCCATTGGTGTCATTGCTATTGTCGTAGCTAGGGTTCAAAAACACATCGCCCGCTAAATCGCTGCTGTTGCCCTGGTTGGCATCGGTTGAATACGGATAATAAGCATAGGCATAGCTAGGGCTAGTCGAATTCAGATAGCGAATTTGTCCATAACTGCTGGGCGAGTCGGCTACTTCGACAAAATCAATGTTGATCAGCGGCGAAACCACATTTTGGAGGATAAAACGCAGATTTGTTTTAACTGCATCACTGACAGTCGCCAAACCAGTTTCGCTGCCGTAAAAAGGCCCCCCAGCATAAAAACTGTAGGTGAGGCTGGTTACACCCCATTTATATTCCCCTAAAAGGGTATCAATGCGCTGATCCGCTGAAGCAGCGGCGCTAGCGTTTTGAGCCGTTGAACTCCCTGAAGACCCTTGAGTTGAACCTTGACAGACCGGACAGCTACAGTTTAAGGGGAAATAGCTGGTGAGGAGCGGAGCCGGAGGTTGTACGGTAGCAGAGGCAACAGAATCAGCGGCGGTTCGACCACTGGGCGATGTGCCTGGGAACGCAATGGGGTTAACGGCAAGATTTAGGCTTTGATCTCGGGTTAAACCAACTGATGCAGGCTGGACGGGCAACGTTGCGGTGCTGAGTACATGCTCTGGATCACCCAATTCTGGCGTCGGTTGTTTTTCAGTTTTTTCCTTGACAGGGGTATGACTGATCAATTGGGCCGCATTGTTGCTTTCGTCTAATTCTGGTGGTAAATGAATTAGATTGAATTGGGAAGCCATAATCGTTGCTTAATATGACTCTAAAACTCGTCTGGAGCGCTGCCCGTGCTGGTTTCGTTGTCGCGTTTAGACCCTAGCAACTCTAGGCGATCGACTTTAATCACCGGGCTAGAGCGATCGACGCCCGTATTGCGGTCTTGCCATTGGTCAAACTTGAGGGCCCCAGTCACACCGATTAAACTCCCTTTCCGAACATAGTTAGCCGCAACTTCTGCGGTTTTGCCCCAGAGTTCTAAGCTGAACCAGTCAGGCTGGTCATCGTTGCGGGTTTGCCGATTCACGGCCAGCGTCAAGCGGCACTTGACGCTGCCTGACTCAAAATACTTGACGTCTGGCTCACCGCCGACTCGTCCCACAAGACTGACAAGATTTAGACTCATGGTTTTTGTCCTATTCACTTCGCTAAGATTGGTTCTCATCATTCTAAGTCAGGGACAGCAAGATGTCTCAGAAGCTTGTGCCATTTCTGTGCCCGATCGCGAAAGCAGCTTCCCGATCAACTTTGCGAAAATGAACCTAGCAACACACTAATTTGAATGAGTATGTCTGCGCCTGAAAGTTTACAGCGGCAATTATTGGCAGAGGCCCTGCAACTATCGCGCCAGGTAGAGACGGGCTTGGCAGAACTAGCGCGGCAAGAGCGGCTGCGCGACATTGGCCAGAAACTGCAAGGGTTTGCTCACCCGCTTCAGCGCGATCGCCTAGACCTAACCGCAATTCCGCTGCCAGTTCGGCAAACCTTTGTCAAAGCTGCACTGCTGCTCAGCCGCTATCCGCAAGTGGGGGGTCTCAATTGGCAAGGCAGTTTGCGATCGCCCACCCTCAGTCAATACCAGCCTGATCGAATTCCGCCGACGCTGCTGGCCGAGGAGAGCCTGGCCCAACTGGGACAACTGTTTGACTTGCCAGACTCATATCTAGACGAGTTAACTGAGGTATTAGCTAAGGTTGACCGCCGGATTGAGCGCCGACGGCGAGTGATCCAAGCCGTGCTGGAGGAGATGAAAGTCCCTGGTCAGACAGCAATAGTGTTCCAACACCTGTTTGGAGCAGTGCCAATGCCAGCGCAGGCTTTGAACTGGGTAGCCACCGAGATGCAAATTTTCTTTTGCATTCACTACGCGCAAGGCTGCCTGTATAGCGATGACGAACAGGGCAAATCCTGTTTTGAGCTTTGGAATCGCCTCAGCCCCGAAGATCGAGACCAGCTCCAGCAATTTTTGACTGAACTGGAACGGTTTAGCTACGGTAAGTTTGATCGGTTTCCAGTGTTTGGCCCCTGTGATCCGAGCCGGATCGACTACGCTTGGTGCGATCGAATTGCCCAAAAAACAGGCAGCTCCTGGGCTGAGGTGATTCAGGTTTTGTCCCAATCAGTCAGCATCATCCCTAGCCAAAAAGCGGAGGCGTTTTTAGTCCATGATATTTGGGGGCATCACTGGCAACTTTTGCTGACTGAATTTGCGGCGGATTACAATCTGCTGGCCACCTGCGGGGAAGCCCTGCGAGCGGGTGAAACTGCCTACACATCTGAGGGGCCGCTCTCCTGTCGGAACCTCTTTAGCGTGGTCGGCGATCGCGTGTACTTGGATCAAGAGCGATCGCGGCTATTTTTTCAGGGTGAAGTTCAGCAGCGGCTGGGGCTACTGTTCACCCATCTAATTGGCGAAATGCTGGCTGACGCGGCCGAATTTAAGTTTGCTTGGGACTACCCACAGCAAATTGCCCAACTCCAAAGCTCCTCTGTGTTTGCTCATACTCCGACTAAACTTGACCTCAGTCTGACGGACATTGACTTTCTGTTTTTAGAAGTTTTACGCCCGCTGCTAGAGATGTCTTTGTCGGCCTTGACCGAAACCCCTTTAGAAGCAGACTTGCTGGCAGACTGGGCCGCTGCTGGTGGGCCCAGCCTGGAACTTCGCACCAGCCTCAAGCAAGCCCTGGCTGAGATGTATCAAGTTTTTCTGGCAGAATACAATGCAACTTACTTGCCGACGCTGACCGGCGATGTTGGTTTGTTTACCAAACTGGTTAGCAATTTGCTCTACCTGCAAAACGCGATCAATCAGCTTTACACTGATGCGGAAGCTGCGGCTGAATTACCGTTTCAGGATTTACTGTTGCTGTTTGTCGGCTGCTACTGTTCCAGCGATAGCTATGCTGAATTTTGGGCGATCGATGATGTTTTGGCCGCCTACTTTTTACCCTGCTGGCAGAGGTTGTTTGACTGGCATCGGGCTCAGACAAGTTAATTTATTAATCTCTTGACTTCATGATTCATTTGCAGGTTACGCCCGATACGCTTGCTGCTGAGCGGAGCCGGATTGATCGCTATTTGGCCGAGCAGCTCCGCGATTTCTCGCGATCGCGGATTCAAAAACTAATTGAGCAAGGGCAAGTGCAGGTGAATCAGCAGGTCTGTGACTCTAAAAAGCTGGTGCTTCAGTCAGGGGACGCGATTCAGATTATTTTGCCGGCTCCAACCACGCTACAAGTTCTGCCGGAAAATATTCCGCTTGATATTCTCTATGAAGATGAGTCGCTGTTAATTGTCAACAAGCCGGTTGGATTAGTCGTGCATCCGGCTCCGGGGCATTGGGAGGGCACTTTGGTGAATGCCTTGCTGGCCCACTGCCCGCAACTGCCCGGCATTGGCGGCGTGCAGCGGCCGGGGATTGTCCATCGCTTAGACAAAGATACGAGTGGAGCGATCGCGATCGCCAAAACCGATCAGGCTCATCAGCACCTGCAAGCTCAAATTAAAGCCAAAACTGCCTGCCGCGAGTATTTAGGCGTCGTTTACGGGGCACCCCAACTCAACTCCGGCACGATTGACCTCCCGATCGGTCGGCATCCGATTGACCGCAAAAAAATGGCGATTGTGCCAGCAGATAAAGGGCGATCGGCGATCACCCACTGGCAAATCAAAGAGCGATTGGGAAACTATAGCCTGCTGCACTTTCAGCTTGAAACGGGACGCACCCACCAAATTCGCGTTCACATTGCCCACCAAGGGCACCCAATTGTTGGCGATCCGGTTTACAGTTCGGGGCATGCCTTGGGGGTAAAGCTAACCGGGCAGGCTCTCCATGCCTGGCGCTTAACCCTAGAGCACCCCCTGTCTGGAGAATTGCTCACCGTTAGCGCTCCTTTACCGCCAACCTTAAGCAAGCTGCTAGAACTCCTGCGCCGCCGGGCTGGCAATCAATAGGATTGCGATCGGGCAATTGCAGTTAGCCATTTTACTGGCAAGGTTTGCTTGGTAAGGGTATGAAGCCCCCAATTGAATCCGCATTACATCCAGTTCGAGTCCTCACTCGTAAATTAGGTATCAGTTATACAGCTAAAGTTAATTGCCAATATGAGAAGTAAAGTCATGTCACTAAAACCCTCACGAATCTGCTTGGTCAGTTTGGGCCTGATTTGTGGAATCTTTGCTGTTCCTCAATTTGCTCTGACTCAAAATGTCAGCGGTCAGGCATTAGTGGTAAAAGTTTGCGTCAATAATTTGTTGTTTCAGAGCATTTTTAAAGACGGAACTCCGGCTGGCCCACGCACAAATCTAGCTCCAAATGATGCCGCGATCGCCTGTCAGGGTGTGAAATCACTGGCCCAAGCGCTCAGCCTCAAATCCTGCGTCAATGGCTTGTTATTTACTAACATTTTCAGAGATGGCACACCGGCTGGCCCAGCCACCAATGTTGACCCCCGCAGCGCTGCGATCGCCTGTGCCATTTGCCCCAACTCCACTGTTTCTCCGACGAAAGCCACCTCATTTTGAAGCCAGATTTAGAGCAGAGAGGTTAAAATCCAGACATCCCTCAAGCTGAAGATCCCTCACAAGTCCTATGCAATTTGACCTACACCAAGCTCTAGAAGATTTGAAGCTGACGGCGGATTGGATTGGGCTACGCCAGGTGAATGAAACCACGACCACCCGTTACGCGCGCGATAGCAAGCCGCAAACGAATGGGCACAGTCGCACCCAGGGCGTGATGGTAGAAGTGCTGGCGCAAGGCCAGTTTGGCTATGCCGCCACGAATCGACTTGATCAGCCTAGTTTGCAGGCAGCGGCCGAACAGGCTTACCAACAGGCGATCGCTGCTTCAAAGTGGGCAGTGCATGCTTTTACTGCCTCAGCTCGCCCCCAAGCTGTCGGGCAGTATCATTCCCCGTTGCTCAAGCCCTACAGCTTTTTGAGCGTCGGCGATCTGAATCATTTGCTGATGCAAGTTTGTGACACCCTCAAAGCTTCGGAGCGGGTTGTCAAAACCTCTGCCCTCGCTCAGATCGTGGAAACCGAGCAAAAGTTTGTCAGCAGCAATGGCTCGAATGTTGAGCAAACCTTCTTTCTGGTTGGCACAGATTTTGAAGCCACGGCTCAAGACGGCAGCGTGATTCAAAAGCGGACGGATAACGGCATGTTGGCCCGCTGCTATCAGGCGGGCATGGAAATCCTTGACCCAGCAGCGGTCTTGGCAAGGGCAAAGCAAATTGGTGAGCAGTCGTTAGAGCTATTGGCCGCCGAAGATTGCCCGACCACAACAACTCATTTGGTGTTGGCTCCAGACCAAATGATGCTGCAAATTCATGAGAGCATTGGGCACCCGCTGGAACTGGATCGGATTTTGGGCGATGAGCGAAATTACGCAGGTTCTAGCTTTGTCAAACTGTCGGACTTTGGGCAGCTTGTTTACGGGTCGCCCTTAATGAACGTTACCTTTGACCCGACGGTGGCAGGGGAGTTTGCCAGCTATGCCTTTGATGATGCCGGTCTGCCGGCCCAGCGAGAATATTTAATTAAAGATGGCATGTTACTGCGAGGCTTGGGTAGCCTGGAAAGCCAGACCAGAGCCGAGGTGCCAGGAGTCGCCAACTTTAGATCTAGCTCCTGGAATCGGGCCGCGATCGATCGAATGGCTAACCTCAACCTAGAGCCAGGCGCCACCAGCTTTGCTGAGATGATTGAGAGCATTGAGTCAGGGGTTTACATGGAATCCAACCGCTCTTGGTCAATTGACGACTACCGAAACAAGTTTCAGTTTGGCTGTGAGTATGCTCGCTTAATTGAAAACGGCACACTGACCAAAACCCTCAAAAACCCGAATTACCGGGGCATTACCAACCCCTTCTGGCGCGGCTTAACCCAAGTTGGCGATCGCTCTACGGTTGGCATGTACGGTACACCCTACTGCGGCAAAGGCGAACCCAACCAAGCAATTCGAGTCGGTCACGCCTCCCCCGTCTGTGCGTTTGCCAATGTCGAAGTCTTTGGCGGGGTGGCGTAAGCAAGTTTCTCTAACGCTGCCCAGTCAGGCACAATGGGCTTGAGAGCCGTGTCCATAACAGCGGCGCACAGGCTTTGCAAATGGCTTCAATATGGCGGTGATCGGTGCCACAACAGCCGCCGAAGACATTGAGATTGTTCAATCTAGCTTTGAGATCGCGGTACTGTTGACCAAACTCTTCCGGGTTGCCATCGTCCAACTCTACCGACTCGTTCAATTCGGCGTGGCTTTTGCTGGAAGCATTGGCTCGGATACCGCGAATTCTGTTTACCCAGGAGCCACCAGCCGTCAGCACAGAAGCAAAATGGCTGGGATGAGCACAGTTGATCATGTAATAGGCAGGAGCATGATTAGTGGCAGCATCGACTTCAGCGATCGCGTCTTTCAAGGTTTGGCCGGTTGGCAGGATGCCATCTGTTTCGACCGTAAACGAAATTACCACAGGCATCCCCGCAGTTTGAGCCGCCCGAACAATGCCGATCCCTTCTTCGACGTAGTTGACGGTAATCGCGGTGACTAGGTCGGCATCAGCAGATCGGAAGGCCTCAATCTGGGGGTGATGATACTCGGCTGCCTGATCCACAGTCATTGTATGAGCGGGAATGTAGCCATCACCGCGCGGGCCAATACAGCCGCTGATTACGATCGGACTCTGGGCGGTTTCGTATTCCTGGCGAATATCGTGGAGGAGGGCGATCGCCTTCCGATTGAGCTGTGCCAGGGCTGGCTGGTCATAGCCCAGTTTTGTCGCCCAATCTGGGTTGGCCCGCCAAGTCGCGCTTTCCAGAATACAGCCAACCTGATAGTCCCTAGCCATGCTGGCATAGGTGCGAAAGTATTTTTGCAGGGCTTGATAGCCCAGCTCAGACTTCAACAGCTCAAAGGCGGCGAAGTCAGACAATTCAAAGCCTTCCCGAAAAATTAGCGTGGTTTCAATGCCGCCATCTGTGATGAACAAATTAGAGGAAAGCTGCGGCAAATTATTTCTGTAGTGTGCCATTGTTGACTCCATTTCAAATCGTCTACGGGTAAGATTCCGATCAAGAATTTCGCTCAAATTTTAAACAGGGTTAGCTTGATCTTTCTGATTACACAACGAGCCAGCGGTTGCTCAGGTCAGCGCCTGAGACGAGCAGAGTTAATCCAGACAATCTTGACTTGGCTTCTGAATGCATAAATTGTTCCTTAGTGCTTAATGTTTGACGCTGGTGAATATCATGCATAGATAGAATAATATTGATTTTTTAGCAGTAGGCTGTGATATCTTCCCCACAGCGATCTGCTAGGTAACACAGCGATCGCCAGCGCAGCTCAACCATTTGCTCGTAGAGCGGATTCAGTTTGCAGAGGGGAGGAATATGCAGAATCGTGCGGCCCCAAAGCTGAATATCTCGCGCAAAAGGGCACTGGGAGGGAATTAGCCTACAAATTAAATGCGCTTGTTGGGAAGAATGAACTTCGATCGCGGCTAGCCACTGCCGGAGCGGATACAGCCAGTCGATGGGACAGTGATATTCGTTATACATAATGATTGTTCCTCACTGATTAAGTTGGACGCTTGAGCCAACTAATCTCAATTTAGAAACTAATCGGGAAGGACTAGGGAAGGCGATCGAAACTGATTGAATGGTTTCTTGGATGAACAATCTTTCGTCCCTTAGCCCCAAATTTAGCAGGCACCAAAAAAGCTGAAGTCTCCCAACTGTAGTCTCCCAACAGTTGGGAGACTACAGCTTTTTGCCAGACGTCATGCCAGAGATTTAATAATGCGTTCACTCAGACTCGAAGGCAACCAGTTGAATATCGGCATGTTTCCAGGCGGCGGCAAAGCGTTTCTGCACTGCCTCTGCCTCTTGAGTTTTGCCTTGGGCACGGAGGGTTTGGACAAGCCCATGCAGCGACCAGCCATTTTCGGGATAAATCTTCAGGTCGTCGCGATAAACTTGCTCTGCTTCTGCCGGCCGATTCGTCCTCAGCAGCATACCGGCCAAGGCCTGCCGGGTCGGTTGATACCAGTCGGCTGGTTCGGTGTAAGTGAGAGCATCTTCTAGCTTTACTGCCTGCTGCAAGTGGGCGATCGCCTGCGGATAATCTTTCTGCTGGGCGGCTAATTGCCCAGACAAGACTTCCACCGCAATGTTTAATATGCTCGCAAAGGAATTAATTCCAAAAACCTTGAGTTCCTGCAGGGCTGGATCAGCCGCAATTGCCTGCAACTGCTTTAGCTCTCCGGCGGCTGGTTGCGACTGACCTTTGCCGAGCCAAGCCATGCCCCGTGCGTAATGCCAAATCCCGCTTGGATACTTGAGGTCTGCATCAGGAGCAGGCAGAGCGAGAATTTTATCCCATTCGCCCAAGCGAGTGTAGGTAAACAGCGGGATCACATAAAAGTGCTGTAATATCCCAGCCAGTTCAGGGTTTCGCATCAGTTGAGCATCGGTCTGCCCAGTTCGCTCCGCCGCCTGCAAAGCTAGGTTGCTCTGCCCACTCATCAAAGCCGCAAACCAGAGAAAGTGATGGTTGTGGGGCATGTAGGCCAGGGGATAAATCCCCTCCGCATGACATTGGGCAATGTAGGCATCGTCGGCAGCAATCCCCCGCTGATTAGCAATCACAGCCTCCTGATAGCGACCCACCCGGATATAAATGTGGGAGGCCATGTGGACAAGATGACCGGCATCAGGCGCAAGTTTCATTAATCGGTCAGCGGCAGCAACTCCCAGTTCCGGGCGCTCCTTCTCAACGGCGTGAATGTAGAAATGGTTGGCGCCAGGATGGTTGGGATTGCGTTTTAGGACTGACTCTAGCGTGGCGATAATTTCCGCGCCTTCTGGTTTGGGCTGACCATTCTCCTGCCAGTAGTCCCAGGGCGTCGTATCCATGAGGGCTTCGGCAAACAGGGTGGCAGCATCCAGGTCATTGGGATAGCGTTTGGCGAGGTCTCGCATTGCATTTGCATAGGCCAGATCAAACGGTTTGCGATCGTCGATTTTCTGCGCTGGATAGCGCTTGGCGAGGGCTTGGATATAGGCTTGCTCTGGCTGGCTGGCCTCTTTGCTGAGGGCGATCGCCTGCTGAAGATGCTGCCAAGCCGCCGGCAAATCATCTTGATTCATGGGCGCGTTAATGTTGGGGCCCAGCACCAATGCCACTCCCCAATGGCACATCGCGCAGTTTGGATCGAGGGCGATCGCCTGTTTAAACGATCGCGCGGCAGCAGCATGATTAAAGCCAAAGGCCAGGTTGAGACCTTGATCAAAATAGCGCTGAGCCAGCGGATTTTGGGTGGAAATTGGATGCTGATGGTTGCTTAAATTCTTAAACAGAGGTTGGATGCCAGGGGCTGTGGCAGGTGTCTGCCCCTGATCATGTTTGGTGGAGTTTGCAGCGCTGGCCATTGTATGGGCGGTAACGGGGGCTGGGCGGTTAAAATCAACGCTAGACAACCCAAAAGCAATCAGTAAACCCAAAAGCACCAGGGTAGGGGTAGTGACTCGTTTCATCGATGTTACCTCCTGATATTTCAAGAGCTAAAAATATAAATAGGTGAGCTGATACGTTGCTGAGCGATTGTTATCGTTAAGTTATTTTCAGTATGGTCGCCAATCGGGATAAACCAGGGAAGATAATGAGCTGTAATACAGAAAATGGCTTTAAAAAATCTACTGAGGTGTCAACCGAATGATTCTCTGTTCAAGCTTTAAAGACAGCAGAGAGCCAGTTGCCCAAACTAGGCTGAACCCGCCTTTAAAACGCAGTTACGCCTGGATTGGTCTAATGATCAGTCTGACCATGACTGCCTGTACCTCTGACTCTGAGACCGCTTTCATCTCAACTTCTAGCCAACCCACGCCAACAGAAAAATTAACAATCTGGTGGGATAAGGGCTATATCTTAGAAGAAGATGAAGTCCTGCGCCAAGTGGTCAAAACCTGGGAAAAGCAGAGTGGTCAACAGGTTCAGCTCGATTTTATTACGGCTGACGAGCTATCGACAAAAGCCCAACGGGCCTTGCAGGCAGGTCATCCGCCCGATATCATGATGAGTCAGGGAGCCGAGCAATCGTTGAATGCCCGTTTGGCCTGGCAAGGGCAATTGGCTGATGTCTCGGACGTGATCAATCCGGTCAAAAGTCTTTATCCAGCCACTGTGCTCAAAAGTGCCTATTTTTATAACCAAGTTACCGATCGCCATAGCTACTATGCCGTTCCGCTGAATCAAGTCACCAGCCAGATCTTTTACTGGCGAGACTTGGTTCGGCAAGCCGGAAAGCGTGAAGCAGATATTCCTGAAGATTGGGATGGATTTTGGCAATTCTGGCAACAGGTGCAGGTTAGTTTACGCACCAAGCATCAGCTCAAAATTTACGGTTTGGGCTTACCGATGATGGCCAGGGCCAGAGATACCTACGAGACGTTTGAGCCAATTCTGGAAGCTTACGATGCCCAAATCATCGGCAATGATGGACAACTGCAAGTTGATAATCCGGAAGTTCGGCGCCGAATTGTCAAAGCTTTAGACTGGTACACGCAATTTTATAAACAAGGTTATGTGCCCCCAGAGGCGATCGCTTGGCTCAACCCCGACAATAACCGCAGCCTGCTCAACCGCCAAGTGGTGATGACTCCCAACAACTCACTGTCGATTCCGGCGGCAGTTAGAGATGACCCCGATCTCTACCATAATAAGCTGGGGACGATTGGCTATCCAAATAAACCGAATGGGCAACCGATGCGGTACATTGTGCTGGTGCGGCAAGCGGTGATCTTTCAAACCTCTAAACATCAAGCTCAAGCCAAGTCCTTCCTCCGCTATCTGCTTCAGCCAGAAATCTCAGATAGCTATCTGAAAGCGGCTGGCCGCAGTCTGCCGATCCTGATCCCGGTCTGGCGAGATCCGTTCTGGACAAATCCGGCCGATCCGCACCGCTCAACGGTGGCCAAGAATTTGCTGCTGCATCAAACTCGCCTCTACGCCTATGACCAGCATCCTGCCTACAGCATGGTTTCAGCAGAAAGAGTCTGGGGAAAAGCCATCAGTAGAATTGTTGAGGACAAAGTCTCGCCTGAACAAGCGGCAGATGAGGCGATCGCCAACATCAAGCAAATTTTTCAGGCGTGGCCGCGGAATTCGTCAGAAGCTAAACTCTAACTGCATGTATAGAAATTTTCTGAGTACAAAGCAAAATTATAGGACAAACCAAAGCTTCTCTCTTTTAGGAAACATAGTCAGCACTAACACAGGAGACAGGATCAAGAAATCTACTGAGGTATCAACTCAATGATGATTCTCTGTTCAAGCTTTAAAGATGGCAGAGAGCCAGTTGAACAGACCAGGCTGAACATGGGATCAAAACACAGTTATGCCTGGACTGGCTTCATGCTTGGTCTCATCCTGACGGCCTGTGCCCCTGAGACAGCTTCAACGTCAGTGACTAGTACCCCTACTCAGCCAGATGTTCTCACTGTTTGGTGGGAAAAGGGTTATCTTTTGGAGGAAGATGAAGTTCTACGCCAGATCGCTAGAGACTGGTCAAAGCAGAGCGGTCAGCAAATTCAACTCGATTTTGTGAATGCTGATGAGCTATCGACGAGAGCCCAGCGCGCTTTCCAGGCTGGGCACCCTCCTGACATTATGATGAGCCAGGGGGCAGAGCAATCTTTGAATGCTCGCTTGGCCTGGCAGGGACACCTGGCGGATGTCTCGGAGGTAATCAATCCCGTCAAAAGCCTCTATCCGGCTACAGCTCTCAAAAGCGCCTATTTTTATAACCAAGCTGGCGATCGCCATAGCTACTATGCCGTTCCGCTGAATCAAGTCACCAGTCAAATTTTCTACTGGCGAGATTTACTTAGGCAGGCAGGCAAAACTGAGCAGGATATCCCCAAAGATTGGGACGGATTCTGGCAATTCTGGAAACAGGTGCAGGACAATTTACGCACCAAGCATCACCTGAAGATTTACGGTTTGGGCTTACCGATGATGGCCAGGGCCAGAGACACCTACGAGACGTTTGAGCCGATTTTGGAGGCCTACGATGCCCACATCCTCGATCAGAGCGGGCAACTGCAGGTTGACAATCCTGAAATTCGCCACAGAATCATCAAGGCGTTGGACTGGTATACCCAGTTTTACAAACAGGGCTATGTGCCCCCAGAGGCGATCACCTGGCTCAACCCCGACAATAACCGCAGCCTGCTCAACCGCCAGGTAGTGATGACTCCCAATAACTCGCTTTCGATTCCGGCTGCGGTTAAAGATGATCCCGATCTTTACAAAAATAAGCTGGGCACTATGGGGTATCCGAACAAACCCAACGGTCAACCAATGCGAAACATTGTGCTGGTGCGTCAGGCGGTAATCTTCAAGGCTTCCAGGCATCAAGAGCAAGCCAAGTCCTTTCTGCGCTATCTCCTGCGACCAGACATTTCAAACAAGTATCTGAAAGCAGCCGGGCGCAGTCTGCCCATCCTGATTCCAGTTTGGAAAGACCCGTTCTGGACAAACCCAGCCGATCCACATCGCTCAATAGTGGCTAAGAATCTGCATAGGCATCAGACTCGCCTTTATGCCTATGCCCAGAATCCTGCCTACAGCATGGTTTCAGAACAATGGGTTTGGGGCAAAGCCGTCAGTAGAATTGTCGAGGACAAAGTCTCGCCTGAACAGGCAGCGGATGAGACGATCGCCAACATCAAGCAGATTTTTCAGCAGTGGCCGCAGAGTCCATCAGGTAGTAAATCTTGATCGAACTCATCGAAAGAATAGCCATCTGACCTTACCTTCTGTCCGAATACGTTAGTTGCTGACAATCCCAGACCACTGAATCTGCTTCTGGTTGCTGCGTCGGTAGGAGAAAAAATACTCTGGCTGCTGGTAAGTGCAGTGGTCAGAGATCGCGATCTGCTCTGGACGAATGCCTAATTGCTCTAGCTGGAGACGATTCACCTGTCGGACATCTAACCGAGCATGACCGGGCTGAGGGTCGCTCAAAATTGGGGAGCCGGGAAGCCGCTCTAGCTCTGATAGCAGGGCTTCTGGGTGGTCATACCAATCAGGCTTGGTGGGGTCAACAACCGTGGCTCCGACTTTGGCAGCGACATCAGTTGAAACTTGATAAACCTGCCCAGCGATCGCTGGCCCCAAAGCAATCCGCAAGTGCTTGAGCTGACTCCCCTCGGCCTGCAAACGGGCGATCGCTGCCGGGACAATTTGTGCCGCTGTCCCGCGCCAGCCAGCATGAATCGCCGCCACCTGCCCGGTTTGCTGATCTCCAATTAGTACAGGAGTACAGTCGGCGCTACAAACCCAAACCGACTGCTGCGATCTCTGACTGAATAAACCATCAGCCTGTTGTAATGAGGGTGATTCTTGCTCACTCAACTCCTGTACAGGTTGCTCCAGTGGTTCAATCTCAGCCGTACTTAGCACCCGATTGCCATGCACTTGCTTGACTCGATAGACCAAAGCTTGCGGGTGCAATACTTCAACCAATTGGGTTGGGGGGCGAGGTGCAAACTGCTGCGTAAAAAAGCCATGACTCCAGGCTTCTAGCCAGCTACAGGTCAGGTAGGGCAACCCTTGCCAAGTTCGCCAGTGCCAAGTGTGCATAAGCCCGTTTGAAATTCACTCCCATGCTAGCCTGCGATCGCTGGGTTCTTGGCGGTTGTGCAGTTCGCCATCTGCTCAACAAATTATCTGCAATATGGACAGTTGTTTGCAAACTAACCATGGTTTACAATTCGTGCATTTACGATGTGAGGACTGCATTTTGACTCATTCGCCTCCTCCTAACCCTCCACCTCCGAAACATGAGCCATTAGGATTTGATGATTTTGTTGGTATCTTTGTCGCTTTTATCAGTCTGGGTGCTGTTGTGCTCTGGGCATTTACTCAGAACAATCAGGCATTTAATTTCTCTCTAGTAGAAACTGCTCCAGCCCTGCGACCTGCAGCGAGTCCGGCTCCCAGCGGTTCTGCTCCCCCAGTTTCAGGTCAAATCGCCTCTCCTGCGGTGCCGATTCCGGCTTCACCTCAGCCCTTGGGTTCACCTCAATTGCCAAAGGTGATTCCGGTTGTCCCGTTAACTGCTTTACCGTCAGGATCGCCTCTGCCGAGGGTGTCCGCTTCACCGCAGGCGATCGCTTTTCCCGATCTCCCGCCTAATTTTTGGGCCAGCCCCTTTATTGCCGAGCTGGCGCGGCGCGATCTTTTGGTCGGATTTCCCGATCGCACCTATCGCCCCAACCAGCCTGTCACACGGGCTGAGTTTGCCACGATGCTGCAGAAGGGGTTTGAGCAACCGAAAAACAGTCGATCGCTAAAATTCAACGATTTAGGAGCCGAGTTTTGGGCCAACTCAGCCATTAATGAAGCGGTGCAGATGGATTTCATGGCTGGTTATCCCGGCAATACGTTCCGGCCTGAGCAGTCTATTCCTAAAATCGAAGCCTTAACGGCACTGGCCAACGGCTTGAACCTACCTGCACCATCCGCTCCAACTGATACCCTCAGCCTCTATCAGGATGCGAACCAGATTCCTGACTATGCCCTGAAGCCAGTGGCGGCTGCAACGACGGCGGGGCTAGTGGTCAACTATCCCGATCACACCGTTCTAAACCCGCAGCAGATCATGACTCGGGCCGATGCGGCTGCTTTGATCTATCAAGCCCTGGCTCATTCAGGAAAAGTAGATCCGCTGAATTCTGCCTATATTGTCCGGCCCTGAGTTGTCCGCTGCACTCCGAGCGATTTCGTCTCGCTGTTTGATGACTGTAAACCTATATAAGCAATTAACCATGAACGCAACCTGGCCAACAATCGCTCTCACCATCGGCTCACCGATCGGATGGCAAGGGCTGTTAGCGCAAACGCCCACTCCCACAATGGCTCCGGCTGGATCCACCTCCGATAGCGTGCTGCTTTCGCCGATGACCCAATTTCTAACAGCGCTGGGTCTGAGCGCCTTGGGGCCAACCCTGCTGAATTTGATCGGGGCGATCGTCATTTTGACGATCGGCTGGATTGCCGCAGTGATCCTATCTGGGGTAGTCAAGCGTCTCCTGAACCGGACTGATATTGACAATCGGATTGCCCGTTCATTGACTGGACAAACCACTGGAACTCAGGAACCGAAAGTCGAAAAACTTATCTCCTCGGTTGTCTTTTGGGTGATTCTGCTGATTGCGATCGTTGCTTTTCTGGATGCGCTCAAACTGACAACGGTTTCCCAACCCCTGAATACATTTCTGAGTCAAGTGTTTGGGTTCTTGCCCAAGCTAGGCGTCGCTGCCATTTTGGCGGGGATTGCTTGGGTGCTAGCAACCCTAGCCAAAACCCTGGTCATTCGATCGGCACGCGCTCTCAATTTGGATCAGCGGGTTGCTGAAACGACCGAAACCACGCTTTCCGAGAACCAGTTTCTGCTCAGCGAAACGCTCGGAAACGTCTTGTACTGGTTTATTTTTCTGTTCTTTTTGCCCCTAATTTTGGGAGTATTGGATTTGCAGGGGCCACTTCAACCCGTGCAGAACTTGTTGAATGACATTCTGGCCGCATTGCCGCGGATTCTGAAAGCCTTGATCATTGCCGCAATTGGTTGGGTGCTGGCGCGGGTGGTGCGGGGAATCGTCACCAACCTGTTGACGGCAACGAGCATTGATCGGGTCGGGGCGCAATTTGGGCTCCGTCGGACTAGCAATAGTCAGTCACTCTCTTGGCTGATTGGCACGCTTGTCTATGTGCTGATTTTAATTCCGACCGCGATCGCCGCCTTGGACGCTTTGCAGATTCCAGCGATTTCTGCACCGGCAACCTCGATGCTCAGCCAGATTCTCAGCGCAATTCCGCAAATCTTTACAGCCGCCCTAATTCTGGTGATTGGCTACGTTGTGGGGCGGTTTGTGGCTGATCTAGTCAAAAACCTGCTAGCCGGAATTGGCTTCGACAACATCTTCGATTGGATTGGCTTACGGTCTACCCCTGCCGCGCCGCCATCTCCAGACGCTCCAGATGTAACCGCTTCGACTCAGCCGTCTGCGCCTCTGTCAGTCCGTACCCCTTCCGATATTGCTGGGATTGTCGTTCTGGTTGGCATCATGCTGTTTGCGACGGTAGCCGCCACCAATGTGCTTAATATTCCGGCCCTGACTGCCCTGATTAGTGGCTTGCTGGTGGTGTTTGGACAAGTCCTGGCAGGGCTGGTGGTGTTTGCGGTTGGGCTGTATTTAGCCAACCTAGCCTTTAACCTGATTAGCAGTTCTGGCAGCGCTCAAGCTCGCATTTTGGCCCAAACTGCCCGGATTGCGATCATTGCCTTAGTATCTGCAATGGCCCTCCAACAGATGGGGATTGCCGCCAGCATTGTCAATTTGGCATTTGGATTATTGCTGGGAGCGATTGCCGTCGCGATCGCCCTTGCCTTTGGCTTGGGCTGTCGGGGCATTGCTGCTGATCGCGTTGAAAGGTGGTTGGCCAGCTTTGACAGAGACCGGACTGATTAGTCATCTGTTTGAACTCCTGAAATTAGCGGCTACAATCGTTCAAAAGACTTACCTGTGTGAGGATGCTCATCCATGATTAAATCATCGCAGACTGCTAGTTGGCTGATGCTAGTGCAGTGGCTAGGGATTAGCTTGGCCACCAGCCTCCCAATCTCAGTCCAAGCTGCCACCTCTGAAGACGTTGCACCAGCAGCGATCGCGCCTCTAGAAATTGCCCCTGCTGACCCAGTTGTGACCGAAGCGCCTGCCCCGGCGACCCTGCCTGACCCAGTTGTTGTCGAGTCTGAACCTCATCCTGCCGCCGCCGCAGCCGAACTAGAGGCGATCGAGGCTCAGCCGGCTGCCCCTAACCAGCCTGAGGTGGTTTCTAACCAAACCTACATTAACCCCCAAGATTTCAGCCTCAGCGAGCAGCCTGATTCCCCAATTTCTCCCGATGTAATTATTTCTGAGCGCTCCAGCGGCTGTCAGGCGGTTTTACAGCCAGGCTCAAGCGTCCCGACAAGCCTTTGCCAGACGCCACCCGCCCAAACGGCCTATACGGTAAGCCCTGAACAAAATCCTTCTGTTGGCCAATCTGAACCAACCGAGTTGGATCGCTCAGGCTACGACGCCAGCGCTGGCTCCTATCGGTCAGCTTCGGCTCCTTATTACAATTCAGGTCGTAATCCTTACATCAGCAAGCTTTATCAGGGGTCTAATCCGCTCAGATGGTTGGGGTTAAACGGAAAAAACATATTTTTCCCGCTGGCGATTCCGGCCGAGATTACTTCAGTCTTTGGCTGGCGGCTAAATCCGGTCAGCGGGCTGTGGCGGATGCATACTGGCACCGACCTAGCCGCACCGATCGGAACGCCAGTTTTAGCGGTTCAAGCCGGCGAAGTGGTGACGGCTGATTATATGGGCGGCTATGGCTTCTCAGTTATTTTGGCCCACAATCAGCATCAGCAGGAAACCCTGTACGCCCACCTGTCAGAAATGCTGGTTAATCCGGGTCAAAAGGTCAAGCAAGGCGAAGTGATTGGGCTGGTTGGCAGTACAGGCAACTCAACTGGCCCACACCTGCACTTTGAAGTTCTGCAACGAACTGCCCAAGGCATGGTGCCCGTAGATGCTGGCCCCAAACTGACGGTGGCGATGAACCAGTTGCAGCAGGCCATTAAAGTTGCCCGCGCTAAGTCCGCAGCTAATTGATCGTGTTTGTCTGCATCGACAGATGGAGATTTGGATCAGTGGTGCGATCGACTTTATCTCTAGCCGCTGTTAATTGTTACAGATTTCGTTTGCTTTAACCTAAGCTTTGGCTTAGAAATCTCTATGTCTTGCACACTCGTCTCAAGGTTCGCCAGCGTAAACTAATCTAGTTGTTTGTGTTCAGGAGTCTTTCCCTTGTTGTCCTTGTTTAGAAGTAAAGTGCTGCAAACTCAGAAATATTGGGTCGTGCATTCATTGCGTTTAGGACTGGATCAAGGTCTTTGGGCAGTTGGGATGATCTTGTTGAGCAGCTTGGGTGCAATTGTGCCGTCAAATGCGGCTGTAGGTGAGCCGCTGTTGATCGCCCAGACTAGTCCACAACTGCTCACCCTGTTGCGGCAAGGTAAACAACTGATTGATGCTGGCAACTTCCAGGAAGCGCTCAAGGTTTATCAGCAGGCAGCGACTGTCGATAGTCGCAATCCGCGGATTTACTCAGCAATTGGGTTTTTGCAGGCCCAAATTGGCAGCTATCCAGAAGCGGCTCGGTCTTACCAGCAGGCGATCGCCTTAGAAGCAAACAATCCGGATTTTTACTACGCCTTGGGGTTTAGTTTAGGCAAAGCAGGAGACAATCCGGGGGCGGCCGCCGCCTACCAGCGGGCCGTCCAACTCAACCCCAAAAATGTACCCGCTATGTTGGGTTTGGGGATCGTGCTCAGCCGTCAGGGTAACGCCTCCGGAGCGATGACTGTTTATCGGCGGGTAATCACCCTTGACCCCCAAAGCTGGCAAGCCCACGAAGCGATTGGCGTACTTTTATTTGAGCAGGGCAATCCAACCCAGGCGATCGCCTCTCTCCAGCAAGCGGCGGCGATCGCTCCCAGCAGTTCTACAGTCCAGTTTTATTTAGGTTTGGCGTTGCTGAGCCAGGGAAATACGGCGGCAGGAGTAGCGGCTCTCCAGCAAGCCGGTCAGCTCGATCCGAGCAATGCGTTGCTCAACCTCAAAATTGGCGATACTCTGGTCAATCAAAAAGATCTGGCGGCGGCATTAATTGCCTATCGACGGGCAGCCGAGGCTAATCCTAAGCTACTGGAAGCAAAATTGGCGATTGGTGATATTTCAATCCAAATCGGAAATCCATTGGAAGCGATCGTTGTCTACCGTGAGGTGACTCAGTTGGCCCCGAATGAACCCTTGGCCTTTCATAAGTTGGGGCTAGCCCTCAAAGAGCGGGGGCGCAAAGATGAAGCAAAAACCGCTTTTCAAACTGCTATTCGCCTCTATCAAACTCAAGGCAATGCCGCAGGCGTGACCCAGGTAAGGGCTGACATGAAACGAAAAAAATAACCTCTAGAGAAAGCTGCTTACCTTTTGCAGCAGTTCAGGCGTGGTAAATCCTTTGGTCAGATAGTCAGTCGCTCCTAAGCGGCGAGCTTCGGTTCCCCACTCTTCCGATAAGCGGGAAGAAATCACCAGCACAGGCATCGTCATTTCCGCTTGCCGACAGCGGTTGATTAAGGTAAAGCCGTCCATCCCCGGCATTTCAATGTCGCTAATCATTAAGGCTGGAGTAGGATGAGCTTGCAGCCAATTCCAGGCCTCTAGACCGTCCCGACAGGTTTGGACAGTGTAGCCATAGGCCGTCAAGCTGGCTTCAATCCGACGTCTGACCAGTGCCGCATCATCGACAACCAGAATGGTTGAGGTCAGAGACGCTTTTGCCTCAGCCACGGGAGCTGCCGGAGCTGGGCTGGCCGCTGAGGTGCTGACGGAATCAAGACCTGTCGCCTCAGCGCTGCTGATCGGATGGCTCAACAGATGTTCTGCCAGCTTGGTTGGGTCTAAAACTGGCACCAGTTTGCCATTTGTAAGCAGGCTGACGCCCATTAATCCAGCCGGAAGCACGAGCGGATTCGGAATTGGATTAATTAACAGATCAACCTGCTCTAGCAATTCATCGGCTAGCAGCCAAGCATCCTGAGTGCCCTTCGCTGCTGCGGCCCGCACCCGTAAACCAACGGCTGTCTCAGGGAGCGATCGCCCGCCTTGGCCTGGATACCAATACTCCAGTAAGTTCAGCCCTGGTAAAGATTGGTCTGCGTCTTGAATCACCCAGGAGTAGCTGAGCTTTGGATCGGCCGGTGTGGCCGACAAACTATCGAGCAGTGTGGTAGTCACCACTTCATCGGCTGGAATCGCTAGGGTGCGATCGCCCGACTGGACTAAGACGCAGCGGACTAGCAAGTGCGGCACCGGAATCTCTAGATGAAAGGTGGTGCCTTGCCCCAAAGCTGTCTCTAGGCTGAGTCGTCCCCCCAAGGCGTTGACTTGGTTGGCTACTACATCCATGCCAACCCCGCGTCCTGAGATGTCGCTGACAAGATCTCGCGAACTGAAGCCGGGTTGGCAGAGCACTGCTAGCAGTGCCGCTGGCGTATCGACTTGCCAGTTCGGCAACCCCTTACTGATCGCGCTTTGGCGAATCACTTCTGGATCAATGCCTTGACCATCGTCTTGTAAATCAAGGGCGTAGGTGTTGCCGCGCCGCCGCAGGGTGAGGGTGAGGGTTCCCAGCTCCGGTTTACCCAGGGCTAACCGCTGGGCTGGCGGTTCTAGCCCGTGGTCGTAGGCATTCCGAATCAGGTGGAGTAGAGCAGGCTCTAGGGCTTGCACGGTGCCAGCATCAAGTTCTAACTGCTCGCCCTGCACCACCAACTGGGCGGGTTTGCCGTAGCGGTTGGTCAGATCTCGCAGAATCCCTCTGGCTCGGAAACTGAGGCTCTTAAACGGAACCAGCCGACTTTCTTCAACTGTTTTTTGCAGGTTGAGAATATTGCGATCGAGCTGCTGAATGCTGACTGCCGTTTGATGGTTACTGGTGGAAACTTCCGCCCCCAGCTCTGAAAGCCGCAAGCTCGACTCTAGAAGACGGTTGATAATGGTATAGCCTTGGCGATAGCGTTCTAGGGTAGGCCCAGCATTAGTGCCGTCAGCCTGTAAATTGTCCAACAGGGCATATTCATCTTGAATTTGGCGCAGGCGAGTAATGTAGTTGGCGCTATCTTGGGCCAATGTCACCATCTGCAATAGTTGAGCTTGCAATGTGCTGTAGAAGCCCTGGACGGCGCGAGCCGACAGGAGAGTTTCCACCAAGTCTTGAGCGGAGCGATCTAAGCGCTCTAGAGGTACAGGAATCTGGGCGCTAGCGGCTGAGGTTGAAGCGACTGGCATCCTAGCAACAGCAGCTTCAGGAGCTTCAGCCGTCCAATCTAAGACATCTTCTTCGAGTGAAGATTTACTCTCAGCGCTCAAGTCTGCAAACGCATCCAGCTCTAACGAAGGTTCGCTGTTAGGACTCGAATCGGCAAAGGTATCAAGTTCCAGGGACGATTCGTTGATATCACTCAAGTCTGCAAACGCATCTAGTTCTAGCCACGACTCGCTGGCAGCATCCAAGTCTACTAGGGCGTCGAGTTCCGGTGCACTAACAGCGCTCAGGTCTGGAAAGGTATCAAGTTCCAGGGACAACTCATTGCCATTGGTTAAGTCCGCAAAAGTATCCAGTTCCAACGAGAGTTCATTGTCAGTGTCCGCAAAAAGCTCAAGCTCTGGTACAAGTGGAGATGTTGTTTCAGGCTCCCCTACTGCTGTTGGATGAGATAGGTTTAGTCCGATCGCGCTTTCTGGCTCAGCAAATAGAGCCTCCAGACCAGCCGATTGACTAGCTTCTGGAAGCTGCCCACCCTTGCGGGCAGAGTCTTTCAGAAGTTGCAAATAGTTGGGCCAGTTGTCGCACCAAAACTGATTGTCTGGGCGATCGAGTAACACTTGAGCGCGATCGAGCAATTGCAGCCAGCCTGCCTCAAATCCTAAGTCTTGGCCAATTTGGATCAGTTGCTGGAGGGTTTGCTTGGCCGCTTGGAGGGCGACTGGCGAGACAATCCCAGCGGTGGGTAATGCCTCCAGGGCCATTGTCAGATCTAGAACAACCAGGTCAAAGCCATTTTCAGCGAACTCTTGGAAAAGCTGCTGATGCTCATCCCACTCTGGCAAATAAGCCTGCTGCACAACTGTCCGGAGAGCGAGAATTCGCTCCACTGTCGGTTGAACGCTCTCTACCGCAGCCTGCCCAACGGCTGCAATTTGCAAGCTGCCCGTCAGTAGTTCTCCCGCTTCCAACAGGATTTGAGACAGTTGCCGATCTGCCAAGGGGGGTGCGATTTGGAGATAGCGCAAATCAGACAGCAAATCTTCTAGAACAGCAGAAACGTGCAAAATTGCCTCTGCTCCGACCGTGACTGCCCCACCTTTGATCGTGTGAATACAGCGGTACAGTTCTTGAATGTCGGCTGTCCATGACTGGGGTTGCAACTGCTGAGCCAAGCTGATGTAGGTTTGCAGATACGCTTGAGTATCAACGTTGAACATGCCGCGCAGTTCTTGTTGCAGTTCAAGTTCAGCCAGTTCTGCTGGACTGAGGGCTTCCTGAGAGGTAGCGCTGGGATGAGTGTTAACTTCAGGCATGGCTTGAGGTGGGAGAGGTAAATGGAGTTATATAGCTTGAGTACAGGGCAGCGGCGAGGCTTTACAGCAGCACACCATGTCCGTTGGCAAGGGCCGCCTGTTCTTGAACGTCAACAGCTTCCTGAGCGGCGGGTTGAGGAGCTGGCTCTGCCGGCAACTGGAAGAATTCAACTCGATTCAGCAACCTCTGCACCAGTTGACCCATCAGATTAGCCTGCTCTTGGGTAAACTGAGATTGTCCCTCGGTTGTGCGGGTAACAACCGCAATGTCTTCAATTGAAACCAGGGTGGTTTGAGCGGCAGCGGCGATCGCTTGGCTGGATTGGCTCACCTGTTGTCCGACCTGAGCCACCTGTTCGGTGGCGGTTTTAATATTTTCAAAGGCTTGCCGAGACTGATCAACGCTGGCGGTAAATTGCTCGACCAAGGTATCAATCCCCTCCGCATCTTGGTTTAGCCCAGATACCTCAGTTTGAATTTGGTCAGTCCGCTGCTGCAACAGCAGCAAACCTCGGTTGGTCTGGACAGCCAGGTCATTCACCTGGCCGGCGATCGTGGCGAACTCCTTGGCAACGCTGGCAAACTGTTCTGGGTCTTGCTGTCCAGAAGCACGAGCCGCAATCATCGAAGCGTTGAGCGCTAGCACGCGGGTCAGGGCCGCCACCCGCTTTTGGTCTTTAGAAAATTGGGCCGCTAGGTCAACGAAGTCGGTCAGAGTTTGCACCCGTCTGACGATTTGGCCAGCTCCGTCCTGCAAGTCGGTGATCCCGTGGGTCATTAGTCCTAAGCCTTCTCGACCCTGAGCAACCGCAACTTGGGCCTGTTGTACCGCCGTATTGGCAATCACTGTCTGCTCAGCCGTGTCTTGAGACAGGTCGTTGACATTGCTCATTAAGTGCTGCACTTCGGCCACAGACTGAGTCTGTCGCTGGACTTGCTGCGCCACGGTCGAGGCTTGCTGCTCTAGGTCATCGGCGCTACCCGCCACTTGCTGAGCAGTGCCAATCACGGTAGACATAATTCTGGAGAGTTCTTCAATCAGCCGGTTGAGCGTGTCTGCGACCAGACCGGTGGCGCGATCGCTGACCTCCGCTTCCACTGTCAAGTCGCCCTCTTCCACCGCCGACACCACATCCAGAATGTGACCCACATCAGCCTGGAGGACTTCGTTTTCTGCTTGAGCTTGGGCGGCGAGCTGTAAGCGCTGTTCTGACTCTTGGCGAATTTTTTCTTCTTTTACCGTGAGCTGATCAAGCAGATTAAAGAAAGAAACAGAAAGTTGCCCAATTTCATCTTCTCGTTGCAGCTTGCCCTGGGTCTGGGCATCGGTGGCAGCCAGCTTGTCGCACTCTGCCAAAATTGGCTGTAAGCGACGGTTAATTTGTCGAGCCACTAAGGCGACCACGATCGCCAGGATCGCTCCTGCCGCTAACGTACCAGCCAGCGTAATCCCTAACACCGGCAGCGTTACCACCGACTGCGGCACCACCGCCAACATCAGCCAGTTGGTGCTGGGCACCCGTCGATAGGCCAGTAGATTACCATCCGCAAAAATCAGTCCAGACTGACCGGATTGAAGTTTAGACCAGACCGCTTTCAGTTGGGGCACTTTCTGATAGCTCTCTACCTTGGCTGCTTTGCTGGGGTCGGGTGGATAGGCCATCAAGGCACCTTTAGCGCTTACCAGCCCAAAGTAGCCCGCATTGTTAATCACGGAGCCGCGAATATTCTTGCTCAGCGAGGAGACGTTGACATCCACACCCGTGACGGCAGTTAGTTTATTTTGGCTGTCATAGTTGGGGCGGACAAACGAAGTCATGGTAATCCCATACCAGATGTAAGGCTCCGTCCAAACAGCCCGCTCCGCCTCAACCGGCAGCGTGTAGTATTCACGGGTCGGATATTTGTCATCCGCGTACAAATCGGAGTAGATCACTCCCTGATTGGGAGGAGGCAAGGCGACTCCCACTTGGTCAGGGGATTTTTGGTCGGTGTAAAAGTAAGGGCCAAACCACTGCCGACTGGCGATGATGGCATTAGGGGCTTGCAAAAAGTAAGTGCCCATCGCTAACTTGGGGCGCTGGTGATAGAAGCCGAGTACAGTCGATTTGTAGGCTTCAATATCAGTGACTTTGGCAGCTTTCAGCGAATCGATCGCGACGCTAATGTTTTGAGCTGTTTGCGATACAGGTGCAATTTGGCTTTCAATCCCGTTCACTTCTGTTTTGAGGGCGTCTTGTACCTGCCGCTCCGCCTGTTGGGCCAGGGTTTGATAGAACAGGAAAGAAATTCCCCCCAGTCCCGCTAAAGCACCTGCCATCACCGCCAGAAATAGCTTGGTGCCAATTGAGTTGAGGCGGGGAGCGAGGCCAGGCTTGGCAGCGGTTGGTTTTGGCGTCTTAGTTGCGGCGGAAGTGAGCAAGGCATCAGCAAGGGCCGATTGAGGTTGGGATGGCGCAGAGGTCATGGGAGTCAGCAATTCCTGAAAGTATGACAAGCAAAGAAGGGCGTGAAGAGTGCGAATGGGCAATCGCAGGCTGATCTGATAAAACCTGCGATCGCTGTTTACTACGACTTAGACAAGACGGGCGGAATGACAGTCACTTCTGGAGCGTCAATATCGGGAGCAGCATCAACATCCAGAGTGGTGGCATCGACGCTTGCCAGGTTGATCCAAGCCGCAGCTTCTGAACTCTGGGACACGGTTGGCACAGTGCCAGGTAAGCGGAAGAACTGGATGCTGTTTAGCAACTGTTTGGATAGGGCTTCCATTTGCTCAGACTGAGACTGGGTGGTTTGAGTCAGTTGAGCCGTTCGGGCTGCCAAATCAGCAATGCCTCGCATTGCCTGGGCAGTTGCCTGAGCAGATTTGACAATGTTTTGGTTGGACTGAGCAACCGCCTGCCCCGCCTTGGCCACATCGCTGGTTGTCGTCTGGACGCTGCTAAATACCTGGTTGGACTGATCCACTCCCTCTGTAAAGCTGTTGACCAAACTGCCCAACCCCTGAACTTCGGTATCAATCGCAGACACGACCGAGTGAATCTGAGTCGTCCGCTGCTGAAGACCGTTCAGACCGTCGTTGGTTTGCTGCGCTAGGTCACTCACCTGAGCCGCGATCGCCTCGAATTCCCGTGCCACCACCAAAAACTGGCGCGGGTCGCGCTGCTCAGCCGCTCTGGCTGCAACCAAGGTGGCATTCAGGGCTAGAACTTGGGTCAAAGAAGCAATCTGGTTTTGCTCTTGCACAAACTGATCGGCCAGACCAACAAACTCACCCAGGGTTTTCATCCGCTGGACAATCCGGTCGGTTCCTTGCTGAAGCACCCCAATTCCCTGGTTCATGCTGTCAATCGAGCTTTGCCCTGCTTCGACCACTGAGCGGACATTCAGTAGGGCTTGGTTAGAGTTATGAACTTGGGTCAAAGAACTGACCGCCGATGCTTTAACTTGCTCTGTGCGCTCCAGAACTTGAGCCACTTCCTGGGCCTGTTCTTCAGCGTTAGCGGCGACAATTTTCGCCAGTTCTTCCAGATTGGCCGAACCCTCGGAAACCTGTTGGGCGGCAGCAAAGACCTGAGTTAGGGTTTGACCGAGTTGTTCAATCAGCCGGTTGAGCGTGTCTGCGACTAGCCCGGTGGCGCGATCGCTGACCTCCGCTTCCACTGTCAAGTCGCCGTCTTCGACCGCTGACACCACATCCAGAATGTGACCCACTTCAACTTGCAGGGCTTCGCTCTCTTTTTGGGCTTCCGTTGCCAATCGCAACCGCTCCTGGGTTTCTGCCAACCGGGCTTCTGCTTCTGCCTGAATTTGCTTTTGGTTAGCGGATAACGTGTCCAGCAGGTTAAAGAATGAGAGGGAAAGTTGCCCAATTTCATCTTCTTGTCGCAATTTGCCCTGGGTTTGGGCATCGGTGGCAGCGAGCTTATCGCACTCCGCCAAAATCGGTTGTAACCGCCGGTTAATTTGTCGGGCTGCTAAAGCAACAACAATCGCCAAAATCGCTCCTGCTACTAACGTGCCAGCTAGCGTAATCCCCAACACCGGCAGCATCACCACTGACTGCGGCACCACCGCCAACATCAGCCAGTTGGTGCTGGGCACTCGACGATAAGCGAGCAAATTTCCATCAACCGTAATTAGCCCCGACTGACCCGACTGGACTTTTGACCAAATCGCTTTCAGTTGGGGCACTTTCTGATAGCTCTCCACCTTCGCCGCTTTACTGGGGTCGGGCGGATAGGCCATCAAAGTGCCTTTAGCACTCACAAGCGTAAAGTAGCCTGCATTGTTAATCACGGAGCCGCGAATATTCTTGCTCAACGAGGAGACGTTGACATCCACACCTGTGACAGCGGTTAGTTTATTCTGACTGTCATAGTTGGGGCGGACAAACGAAGTCATGGTAATCCCATACCAGATGTAAGGCTCCGTCCACACGGCGCGCTCTGCCTTGACCGGGAGCGTGTAGTATTCACGAGTCGGATACTTATCATCCACATACAAGTCGGAGTAGATTACCCCTTGGTGGGGAGCTGGTAGGGCTACCCCCACCTGATCGGGTGACTTTTGGTCGGTGTAAAAGTAAGGCCCAAACCACTGCCGACTGGCGATGATGGCATTAGGGGCTTGCAGAAAGTAAGTGCCCATCGCCAGTTTGGGGCGCTGGTGATAGAAGCCCAGCACAGTCGATTTGTAGGCTTCAATATCGGTGACTTTGGCAGCTTTCAGCGAATCAATCGCGACGCTAATGTTTTGAGCTGTTTGCGATACAGGTGCAATTTGGCTTTCAATCCCGTTCACTTCTGTTTTGAGGGCGTCTTGTACCTGCCGCTCCGCCTGTTGGGCCAGGGTTTGATAGAACAGGAAAGAAATTCCCCCCAGTCCCGCTAAAGCACCTGCCATCACCGCCACAAACAGCTTGGTGCCAATTGAGTTGAGGCGAAATTTTTGGCGAGGCGGATTAGTGACGGAAATACCTGGATTAGGTTGCGAATGAGATGGAGTGGAAGTCATCGGGTGTTACCTAAAAAATTAAAGTTGTTCACGGGCAGAAGAAAGCAGCACGACTTGAACACGCACAGACAAGCCGGAAAGTATGCAAAATAGAAGCAATGCTTGAGTATTAGCTTTGACTACTCCAGCGCTGGGGCTGCCAAAGCTGACTGGAAATATCTTGCAACTGGATCAGTCGAGTTCCTGTCGCCGATAACTGTTCTGCTGAAACGCTGCCCAGCACTCGGTCAACCACTAGCCCAGTTCCTGCCAATTCTCCAATGGACTGGCTCAAACGAACTGCTGTTATCGTTTCTGGCATATACTGTGTTTGCCCAGCGAATATAGCAGCTTGGGCAGAGACTAAGGGCACAACCTCTCCCTGATGGTGCACAACCCCCAAGATTGTCGGGCTGTAAAACGGTAGCTGTAAGATCCGAACTTGTTCAAACTGCATCACCTCATTCACCCAGGCTGGCGGGAAGGCTAACTTCTGCTCTCCGACTTGCGTGAGGATATAGCGCACCCCCCGATCGGGCTGAATTTCAGCCATTGACGGCTGGATTTGAGGTTCTGGAATCATAACGGACGAGTCAGAAACCATAGCAATTACACTTTTTCTAGAACTTGGGTTAGAGTTTCGCGAGTCACAGGCTTAACCAAATAGTCATTGGCTCCCGCTCGCTTAATGCCGTAATCAACCTCAATCGGAGTCTTCTTGCTAGAGCAGAAGATGACGTGCTGTTTGGCTGTTTTTTGGTTGGAGCGCAATTCCCGCAGAAACTTGTAGCCATCCTGCTCTGGCATCACAATGTCTAGAAAGACCGCCTCGTAGTTGCCAGTTGAGATTTTGTCCAATGCGCCTTCAGTGGTTGGACAAGCTTCGACTTGGTGCCCTAACTCTTCCAACAGAGAAGCCATCAAATGGCGATCGACAGAACTATCATCTACAACTAGAAAACGCATTGCTTGATCTCCTAAGGTGGTTTGAACGCTGAGCTTTGAATGCTAAGCAAAGTTGCCGCTGGCTGGCACAAGCTCTTGCAGCAGAGCCTGCAGTTCGGCGCGGAATGTAGGAACTTCTTCCGGGGTACGCGGCTTGGCCAGAAACTTGCAGCTTGCCCACTGGGCCCGCCATTGATTAGAAACACTTCTTTCGGCCGTTAGCAAGACGACGGGAATTGTCGCCAACTGATTTTGGCGGCGAATTTGCTTGATCAACTCAAATCCCGATGCACCAGGCATGTTGATATCTAGGAAAATCACCGCTGGTTCTGCTGCTAAGAGAGATTGCACTGCGTTTAAGGCATCACTTGAGAATTTGACTTGATATCCCCAGCGAGTGACTAAGTTCTGAAACTGCTTAATCAGCAGCGTAGAATCATCCACAATAAAAAGTTCTGGCTGTGGTTGCGTCGTTGCGGAATTTGTTTGCTGAAAGACAGAACTTCGGCACCTTGAGTCAGAACTTCGGCACCCTCTTAAAAGCAACCCCTGGCAGGGGAGAAAATCGACAGGAAATGGGGGGTTAAATCCAGGCGCTCTCGGATGAACTA
>JAHHGS010000089.1 GCA_019359715.1 Aphanocapsa sp. GSE-SYN-MK-11-07L | reverse complement strand
CGATACTTCGCTGGAAAGACCAAGTGGTATAGCAAAACAGTAACGTTGTGACTCTTGTGGATGTACTCACTCATTTCTGCATTTTACGCCGCAGAGCGGACGGGGAATTTACCCCAAGAGATTAAAAGTGGCACATTACGGGCAGTTTGTACTCAAGTTGGTGTTTCTAGAGAGGAGTTTCTTGAGGCGTACAACCAAAGCTAGGTTGCTGCCAGCAGGCTAACAATTCCCTTGCAGCGGACGGAACAGAGATCTGGGCGGTGTTGTAAAGGTTATTTGCTGCCGCTGAAGGGGAACGTTATCTCGCTTTAGTCTTGGGTTGGAGCCGCATTTTGAGAGCTTCATTCAAGCTATAAGATTCCTGTGTTGCGATTCTTCGGGAAGACACTGCGTGATGAGCCAAGTTTGGTTGGAGACCAACGCAACCTCCAGCATTGAAAATTAGGGTAAGATTTCAAAGTTGTTTTGGTAGGCGATTCGTCAGAGACGACGCTTTGCGATCGCTGCGCCTCTGAGCGACTGCCCTTTGATCGATGGTTGGATTATGAATGCAGTTGAAATTGAAGAGGCCGTTTCCCAGCTTGCGGGCGCACCCTTTGACTCGGAGGAGTTTCCGTTTGCTTTTTTGGAGGCATTTGGAAATAAGCAAACGACGCTCAAGAAGCTGAGAAGTGGTAGCTCCAATCAATCAGATTTGGGCGGTGTGCTTCAGCGCAATCATATTCACTTGCAGGTTTGCCCGGAAGGGGAAGTGACGGCGACGCTAACGGCTTTGCGGGAGAGTGGAGCGACGAGGCGATACAAGGCGAAGTTTATTTTGGCGACGGATGGCAAGAGCTTTGAGGCGGAGAACCTGGTGGATGGGGAGACGATCGCTTGCGATTATCCCAAGTTTCACGATTATTTTGGGTTTTTCTTGGCGTTGGCGGGGATTACGACGGTTAAGCAAATTCGGGAAAATGCCTTTGATATTAAGGCGACGGGGCGGCTGAATCGGTTGTATGTCGAATTGCTGAAGGAGAATCCGGATTGGGACGGGGACGATCGCCGCGAAGAGATGAATCATTTTATGGCGCGGTTAATCTTCTGCTTTTTTGCGGAGGATACGAATATTTTCCATAGTGATGGGTTGTTTACTGCGACGGTTCAGCAGATGAGCGATGCCTTGAATACCCATGAGGTGCTGTCGGAGTTGTTTTGATCGATGAGTACGGATCTTAAGTCGCGGGCAGCGGCGAAGATTCGCAGTTGGGCGGAGGTTTTTCCCTATGTGAATGGTGGATTGTTTTCGGCTAGTGATGATGGCAGTGTGGCGGTGCCGCGTTTTAGTAAGGTTGCGCGATCGTATTTGCTCCATGTTGGCAATCTAGATTGGAAAAAGATCAATCCCGATATTTTTGGCTCGATGATTCAGGCGGTGGCGGATGATGAGGAGCGCGGTGCTCTGGGGATGCACTATACGAGTGTGCCGAATATTCTTAAGGTGTTGAATCCGCTGTTTTTGGATGATTTACGATCGCAGCTAGATACAGCGGGAGAGAATGGGCGGAAGCTGCTGAATTTGCGGCAGCGGATGGCGCGGATTCGGGTGTTTGATCCGGCTTGTGGATCGGGGAATTTTTTGGTGATTGCTTATAAGGAGATGCGGAAGATTGAGGCGCAGATTAATGCGTTGCGGGGGGAGGGCGATCGCCGTTCTGAGATTCCGCTGACTAATTTTCGGGGGATTGAGTTGCGGCATTTTTCGGCGGAGATTGCGCGGTTGGCGTTGGTGATTGCGGAATATCAATGCAATGTGCTTTATCTGGGGCAACTGGAAGCGAGAATGCTGTTTTTGCCGCTGAAGGATGACAATTGGATTACCTGCGGGAATGCGTTGCGGTTGGATTGGTTGAGTCTTTGTCCGGCGACGGGGACGGGGGTGAAGGTGCAGCGGGAGGATTTGGATTTGTGGGGGGAGACGCGGGAGTCCGCAGAGATTGATTTTGAGAATGAGGGGGGAGAAACTTATATCTGTGGGAATCCGCCGTATCTTGGCTCTAAGTGGCAGAGCACTGAACAGAAAGAGGATCTGCAAAATATTTTTGAAGGACGCACCAAGAGTTGGAAATCCCTCGATTATGTGGCTGGTTGGTTTATCAAGGCGGCGGATTACGGAACGCAGACAAGTTCTGCTGCCGCTTTTGTGTCTACCAATTCTATTTGTCAAGGGCAACAAGTGCCGATTCTCTGGTTGCTGATTTTTGAAACTGGGCACGAGATTGTCTTTGCTCATACATCATTTAAATGGGCGAATCTTGCCAGTCATAATGCTGGCGTAACTGTTGTGATTGTCGGCATCTCAAATCATGCGAGAACACCAAAACTACTCCTTTCAATTGGTGAAGATAGTAAGACTATCGAGAAAAAGACAGACAACATAAATGCTTATTTAATTGCAAGCACAAACATTATTGTTGAAAAAGCATCGAAGTCTGATTGTGGCTTGCCTCAAATGATTCGCGGTAATATGCCTTACGATGGAGGAAATCTGCTACTTTCCTCGGCTGATTTGGAAGAACTGGGCTTGTCCAAAAATCAAAACGGGAAATTTATCCGAGCTATATACGGTTCCGCTGAATTTATAAAAGGTCTGCAACGCTACTGTTTGTGGATTGAAGACCAGCACTTAGAAGAGGCAATGTCCATAGAATTAATACGGAAACGCATTGAGGGAGTTCGTCAAATGCGGCTATCAAGTCGCGATAAAAGTGCCAATGACATGGCAAAGCGTTCTCATCAAATGCGAGAGATGAATGAATCAAAGCAATACACCATTGTTCTTCCAAGAATAACTTCTGAAAACAGAGATTATCTTCCAATAGGCTTACTTAAAGCGCCATCAGTTATTACGAGTCAAAATTTTGCATTATATGATGCTGAAATTTTCTATCTCTCCATCATAGTTTCAAGATTGCATTGGGTGTGGATTAAGACTGTTTGCACCACAATGCGGACAGACTTCTCTTATACCAACACCCTCGGCTGGAACACCTTCCCTGTCCCCACCCTGACCGACCAAAACAAAACCGACCTAACGCGGTGCGCCGAAGACATCCTGCTCGCACGTGAGAGCCACTTCCCCGCCACGATCGCCGACATGTACGACCCCGATCGCATGGATACCGAGTTTCCCTTAGTGCGGGAAGCCCACGATCGCAACGACGAAATCCTCGATCGCATCTACATCGGTCGCCGCTGCAAAAACGACACCGAACGCCTCGAAAAACTCTTCGAGCTATACACTAAAATGACCAGCCAGCAGGCACCAGCGAAGCAGACCACCAAACGTAAAACTAAGCAATAGTCCCTTCAGCCATAATAAAAGCACAAACTCATTTATCCCCGAAAACCCCATGACAGCCGTCGAAAAACTCCACCAACTCATCCGAACCCTGCCAGAAGACCAAATCAACGCAGTCCTCAACTTCGCTGAACTGCTCCACCAAAAACAACAATCCGATCGCCCTCAATCAATTCCCCCCGGCACCCTCACCGGACTACGGGGCATCGCTAAACGTTCTAGATCCGCCCCAATCGATGCTGACCTCCAAGCTGAATATACCGACTATCTCACCCAGAAATACCAAACTGAAAGACTTTGAAGATAGCATCCAACTCGCTTGTGCCACCCTCAATCAACTCGACGCAATCGTCACCCGCGATCGCGAAGACTTCATCAGCGGCCCCCTCCCCATTTACTCCCCAGCCGAACTCCTAAACCAGATTTAAGCGATCGCATGGACAGTGAATTTTCATTGATGCGGGAAGCGCACGATGTAACGCCGAAATCCTCGGTCGCATCGACAGCGATCGCCGCTGCAAAAACGACACCGAACGATTAGAAAAATTGTTTGAGCCATACACCAAAATGACTAGCCAGCAACCATCACCACAAAAGTCAGCCAAACGGAAGACTGGCGGCAGCGGATTATGAACTCAAAGCTCTTTCAGTCGCCGATGCTAACATTAGATTAGCCATTCAAAAGCTCAATCATGATTGCCATACCCAGTCATTCCCCCAAGTTGACACCTGCCGAATACTTCACTTGGGAAGAACAACAATTGTGTCGCCATGAATACATAAATGGCGAAGTCTACGCAATGAGTGGCGGCAGCCAAGACCACAGCCGGATTGCGCTCAAGTTTGCGGCCTTGCTGGATAATCACTTAGTTGATCGCCCTTGTCGCGTCTTCAACTCTGATTGCCGAGTTAACATTTTCGGCACCGATGACTACACCTATCCCGATGCCAGCGTCAGTTGCGATCGCCGTGATACCACCACGGCTCAATACATCACCTATCCCTGCCTGATTGTTGAAGTCTTATCAGACAGCACCGAAGCCTACGATCGTGGCAAAAAGTTCGTTCGCTACCGCCAAAACCCAGAACTCCGAGATTACGTGCTAGTCAGCTCCCAGGAAATCGCGATCGATCTTTACCGCAAAGGCGACGATGGACGATGGGAAATCCTCAACTATCGTGCTGGCGACAGCATAAAATTACAATCAATTAACTTGAGCTTCCCCATTGAGCAAATTTATCGCGGGATCGACTTTTCAGCGCCTGTGATTTAATAGACAGGCAATTTCCCAGATTACTCCCGTAACTCAGCCCAATCGCTTCCCCTCCATGGTTACCCCCATCCCATCTGTTTCCGTCACCTACGCCCAAGCAGGCACCTCCACCCGCCCTAACGCCCTCGGTATGCGCCCCATGCAAGAACTCGCCTACCAAAAACGCGGCGAACAATACCTCCTAATCAAATCGCCCCCCGCCTCCGGCAAAAGTCGGGCACTCATGTTCATCGCCCTCGACAAGCTAGAGAATCAGAAACTCAAGCAGGCGATCATCGTCGTTCCCGAGAAGGCGATCGGCTCCAGCTTCCACAACGAACCCCTGAGTCAGTATGGCTTCTGGACTGACTGGCAAGTCGAACCCAAATGGAATCTCTGCGACTCACCCGGCGGCGACAATGGTGGCAAAGTAGATGCAGTCAAGAAGTTTTTAGATAGCGACGATAAAGTGTTGGTCTGTACCCATGCCACCTTTCGCTTTGCCGTCGATAAATTTGGCATCGAAGTCTTGGACGATCGCCTGATTGCCGTAGACGAATTTCACCATGTTTCCGCCAACCCCGACAACAAGCTGGGCGATCACGTCCGCCAACTGATGACCCGCGACAAAACTCACATTGTCGCCATGACCGGCTCCTACTTTCGCGGGGATGCCGTTGCCGTCCTGCACCCCGAAGACGAATCTCGCTTCGATACCGTCACCTACACCTACTACGAACAACTCAACGGCTACCAATACCTGAAGCAACTCGACATCGGCTACTACTTCTACGCTGGCAACTACACCGACGAAATCATGCAGGTGCTCAACCCCAACGAGAAAACCATTCTGCACATTCCCAACGTCAATTCCCGCGAAAGCACCAAAGACAAAATCCGCGAAGTCGAACACATCATCGAAGAACTGGGCGAATGGCAGGGCACCGATCCTCAGACGGGGTTTCAACTGGTGAAAACCGCCGACGGCAAGATGCTCAAAATCGCTGATCTGGTAGACGATGATCCCGCCAAGCGGGATAAGGTCGCCAACGCCCTCAAAGACTCCACCCACAAGAACGATCGTGATCATGTTGATATCATCATCGCCCTCGGCATGGCGAAAGAAGGTTTCGACTGGATCTGGTGCGAACATGCCCTGACGATCGGCTACCGTTCCAGCCTGACGGAGATCATCCAGATCATCGGTCGCGCCACCCGCGATGCACCGGGCAAGACCCGCGCCTGCTTCACCAACCTGATTGCCGAACCCGATGCCAGCGAAGCCGCCGTCACCGAAGCTGTAAATGACACCCTGAAAGCGATCGCCGCCAGCCTGCTGATGGAACAGGTCCTCGCGCCGCGCTTCGAGTTCAAACCCAAGCGCCCCGACAATCAGCCGACACCGGGCTTTGACTATGGCGAAGGCGGCTACGATCCGAGCAAGTGTAACGTGGGCGTTAATCCCGAAACGGGTCAAATTCAGCTAGAAATTAAAGGCTTAGCCGAACCCAAAACCCCGGAAGCCGAACGCATCTGCCGCGAAGACTTGACCGAACTGGTGACGGCCTTTGTCCAAGACAAACCCACGATCGAACGGGGTCTATTCGATGAGGAACTGGTACCCGAAGAACTGACCCAGGTGCGGATGGGCAAAATCGTCAAAGAGAAATTCCCAAATTTAGACGAAGAAGATCAAGAAGCGGTGCGTCAACATGCGATCGCTGCCTTCAACCTCGTCCAACAAGCCAAGCAAACCGTGAACGAAGCAGGTGGAACCTATACCACCGATACCGATGCGACCAATCCCAGTGTGACGAATCCCAGCAGTCCCAATCTCAGTAATAGCGAGACGGCGAAAAACACCGCCCTCATCGACGGGGTACGGCAGTTTGCCCTATCGGTCACAGAACTCGATATGGATCTGATCGATCGCATCAACCCCTTTGGCGAAGCCTACGCCATCCTGGCTAAGTCCATGAGCGAAGAACGGCTGCGGCAGGTGGCAGAAGTGATTGCCGCCAAACGGATTACCCTGAGCGTCGAAGAAGCGCGAGAATTAGCTAAACGGGCACTGCGGTTCAAACAAGAAAAAGACAGGTTGCCCTCTCTTACAGCAGCCGATCCCTGGGAAAAACGGATGGCAGAAGGGGTTGCCTTCCTACAACGCAAAGTGAAGGAGGAAAAAGATGCCTAAATACACCACCGATGATGATTTAGAATTGCTCGGCGAATTGGGTGTAGACCTTGCCCCCGAACCATCCGGTCAGCGTTCCGCCAAGGAAGAGCGGATCATTGCAGGCTTCGAGGAAATCGAGCGGTTTGTAGAAGAACAGGGCAGACTGCCCCAACATGGGGAGGATCGGGATATCTTCGAGCGGCTCTACGCCGTGCGTCTGGATCGCCTGCGGGAATCGGAGGAATGCCGTGCCGTCTTGGAACCACTAGACTCTCGCAGATTGCTAGTGGCAGTCGCAGATACCAGCCTACCCCTAGAAGCAGACCTTGACGATGAAATAATGCTGGACTCCCTTGGCATCAATGCAGACTCAGAGAGCGACGTTATCCGGCTTACCCATGTGCGATCGCGCCAGGAAATTAAAGCCGCAGAGGAAATCGCCCAGCGCACTCCCTGCCAGGACTTCGATCAATTCAAACCGATCTTTGACCAAGTACAGCGTGATTTGGAGACAGGGACACGGCAAACCATCAAATATCGGGATAATGCGGCAGTCAACCAAAGGGATCTGTTTATTCTCGATGGGCAGAAGGTCATGGTGGTCGATATGGGTGAACCATTTGTTAGTGATTATGGGCGGCAAGACCGGAGACTGCGGGTGGTGTATGACAATGCCACCGAGAGTGATTTGCTGTTGCGATCGCTCCAGCGGGCTTTAAATAAAGACAAAGCCAGTCGTCGCATTACCAATTCAGATTTCGGCCCACTTTTTGCGGATACTGAAGCAGCGGACGACTCACCGACTGGCTACATTTACGTGCTCAGGAGCAAATCAGATCATTCCGTCGTTGTCGAGCATCGATCAGTCATTCACAAAATCGGAGTAACCGGAGGTGATGTGAAAAGCCGGATTGCCAACGCCAAGAAAGACCCGACCTATCTGCTAGCGGACGTAGAAATCGTCGCCACCTTCAAACTGGCGAATATCAACCGCAAGGGACTTGAGGCACTCCTTCAAAAGTTTTTCGGCAGCGCTCAATTGGATCTGGAATTGCAGGATCGCTTCGGCACGCCAGTGAAACCGAGGGAGTGGTTCCTCGTTCCGCTGGAGATAATTGAGGAGGTGATTGAAAAAATCAAAGAAGGAACCATCGATCAATTTCGATATGATCTGGAAACAGCCAGTCTCACACGATGCTCCACAGGAGCCGCTTCGCGAACGCGTAGCGTTGTCATCGACAAATCGTAATGCTACCCCAAGGGAATAGCCGCCATTAAGAAGACACCTACCGTGTATGACCAAAGAGTCTGTTTGTCCCTGATTGGAAAGTGAACGAAATGTACTTGCCAAGCGAGATAACAAATCGATGGAGCCGACCGCCAAGAGGTTATCTGTGTGTAGCAGAAGTTATCTGAGACGGCTCATCTCAATCGTTAGATAGCAATTGCAGATGGGATCTGGACAATTTAGGTCGTGAGAGACGCACCTCATTTAGGATAGCCATATTTTTCATGCAAAAAATTCTTGTCTTTGGCAACTCTGGCTCAGGCAAAAGTACTTTTGCCAGGTCGTACTCTGAACAGCACAACATCAAACACCTAGATTTGGATTCAATTGTTTGGGAGCCTGGCACAATTGCAGTTCAACGCAACCCCGACGCAATTAACAAGTTGCTTCAAAGTTTTATGGCATCAGAACCAGAGTGGATCATCGAAGGTTGCTATGGTGAGTTAATACAAACCGCTGCTGCTTCATGCACAGAGTTGATCTTTCTCAACCCTGGATGAGAGGCGTGCCTAGCAAACAACAGGTTAAGGCCGTGGGAACCCCACAAGTATGAATCACCAGAACAACAAAACGCCATGCTGGCAGTGCTGGAGGATTGGGTGACTAACTATTACCACCGTGAGGATGCTTGGTCTTATAGTGCTCACCGCGCCATTTTTGATGCGTATCCTGGCCAGAAGAGTGAGATCACGACCTGCCACGCATACAGCATAACGAGGCATAAAGCTTGAAAATCTAGATCTGGTCTGGGTCAACCCCCAGCGCTTTCAATTGTTTAGCCATTCGGTTTGCCTTCTCCTCAGCCGTATCTCGCTGTTGTTCAGCCCGCAACCGTTGCTGACGCTCTTGCTCAAAATCAGTTGGAATCCAGTTGCCCTCATCATTCAGCCAGCGCAACCATTGGCGGCTGATGCCTTGGTATTCACCTTGCCACAAGCCCAGACCAATGTTTAAATCTGGTAGCCAAATTCGGCCGGCTAGAATTTGTAGCTCCTGATAGCGCTCTTCTACGAGTTGATAGGCTCTTAATATGCCGCTGTAGCGATCGAAAAGGACATAGTAGGGCAACTTTAATACGCGCTCATACACCTGCCATTTGGTGGGGGGTTCACCCGCTGCTGATATTGTTTGTCCCAAATCTTCTCTCTTGGACACTTGCTCCAAGTCGGGAAACCCGCCCACCGCAGTGTCCGCTTTGTCTGTCCCCGGTGAGAGCAATTCTACGATTACAGAGGGATTCACTTGCTCATCCCAAATCACATAGCTCAAACGCAGGTCGCTGTTTGCATAGAGTCGAGGCACACCGATCGCCACAAACCAATCTGGGCGTTTATGCCAGAACGGATTCTGAACATCGTAGTAAAGGTTGAGATCAGTGCCGGTAAAAATGCGCTCTCTGCTCACATTTGTCAACCGCAGGGTGGCACTCAAAAGCTGTGGTTGCAAATTATGAAATTCATCCGGCAAACCTGGTTCCTCTGGGTCTTGACTGGGCAAATCATACATCGTGGGCAGCTTGGCTGGCTTTTGCGGATCTGCCTGCTCAACAAAAGGGAGCGATACAGTCATAAAGCAAACCTCATTCTGCTAGCTATATCTTACTGGTCATAATTGAAAGATAGAAATCTGAACAACCATGGCTCTCAACCTTGTGATCTAACTGCTATCGAAGCAAGACGGCTAGGAGCTTTTCTCTTGACAATTGCCGTTGATTACCAACCAGAGTGAGTATTATGCAGAGTGAGCAAAATCCTGATAAAGAACTTGATTCTCCATCTGATTTACAGAGCCAGCCATCTGTTGTATGCATAGATCTAACTCCCGAATTTCAGCAGAGTCTTCGCAACTTGGCAAAACGCTATCGTAGTATCCGTTCTGATATTCAGGTTGTGGTTCAGGAATTGCAAATAGGCAATTTTGTTGGTGATCGCCTTACAGGAATTAGTGAAGGCTACGTTGTATTCAAAACAAGAGTCAAGAACCGGGATATCCAGAAGGGTAAAAGTGCTGGATACCGATTGATTTATCAGATTGAGTCACCAACATCTGTACTACTCTTAACAATTTATTCAAAGTCAGACCGTGAGGATATCAGTATTAAGGAGATCTGCAATATTTTTAATGAGTTCTACGGAAATTCCTAGATGAGTAGATTTCTGCCGGAAGAAGTTACGCAATCCTGTTAAGGGTCAGTTATCCTTAATTTAGATGGATTGAGGTTTAAGTCATGAGAGCAGTTGAAGTTACAGGTGCTGTGGATGAGCAGGGGAATTTGTCCCTTAGTGAACCTGTGCCTCTAATTGCTCAAGGGGCTGTTCGTGTAATTATTTTGTTCTCTGAGCAAAAAGAAGAATTTGAGCAAGACCCAGACGATACATCAGTTGAAGATATAAAAGCAAGTTTACAGAGAGCTTTGCAACAGGCAACTTCTGGGCAGAGAATCCCACTGTCTCAAATGTGGGAAGGAATTGACGCAGAGTGACTAACATTTTATAGATTTAGTATTAAGTCTTAGCCTTAATTACTAAGCACGCCTCAACTAACAATTGAGGCTCTTTGGGCAGCGTATTACATATCGCCTCTTGTTCACTGCAGTATAATCTTGCAGTCTAACTCATCGCTAACATGCGCTGAATCGGCTGAAGCGCTGCAATCCGAATTGGCTCTGGTAGCGTAATTTCTGGGCTGCGGTTTTTCATTGCTAAGTAGAGCTTTTCGAGCGTATTCAGCCGCATGAATGGGCATTCATTGCAGTTGCAGTTGCTGTTGGGTGGGGCGGGAATAAAAGTTTTTTCAGGATGTTGCCGCTGCATTTGGTGAATAATCCCCGGTTCGGTGACAACGATGAATTCTTGCCCCGGCTGATCAAAGCTGTACTTGAGTAAAGCCGTGGTCGAACCAATAAAATCGGCATGGTGCAGGACGGCTGGCTCACATTCTGGGTGGGCTAGCACCTCAGCGTTTGGGTGCTGAATTTTAAGCTGGACTAGCTTTTTCTCAGAAAAGGTTTCGTGGACAATACAACTGCCCTGCCACAGCAGCATTTCTCGCCCGGTTTGCTGGATCACGTAGCGACCCAAGTTGCGATCGGGGGCAAAGATAATTGGCTGCTCAGGTGGAAGCTGCTGGACAATTTTGACAGCGTTAGAGCTGGTGCAAATAATGTCGCTCATCGCCTTAATTTCGGCCGTGCAGTTGATGTAAGAAATCACCAAATGGTCGGGATGAGCGGCCTTAAAAGCAGCAAAGGCATCGGGGGGGCAACTGTCAGCCAAAGAGCAACCGGCCGCTAAGTCAGGCAGCAGTACCTGCTTGTCGGGGTTGAGAATTTTGGCCGTTTCTGCCATGAAGTGCACTCCCGCAAACACAATTACGTCGGCGGCGGTGCTGGCTGCTTGCTGGGCTAAGCCTAAAGAATCGCCAATGTAGTCTGCGACATCTTGGATTTCGGACTCTTGGTAATAGTGAGCCAAAATGACGGCGTTTAGCTCTCGCTTCAGGTCAACGATCGCGGCAAACAGGTCAGTTGGTAAATCGAGAACAGGCCGACGTAAAGCAGTGGAAAACACAGTTGGATCAGGTTGAGTTGGATGAGATTTGGTTAAGTAATTGAATTATAGTTGAATTTACCAAAACTGACAGGCGATTGTTATCACAGCCAGCTCAAGCAAGCGCAATTAATGCTTGGCCTGAAAGCTGAAGCCTGCGATCGCTTAGAAAATCTTCGGGACAAACTGACGCTCACCGCGGTTAAAGCGTCGCCAGGCATTGTTTAACCGATTGGAAGCAGGGGATTGGGCATCGTAAACCGCAATCACATTCGTCAGACCCCGCCCCGGTCTGACTAGGGTTTGCCCCCGGTAGGCCAGACCCAAAGATGAGCCACCATCTAGGTTCATCGCCTCACTACAGCCGAGCGCTTGCATAATTGCGGCTTCTTGATTCAGCGAGATCGGGGTTAAAAAGGCGACTAGAAAGATAAACTCTCCGCTGGCGTCGTAGCCGATCGCGGCTCTGCGGGCCACGCCCATCACCTTCCGATCCGTAAAGCCTTCACCTCTGGGGTTGAGCCAAATTCGCCCACCCCGCAGCAGTCTTGGCCCGGCTGTAATGGAAAACCACTGGTTTGACCAGTTGGGGCGACCTTCCAGGCGAGTTGTGACCATTTCTAGGCGCTTGCCTGAACTAATGCCGAGAGTTGTGCCATAGTCTTCCCAGGGCACATACTTCAGAAACTGTCCTCCCCCCACCATATTGCCCATAACGGGTAACTCTCGGTCTAAACCAAAGAAGGTGCCATTGATCACAACGGCGGCTTGCAAGCGGGAAACAAAGCCAGAGAAGGATTCTTGCCCATAGGAAATCCGAGAGCTATTGGCCCGATTTGCCCCTCTCGGCAACCCAATCGTTAGCAACACCTGAGGATTGGTTAAATCTACTCGCGCCACGTACAGCCTCGCCCCCAAGACACTCAGAGACTGCACCTGCACAGCCGAGTTGTCTGTCGATGGACGGGGGATGTTGAAACTTGGCGATTTGTCGTTTGACGGTGGAGTAACCGGAGCGACTGGGCTTTGGCGGTAGGTTGGATTTTGTTGAACCCACTCTTGCCAACTGGGTTGCGACTGAGCCAAAGCTAATGTAGACAAACCGACCGGAAAAGTTGATGCAATCAACAGCGATCGCAAAAGGGGCGGGAAATAGGGAAACAGCATTTTAAATCTGAATCAGTGACAAGCAGGAAACACAAATAAGCCGAGTGAGCAGGAATAATCTCACATCCCGCATCTTATCCTTTTGTACCCTGACCAGGCTGATTTGTGAGGATTTGAAAAGATTTGATTTGGAGAAATTAAGAAGCCCCAAGCATCGGTGAGTATACTAGTGCTGACGTGACTGCATATCCCTAGTGTCTGCCCAAAATAATCGCAATGAACTCTCTCCCCTCGATCAGATGCTCTGGGCTTTTATCGGCATCCTATTGACAATCAGCGGCACATTTCTTCCTTCTTCTCTGGTTGGCCCGACGGTTAGTCCAGAGGGCATCCAAATTCCGACGAGTATAGAAGAACTGCAAATTTACCCGCTCCAAGTCACTTATCAAGTTGGGGCAGTGCTGCTGGTTGGCTGTTTGGGCGGCAAGCAATCAGCAACTCTCGCCCAGATTGCCTACTTAGTCTTGGGCTTGGCAGGATGCCAAGTCTTTTCTCAAGGGGGTGGGTTGGACTATTGGCGAGAACCGACGTTTGGCTACTTGCTCGGCTTCATTCCAGCCGCCTGGATATGCGGCTACCTGGCGTTTCGTAAACCGCCCAGCCTCGAAAATTTGGCGATCAGCAGTTTGGCTGGCTTAGGAATGGTTCATCTGCTCGGCTTAATCTATCTACTGGGGCTATCTTTAGCGCGGCAGCTTTCTGAACCTTTACTTCAAGCAATGTGGCACTATTCTGTCCAGTCGCTGCCCGGTCAGTTAGCAATGGTTTGTGTGGTTGCCGTCGTGGCTCGGCTACTGCGCTGGGTGCTGATCTATTAGTCCAATAGTCCAATTTCTTGAGACATTGGACGTCAGAGCAATTATTCTCGTAGGTTAAAATTTAGGCTAAGCCTTGAGAGGAGGTCGAGTCTATGACAGTTCAACAGTTTCACTACAGCAAAGAAGAATTTGCTCGACGTGGGAATGAGATTTATCAGTCTCAGGTGCGTCCTCAAGTTGAGCAGGGCAATCATGGCAAAATTGTCGCGATCGATATTGAAACTGGAGCGTTTGAACTCGCGAAGGATACAATTACCGCTTCAGATCAGTTGCTTGAGCGCTACCCAGATGCTCAAATTTGGTGCATTCGGATTGGACAAAAGGGCGTTCATCGTTACTAAGTTGTACTTCCTTTGCCGTCTGTGACGCGTAGTCCGTTATCACCACAAAAGTAACCCTAAGCAAACCTTGGGCAAGTGCAAATTATGCAGTTTAAACTTGACTTCCAGTTTCACTCCCTATGGCGATCAAGGCGAGGTCGAGGCGATCGCCCCCTTTAGGCGTCATTGTGACCTGAATGCCGGGGCCAAAGAAAGCAGACATTTTCTCTTGCTTTTTCTGCCAAGTTTCCAGCGGGATCATTGGCGACTCAAACTCTAGCACCAGCGCATAGTTGCCATCCAGACTAGTTTCGTGCAGCCCTGCTAGCACGGGTCGCTCTTGATCAGACGGACTCAGCCCCAAGTGGCTTAACGAGGTGTCAAAGTGGGCCTCTTGCCCATAGCGATAGCGAGTCACGTCTAGCCGAATTTGATTTTGAGTCGCAGTGGCTTTGGCTTGGCGCAGTTCGATAATTTCTGGCGAGGCGGCTTGAGTGACTGGAATTGGCTTCAGTTCAGCCGCTTTGAGGGCTAACCCTCCCAGCAACAAAGGTACACCGTAGAAAAAACCGGCCAAATTGAGGGTTGGATTATTGAGGGCATAGGCGATAAAACCAATTACCGCCAATACTCCACCGACAATGATGCCCGTTGAGCCAAGAGAAATGTTTCGCAGCATAGTTGCCTTAGATTAAATAAGTTTTGATTAACGATAATTGGTGAATTGGAGGGCGATCGCCAGATCTTCCTGCCTCAGCCGCTGCATCACTTCCTGGAGGTCGTCTTTCGATTTGGCAACGACTCGCACCACGTCGCCTTGAATACTGGGCTGCACCTTCTTAAACTCATTCCGAATGGTTTTGCTCAGCTCTTTGGCAATTTCACTGCTGATCCCCTTCCGGAGGTTAACCTTTTGCTGCACCCGATTACCGCTCACAGACTCAACCTTGCCGTAGTCAAAGATTTTTTGCGATAGGTTACGCTTGGCGGCTTTGGTTTGCAGAATCGTTTGGATGGCATCAAGGGTAAATTCACTGTCGGTGTTGATGGTGATGCCGTCCTTAGAGAGTTCCAGGCTGGTTTTGGTGTCTTTTAAGTCATAGCGGCTTTTGATCTCGCGTTCGGTTTGATCAACGGCGTTGACCAGTTCTTGCCAGTCAAAATCGCTGACAACATCGAAGGAAAAAGTAGCTGCCATAGGCGGATCTCTCGCTAGATTTGCTGGTTCAGACTGGGATGCCCATTCCTTCAGTTTGGCTATAAGTTTGGCTCAGACGCAAGGGGATGCACTTTCCTTTGTGATCTAAATCGGTTAGCGAGGACAGTCCGACCGCCTTCTAGAGCAGCATTACTTAGGCTGGACTTTGCCAATCGTGGCGATCGCCCCATCCGGTTTTACCTGCCAAATATCATAAACCCCAACCACATCACCATTTTCGTCAAGGTTGACATTCCCACTTGCACCTTGGTAATTAATTGGTTTTCCTTCCCGCAGCAGGGCCAGACCTTTGCAAACATCATCTACTTCTTCGCCAGGGCCATTCGCCACTTCCCGCAGTTTGCCCTTAATCGCTTCACCAGTGTTGGCCTTGGCAGCTTGAGCGGCTAGGACTAATAAAGCCCCGGCATCCCAAGTTTGCGGCACATAGGCTGCTAGGGGCTGCTGTTTCTTCTCCTGCCAAAGTTTTTCTAGGGCGGCTAAGCCTTTGCCGTCTGCGCCTGGAACCGTGCCGATCGCCCCCGCCAAAATAAACTTGCCATCAGCGGTCTTGCCCACCTGTTGAGCAATGTCGCCGGTTTTCATCCCATCCGTCAGCATGATTTGAACGCCGCTGGTTAAGCCCTGCTCGAAGGCGGATTTGAGCAATAAACTGCCCGTCTCAGGGTAAAGAATTGCTGCCACAGCATCGGGCTTGTTGGCAAAGGCCGCCGCAGCTTCTGAATTGAAGGTGGTGGCCCGTTCGTCATAGCGGGTGGGATTGGCTTCATTAACGATCGTCCCGCCTAGCTTTTTAAAGTCAGCGATAAATTCTTTCTCAAAGCTGCGCCCGTAGTCGTTATTGATCACAACGGTCGAAACTCGCTTAAACCCGCGCTCGCGCGCCAAGTTGGCCAGAGCAGCCGCTTGCAGGTTGTCCGGCGGAGCAGTCCGGGCCCAGAACCCATTTAAGTCGCCTTTCTTGGCTCGTTCTGTAAACAGCGTACTGGTGCTAGCCGGAGAAATCAGGACAATGTTGCTTCGGACAGCAATGTCTAGGGCCGCATTGGAAATGCTGCTGCCGAAGGCCCCGACCACTCCAGCCACCTGATCGACTTCTGCTAGCTTGGTCATTGCTTCTGCCCCCGTCGGTGGGGTAGATTGGTCATCCTCTGAAATCAACGTCACAGGCTCCCCGTTAACGCCACCGCAAGCATTTACTTGCTCAATCAACAGAGAGGTTGTCTCGGTCAGGGGTTTGCCCAGAGAAGCTAAATCCCCCGTGGTTGGCATCAGAGAACCAACTTTTAATCCGCTACTGCTGGGGCCAGAAGTCTCGCAGGCCGTCAACGTCAAAATCATTAAGCAACCGGCGATCGCCGCGCGCCAGCGAACGACTTGTCGGGTTTGGCCAGCCAACTTTCCAGCGGATTTAGTCATATTCGTGATTCAAGGGGTAGTATTCAAGTCAGGATCTTAAGTCCCGTCAGCTTTGCCCACGGAACTTAAAATTCTTACAAATTTGGGACGGCGATGATTCAGTATTGCGTCCTAGTCAACAAAGAATACAGGCAAACTGCCTAATCTACAATTTGTCCTCACCTTCTGGCTTGCACCCTCTGCCTACTATTGCTCCTATCCTAAGAAAGAAAATCAGCGAACTTTAGAGGCAAGACATGGCACGGTTGGCACTGCTTAGCGCATCAGATAAAACGGGTTTAGTTGAGTTGGCTCAGCAGCTAATCTCAGAATTTGGCTTTGACTTGATTAGCAGTGGGGGCACAGCCAAGGCGTTGCAAGCAGCCGGACTGCCCGTGACCAAAGTAGCTGACTATACCGGGGCACCAGAGATTTTAGGTGGACGAGTTAAAACCCTGCACCCTCGCATCCACGGCGGCATTTTAGCTCGTCGCGATTTAGACTCAGATTTGCAAGATCTAGAACAGCAGCAGATTCGCCCGATCGATTTGGTGGTCGTCAACCTCTATCCGTTTGAGCAAACCATCCAGCAGCCTGACATTACCCTGGCAGAGGCAACCGAGCAAATTGACATTGGTGGGCCAGCCATGCTGCGGGCCGCTGCCAAGAACTTTGCCCACCTAACCGTGCTATGCGCTCCAGCCCAATACGCTGACTATTTGCAGGAAATGCGCCAACACAATGGCGAACCCAGTTTAAGCTTTCGGCAAGCCTGCGCTCTGCAAGTGTTTCAGCACACCGCCAAGTATGATCTAGCGATCGCCAATTACCTCAGCCACCTGGCAACCCCCACTGGCTTGCCCGCCTTGTTAACGCTGACTGGGCAACAGCACCAAACCCTGCGCTATGGCGAAAATCCGCATCAAACGGCGGCTTGGTATCAGACGGAACCAACTCCCACCGGCTGGGCAGCCGCCAGCCAGCTCCAGGGCAAAGAACTCAGCTACAACAATTTGGTTGACCTGGAAGCCGCCCGCCGCCTAATTGCTGAATTTAGCGATCGCCCCGCCGCCGCCATTATCAAGCACACCAATCCCTGTGGGGTGGCCGAGGCTGATACGTTGTCCGCAGCCTACGAACGGGCTTTTGCCGCCGATGCTACGTCAGCCTTTGGCGGCATTGTCGCCGTCAATCGCCCCCTAGATGCTGCAACAGTGACGGCGATGACCCAGACTTTTTTGGAATGCATTGTTGCCCCAGGCTGCGAACCAGAGGCAGTCGCAATTTTGCAAGCCAAGTCGAAGCTGCGAGTGCTGATTTTGCCGGATTTAGAGAGCGGGTCAGCGGTGACAGTCCAGGCGATCGCCGGTGGTTTCCTCGCCCAAACTAGCGACAGCCAGCCGATTCAGCCCGATGCTTGGCAGGTGGTTAGCCAAGCGCAGTCTACGCCTGAGCAGTGGGCAGAACTCGTCTTTGCCTGGAAGGTGGTTAAGCATGTTAAATCCAACGCGATCGTGATTACTAAGGCAGGGGCTACTTTAGGCGTTGGGGCAGGACAAATGAACCGGGTTGGCTCGGTGGAGTTGGCGATCGCCCAGGCAGGCAGCCAAGCTTCTGGCGCAGTCCTGGCCAGCGATGGCTTTTTCCCCTTCGATGATTCAGTCCGGGCGGCAGCAGCGGCCGGAATTACGGCGATCGTTCAGCCAGGGGGCAGCCTGCGAGATAGCGACTCGATCAAGGCGGCGGATGAATTGGGGATGGTGATGGTGTTAACCCAGATGCGCCATTTCTTGCACTAAATTTTTGGCTGAGCTTGCTGCCGCAGGCTGAGAACACTCAAAACCAGGCTGCTGTTTTGGTCGAGGACAGGTTACAATTGTTAATGGTTCTTTACCAGAACTTCTGGCTCAATTCCAGAAAAATTTGCTTAAGAAGTATCCAACCATCCTCTTTCTCAAGGCTCGCCCTATGACTCTCCCGATTCGCAATGTGGCGATTATTGCTCACGTTGACCACGGCAAAACGACCCTGGTTGACGCTCTGCTGAAGCAATCTGGCACCTTCCGAGAAGGCGAGGATGTGCCAACCTGCGTCATGGACTCCAATGATCTAGAGCGGGAGCGCGGGATTACCATTCTGTCCAAAAACACGGCTGTCCACTACAAAGAGAACTTGATCAACATTGTTGATACGCCCGGTCACGCCGACTTTGGTGGCGAAGTGGAGCGGGTGCTCGGTATGGTAGAAGGCTGCCTGCTGATTGTCGATGCCAATGAAGGCCCAATGCCCCAGACGCGGTTTGTGCTCAAGAAGGCGCTGGAAAAAGGTCTCCGCCCGATCGTCTTGATCAATAAAATCGATCGCCCCCGCGCTGACCCCCACAAAGCCGTTGACAAGGTGCTGGATTTATTTATTGAACTGGGTGCCGATGACGACCAGTGCGACTTTCCCTATCTGTTTGCCTCTGGAATTCAGGGCTACGCCAAAGACGACCTAGAAGCCGAAGGGTTGGATATGAAACCCCTGTTTGATGCTATCCTGCGGCACGTGCCGCCGCCAATTGGCGACCCGAATGCGCCCTTGCAGTTGCAGGTAACAACCCTTGACTATTCCGAATATCTGGGCCGGATCGTGATTGGCAAAATCCACAATGGCACGATCAAAACTGGGCAACAGGCCGCTTTGATTAAAGATACCGGCAGCATTGCCAAGGGCAAAATTAGCAAACTGATGGGCTTTGAAGGGCTAAAGCGAGTCGAGCTAGACTCTGCTTCCGCTGGTAATATTGTGGCGGTGTCTGGCTTTGCCGATGCCAACATTGGCGAAACAATCACCTGCCCGAATGAACCGCAGGCGCTGCCCTTAATCAAGGTGGATGAGCCAACCCTGCAAATGACCTTCTCCGTCAACGATTCGCCTTTTGCTGGCCAAGAAGGAGATTTTGTCACCTCGCGCCAAATCCGCGATCGCCTCCTACGCGAGCTAGAAACCAATGTAGCCCTGCGGGTGGAAGAAACCGACTCGCCCGACAAGTTTGCCGTCTCTGGACGAGGTGAACTGCACTTGGGCATTCTGATTGAAACCATGCGCCGGGAAGGCTATGAATTTCAAGTCTCGCAGCCGAAAGTGATATACCGAGAAGTCGGTGGACAGCCCTGTGAACCCTACGAGTGCCTGGTTCTAGATGTGCCGGAAGAAGCAACTGGCGGCTGTATTGAACGCTTAGGACAACGCCGGGGCGAAATGCAGGATATGCAGGTTAGCCCGAACGGTCGCACCCAGCTCGAATTCGTCATTCCGGCGCGTGGTTTGGTTGGCTTCCGGGGCGAGTTTATGCGCCTCACCCGTGGGGATGGAATTATGAACCACAGCTTTCTGGACTATCGCCCCTTGGCGGGGGAAATTGGAGCGCGACGCAACGGTGTGCTGATTTCCTTTGAAGAGGGAGTTTCCACCTTCTACGCCATGAAGAATGCCGAAGACCGCGGCGTTTTCTTCATTACCCCAGGCACAAAGGTTTACAAAGGCATGGTCGTCGGTGAGCACAATCGCCCCCAAGACCTGGAAATCAACGTTTGCAAAACCAAGCAGTTGACCAACCACCGCAGCGCCACGGGTGACGAGCTAGTCCAACTCCAATCTCCGATTGAAATGGGTTTAGAGCGAGCCCTGGAATACATTGGCCCGGATGAGCTGGTGGAGGTCACACCCGAATCCGTCCGCCTGCGTAAAATGTCTAAAAAGCTAGCCAAGCGCTGATTAGTCCTCTGACTCTGGCGATCGCCCTTACCCTAAAACCCTCTTTCAAGCTTGGGAGAGGGTTTTTGAACTAATTGTCGAACTTGTTGTCCTTCCTTCAGAACTGTTATTTGGGATGGACAATACTGCGCGATTACAGGTTGATAATAACGATTTGCCTCACGGCTGCGAGACTTGGGCGAAGATCCCGTGGGGGATAAAGCAGCGCTTGGGAATGATAGACAGCAGAAGGCTAATGTTTTGAATTGGGGCTAAACATGATAAGCTGTTGCAAATAATTCTTACTTAGTTCAGTCTGCCATCCTGATTTAGCCCTACCATGACGCTGATTCTCGACTTACCCAACTGGGATGAATTGCATGAGCAAGCCCCTGTTACTTACCCTGACCGCTCAATGGTTGATGAGTTTGAGGAACTTTTTGGTGTACCAGAATTTTTAGGGCAGGGCTACAGTCGGGAGATGGAATTGTTGCCCGGTGTATGGTTAAATTTCTCTGAATTTCAATATCAACAGGATTTACGGCTAAAGGTACCTGCCCACGAGCATCAGATTCAGATTTTAATTGTCTCTTCAGGGTTTGTAGCCTGCGACATTCATCCTGTCCTCGGTAGAACTCGCAGCTATTTTTCCGGCAGTGGAATTTCACCCAGTTACTTAGATCAGTTTCAGGGTGGACAGCAGGTTACTTATATTGATATTCAGATTGAGCCGGAGGTGCTAGAGTCAGTTTTTCTTGATAATCGCCAGCGCCAATCAGATGCGATCCGACAGTTGTTTAAGGGCGAGGAGTGGAAGGTGGCCTTCTATCCGCAAGTGACACCAGCGATCGCAGCGCTGGCGCGTCAGCTCTGGAATGTGCCCTATCGGGGTGCAGCAAAGCGGCTCTATCTTCAGGGGAAAGTATTTGAACTGCTGTCGATGTATCTTGACCTGATCTCAGAAGATGGAGTACGGCAGTCGGTATCACGGCTGAAACCAGAGGTGGTTGAACGGTTGCACTATGCTAAGGAAATTCTAACCACTCAACTTGCTCAACCTCTGTCATTACTGGAATTGGCAGAGCAGGTGGGGTTAAGTCATCGGTCGCTACAACGGGGGTTTCAGGTGCTCTTTGGCATGACGGTGATGAGCTATTTTCGACAGCAGCGCTTAATCCAAGCAGAACAACTCCTGCGTCAGGGAAATCAGACCGTAACCGAGGTGGCGATGCAGGTTGGGTATGGGCATTTGGGACATTTTGCCAGCGCGTTTAAGCGGCAGTTTGGCATCACCCCCAGCCATTGTCTGGTGGGGAAGAAGCAGATAGAGCACCCTTGATCCGCTACCTTGCAGTTCTGAGTACGGCTGCTGCCGTTAGGTTCAAGCCAGGAAAAACTGAAGAAACGATCAACTGGTCGCCGCGCAGGATTTGCCGTTCATAGCGACCGTCTTGGCTCAAGACACACAGGGTTAAGGTTGGCTGCTTCGGACGACCAATAAACAGCTCACCGCCCAATCCCTGGTAATCAGCAATCCAGTATTCTGGAATGCCCAGCAGAGCGTAGTCTTCAAATTTACGGGCGTAGTCATTTTGCCAGTTGCTACTGACGACTTCAGCCACAAACTTGATCGTGCGACCCAATGTCACAATCGGCTGATCATTCCATAATGGCTCTTGAGCTAGCGCCTCTCGGTCTAGGACAATCACATCGGGGCGAAATCCTGTACCAACGGTAAGCGGCTTAATCAGGCAGCGATGGGGGATGAAGTAGTTGAGTCGTTGCTGGACAATTTCACAGTTGAGCCATTGCCCAATTCCTGCCGCAATTTCCTCATGGGGGCCGGTGGGTTCCAAGTCGAAAAGCTCTCCATCGATCAATTCATAGCGATCGCTCTCCCCATACTGGGCAAGAAAGTCCGCAAAACTAAGTTGGGTCAGTCGGATGAATGGGTTGGTGACAAGTCTCATCGCTGGTTTACTGTTGCCCTAGTTTTTCGTCATGGCTGGGCTGCTTAGCCATAGGTGTTGCTTGCCTCTATCTTAAGCACTCTCAGGTCGTCTGATGGACTTAAAATCCAGCTTTGTGGCAGAGCAGTCTTGACCAAGTGGCAATTTTGGGATTATGGTTGGCAATTTTTGGATAGACACCCCTAGAGCAACTTCTTTACACTAATTCTCGATTACTTAATACAAGTAATTTTCAATAGAGTGGTTATGGGTGGAAGGAGTTGGCAATGGGTGCAGAGCGGTCTACGGTACGGGTATTGTGGGCGATCGCCGTCGCAGGCAGCGCGATCGCAAGTCTGACTTTACCAGGAAAAGCAGAAACGGGATCTCCTCAAGCGCTGATTCCCCAAGGGGATATAGCAGAATCAAAGTCTGTGGAACAGCCACCCATCTCTGAGCTACAGGACATTCAACAATCCGCCACCACGGTCAGAGACTGGGTTGCTCAAATTGAAGCAGCCACAGTGCAAGTCACTAGCGTCAAGCTGGAACAAACTGAGTCTGGGCTAGAGATTGAGCTAGAAACCGCAGAGGGTAAACCCCTACAGGTGGATGCGACAAAGTTTCGAGCAGAAGGAAATAGCCTAATTGCGGAGATTCCCAATGCGATACTGGCCCTGCCAGAGGGGCAAGCGTTTACCGCAGAGAACCCAACAGCGGATATTACAACAGTGCAGGTAGTACAAGAGGGTAGCCAAATTCGGGTGAGGGTGGTCGGGAAAGAGGCGCTGCCCAAAACCGAGGTGACACTGAAGACAGGAGCCTTTGCCTACAGCCTTAACCCAGAAACAGAAGAAGCTGAAGAAGAACTTATCGTCACAGGTGAAGGAGAAGGACGCTATTTTGTGCCTGATACTTCCACTGCGACTAAAACCGACACCCCGATCCGCGATATTCCTGCTTCGATTCAGATCGTACCGCAACAGGTGATCCGCGATCGTAATGTGAGAAGTGTTACAGAAGCAGTAGAAACCGTCAGTGGTGTTGTTGATGCTGGGGAGGGAACAGTTAGAATCATTAGAGGGTTTTATCAAGGAGCTGGCACAGCAACAAGTCTCCGAAATGGCTATCGAGTGGGAACTAACTACTCGCTTCTCCAAGAAGAACCGATTGTAACGATTGAGCAAGTTGAAGTATTGAAGGGGCCCGGTTCCGTCTTATTTGGCGCTCTAGAACCCGGTGGAGTCATCAACACAATTACCAAAAAGCCGCTGAGAGAGCCTTATTACAAGCTTGGTTTTGATGCGGGCAATTACGGATTCTATCAGCCAAGCATTGATTTATCGGGATCTTTGACTGCTGACAGAACAGTTCTCTATCGATTCATTACCGCCTACAAAAGTGCAAACAGTTTTATAGATTTTGTCAGCACAGACAACGTCATTATCGCACCTTCAATCACACTGAATTTGGGAGATAGAGTAAACCTGAATTTATACTATGAATATAGTAGATTCGTCGGAAATCCTTATATACCTAGTAATATAACTGCGGTACGTAGTGATGGTAGTCTTCTGGCGCGAAACCTTTTTTTGGGCTATCCTGACATCTCCTATAACGAAGGAATCAGCCAAAAGTATGGCTACGAGCTAAAGTATAACTTTAGTGACAACTGGCAGATTCGCAACGCCCTTTCTATCAACAATGTCAATTGGCCGAGACAACTCTTTAGCCTTCCCAGCGGACTTGTGGACGATCGCTTTGTAGAAATTTTCTTTACTGATCGCTCCTATTCGGATAACAATTATTTTGGACAGATCGACCTGCTTGGGAAGTTCAACACAGGTTCGATCTCACACCAACTTTTAGTGGGCTTCGATTTTAACCATTTTTCTGAAAATTTTAGAGCTTTTGATGCTCAAATGCCGCTACCTCCTCTAGATTTGTTTAACCTGAACTACGATATCCCAGCACCCGAATTAGTTCCAGGTTTTAGGTTCAAGCAACTGACTCAATCCTATGGAGTCTACTTTCAGGATCAGATTACATTTAGTAAAAACTGGAAGCTCCTGATTGGCGGTCGCTATGATTGGGTGTCTAATGAATTTGAATCACTGGTTGATGATGCTGATACACCAGCGACAAGTGATGGTGCTTTCAGTCCACGCATTGGGTTGGTGTATCAGCCAAATGATACTGTCTCTCTCTATGCCAGCTATAGTCGCTCTTTTCTTCAAACTACAGCATTCAGCTCAGACCAAACATTTAAGCCAACCAGAGGAACTCAGTATGAAGTCGGTATTAAAACTGATTTTTTAGATAAAAAACTTTCAGCAACCTTAGCTGCCTATCAGATTACAAAGACAAATGTAACAACCCCTGATCCTGACCCTGAGCGAGCGTTGCTTGGGTTCTCTATCCAAACTGGGGAGCAACGGAGCCGCGGGATTGAGCTAGATGTTGTAGGTGAGCTTTTACCGGGATGGAAAGTAACCGCTGCCTACGCTTATACGGATGCAAAAGTAACTCAGGATAACAGCATTCCGGTTGGGAATTGGCTTTATGGTGTACCCGCCCATCAAGCAAGTTTGTGGACAACTTATGAGATCCAGAAGGGCGATCTGAAGGGGTTAGGATTTGGCTTGGGTCTGTTTTATGTGGGTGAGCGTCAAGCTGATTCAGCAAATACATTACAACTAGAGGGTTATCTTCGGACTGATGCGGCACTTTACTATCGTCGAGGTGGGCTTAGAGCAGCACTCAACGTCCGCAATTTGTTTGATACTGACTATGTCAGCTTCGCAGATAATAGCAGCACTTTTGTTCAAAGAGGTGCACCGTTTACTATTACTGGTTCTATCAGTTGGGAATTTTAATTTAGCTTTATCCTATAAATTCCCCAAACTTGAGGCATTTTCAAGGAATGACTTTCCTGAAATTGGACTTTTATACCATTTTCATTGTCCCAGCACGCTAGTCGAAACTACCCACTTTAGTGGGAGGCTTTAGCTGCTACACACTTCTGACCCAAAAGACTCAGGGTCTTGCCGTTTAGAGATCTGAGCTATAGCCGTTAGTTAAATTAACAGCGAAGCCAGAGACCGGGACTTTTAGTCCCTTCCTAACCTCTGGACTTTCAGTCCAGAGTGGTTAAGTTAGCTTTGCACTGTTTAAAATTAGTGAACTACCCTCAGAGAATAGCTTTCAAGTCAAATGCAAATAGTGCAGGTTGATTTGAAATTGGTATTAGGGCACCCTTTGAAAAAAAGCATTAGTTAAATGCTGATTTAGCAGCATAAATTTGCTTAAGTTGCCTACAGGCTTGGGCGATCGCCTCCACCCCACCAAATCATCCTGTTCCCTAAAACCTCCAAACAATTTGAGCAACGTAGGCATAATTCTAGGGGTTGCAAGCAGCGTGTGCTTTTGACCCGCGATCGCAAACGGAAGAGAGGCAGAACAGTAAAATAAAGTAGGTGACGATACAGCGTAAATATGGCAGCGAAAGATCGGTTTCACGAAGCGGTCAGGAGGGCACTCGAAAAAGAAGAGTGGGTCATCACTGACGACCCGTTGAAGATAGAGATTGGTGGTACAAAATTTGAGATTGACTTAGGGGCTGAACAAATTTTGGCCGCAGAAAGGGCAGGTGAAAAAATTGCTGTCGAAATCAAAACCTTTCTAGGTGACTCACCCGTTGCTGATTACCATACAGCGCTGGGTCAATTCCTTAACTATCGTCTTGCTTTAGAACTGAGTGAACCCGACCGTATTCTATATTTAGCTATTCCGGTTGCCGTTCATCAAGCCTTTTTTCAACGCGAATTTGCTCAGCTTTCTGTCGAACGATATCAGATCAAGCAGCTCATTTATAATCCTGTTCAGGAGGCGATTGTGCAATGGATATAAACTTTTACCGTCAGTGTATTCAAACACTGCTCAGCAATTATGCTGCCATCCCGATTGCCAATGGAGACATTGAATCACAAGTGGTTTTTGATGTGCCACGCGATCGCTATCAGATTATGAATGTAGGCTGGGATGGCGATCGGCGTGTTCATGGCTGCGTTCTGCATCTAGACATTAGAGATGGTAAAATTTGGATTCAACATAACACAACTGAGCTTCTGATTGCCCAAGACTTGGCAGCAATGGGAATTCCTAAGCAAGACATCATATTAGGATTCCAAGCTCCTTACGTGCGAGAGTACACTGGATTTGGTGTAGCCTAAACCTAGCTACTGCACCTCTCCTTCAAAGGCTTGCTTGAACCAGCAGTGCATGACCAATTTGGTGGATAATCGGGGTCAATTCTCTGCGATCGCAAAAACGCCTCTAGCCGCTTCCATTGCTAGAAGTTGGAAAAGATCGGCACGACATATCCCTCTTCACAGATCCGTAGCATTGAGCAATTTCAGAGTTGACATTGTAAAAATCTCTAGCTGCTGGACTGCTCAAACAAATACACGTCGTCTTTTTTGTACTGTAATCTAACTCTCGGTTGCTGGCTTAAGTCATTGACCAAATCTTTGTAGACTTGTGGATCGGCAGCCCAGCCTGGATGTCGGGTATTAATCAGGACATAGTGAAATTTGCTAAATCCATTCTCCGCTTGGACTTTCTGGTAGTTATAGCCAATCGTCTGACGATGGGTTAAGTGGGGGGCAATGATATCGGTTGTAAAAACGCTGTCTGTAGGATTAACTAGGGCGATCGCCTCCCTCGTCGCGGATAAATTATCAAGATGGTTAAGGTAGTTTGAGCCGAAAAACCAAACTTTACCTAGGGCCGCAAACCCAACCAGCGACCATAAAATAATCGCCCGTCTGCTCTGTATCCAGGCTTTGCCAGCCGCCAAGCTAGCAATTAAGGCCACCATCAAAAACGGAATAATCGGCAAGGAATAATGCAAAATCACGTTTTTCTGCGAAGCATGATCCGCCAGCAAATTTAGTGCCAAACAGGGAATTGCCGCAATTAAAGGGGCCATGTAGCGAGGGCGTAGCCCCCAAACTACGGGCGCTAGTAATAGCGCCAAGTATTCAAAATTAAGGGGCGAGAAGAGATTTGCCAGAACCACCTGCGGTTTGGCAAGAAAAATGTTTAAAGTGTCCGCAAAAGAACTGCCAAAATAGCTGTAGCGATAGAGATGTCGGTTAACAAGCGCTGCCTCAGTGCCAAAAAAAGGAATAATTAGCTTATTGGCAATGAGGAACCAGGCAATCCCGCTTGCAATTGCGATCGCCCCGTAAACTCGGCGCTTTTCAAATAACAGTAGCCACACCCCTAGCCCAAACACGGTCAAAGCTAAAACGGCCTTACAGCCCAACACCAAGATAATGCTGAGACAGAACCAAACCGTTCTGTTTGCCCTGGCAGCTAAAATTGCCGTCAGCAAAGCCGGCAGAGCAATCACGTCGGGATGAAAATCCGCCAGAGCGCTGTTGTAAACGACGGGATACAAGAGATAAACCGCCACCATTGCCGTCGCGAGGTGTTCTTTTAGCCCTGCCTGCACCGCCAGTAAATAGGTGGGAATTGCCCCCAAAGCCAGGGCGATCGCCTGCACAGCAAACAGCCAGTAGACGCTGGGATAAACTTTGTAGAGTAAAGCAATAAAATACAAAATCCAGGCCGCATGATCTGCCAAAACATGGAAGCCCAGCACAGAGGCGATCGGCGGTTTTCCTTGGCTGATCAGATAAACGCCTTGATCAAAAAAAGCTAAATCTCCCGATGAATTAAATAATTCATGCCTGAGAACACTAGAGACAAACATGAATAAAGCACTAATGCCGACGGCCAGAAAAACAGGATGCTTTTGCAGATTTCTAATCAAGGTGGCTTGGTGAATCGGATGTGTTGGCTTTATCATACTCCGAGAAAATAATTGCTCCTGGAATCAGACAGACCAAGATAAACAACGAAGGTTTTTTTGGCAAGGAACATGTTTCTAGACAATTCTTTCCTGTCTACTGAAGCCCTGTAGCACTTCTAAAAACTGTCCCAAAAGATGTAGTGGCTGATCTGATTTCGGTCTATTCTCACTGTATTGTTTGTCTTGTCGGTCAATATGGGCGAAACACCAGCACTCACTCAACCGCGACGCCGTCGAACAGTGATCCTACTGCTCGGACTGGCAATTCTGGTCAGACTTGCCTGTGTTCCCAATCGATCTTACGACTACATGTCGTTTCTTGACCCCTGGTACGAGTTTATTCAGGCCAATGGCGGATTAAGCGCCCTCAAACAGAGCTTTGCTGACTATACCCCTGCCTATCTCTACTGGCTGGTGATTGCCTCTGGCCCCCTCGCCTGGCTGCCCAAGCTTTTCTCGATCAAGCTGTTGGCAATGGGGGTTGATTTTCTCTGCGCCTTTTTTGTTTACAAACTGGTGCAGCTCAAATACCCAAATCAAGACTCAACACCTACCCGCCTGCGAAATCGCCCGATCGCTGCCTTTTTCACAATCCTGTTTGCGCCAACAATTCCGCTCAACAGCGCCCTCTGGGGACAGTGTGATGTTCTCTACACGACGGGCTTGGTTGCTTGCCTCTATTTTTTATGCATTAACAAAAAAACTTTTGCTCTGATTGCCTACGGGTTAGCCTGCTCTTTCAAGCTGCAATCGATCTTTTTAGCCCCGTTCTTGTTTATTTTATTTTTGAAGAAAAGAATTGAATGGTGGCGTTTTTTGCTGATTTTCGGGGTTTACTTCGTCACCGTGATTCCGGCTTGGTATGCTGGCCGCCCGCTGCTTGAACTGCTGTTGATCTACTTTAATCAGGCGACTCAGTACAAAGAGCTAACCAAAATGGCTCCGAATATTTACCAGTGGATTTCCAACGATCATTACAGCACCGTGATGCCGTTGGGAATTGGTTTGACCTTGGTGACTGTTTTGATCATGACCTGGGTGATTTACCACAGCAAAGTCCAGCTTAAGCCTGAATTTATGGTGACGCTCAGCTTTGCCTCTGTGATTGTGATGCCCTATCTGCTGCCGAAAATGCACGATCGCTACTTTTTTCCGGCAGACGTGAACTCGATTATTTTTGCTTTTTACTACCCGCAGTATGTCTGGATGCCCGTTGTCATGCAAATAGCCTCTGCCATCAGCTACGCCAACGGCGACTTGACCCCACTGATTAAGGTTTGCTCTCTGTTTGTCGGCGCAGTCGTCTTCGTAACCCTCCAGCATTTGTATAAAACTGCGATTCAGAAAGCATAGACTTGCAACTTGTGTGCAAGCGATGCTGTGTTTAGGTTCTGCTTGAAAACTTCTTGGCAAGGCCTCCGAGAGTCATATTTTCAGCGATCGCATCGTGGGGAATTAGCACATAAGTCCAAGGCTTGCCGCCATGCTGCTGCATATAGTCAGTGGCTTGCTGGCACCAGCGCACGGCCACTTCTTTTTTAGCCAACACTTCAGCATCAGTGATCTGGCTGCTCATTTTGGGTTCCAGCATGTGGATAGCTGTCTCGGCTTCAGCAACAAAGTCGGGTTGATACTCGCGATCTTCACCCTGCCAGCGATAGAAAATTTGAAACTGTCCTTTGGCGGGACGAAACCATTTGAGGGCATCGCGCTCTAGGAGCATTGCCAGCTTGCGTTCGGCATCGGACTGAAATTTTTGTTCTAGGTACAAACATTTTTCAAACCCGCCAAAGAGATACTTTGCCATGTTGCTTTTGTCCGCTGGCGCTTGGCGATAGTTGAGCAGGGGTTGGCTGGTTGATGTGGTGTAAGCGCTTGGCTTCAGAGCAGTGAAGCCTCGGCTAATCTTAACGTCATACTCTACAGGGGCCTCCCAGAAATGGTTTTCCATTTGGGAATGGATAAAACGAGCAATGTCGCGCTGATGGAGCCGTAGCACTTTACGGGTGTCTTGTTCAGAAAGGTAGTGTTGGAGGTGATGCACCACTTGTCCAGCTAGGTTATAGAGCAAATCAGCGTGTTCGTCGTAGGCAATATCGTCAAAGTTGACGAGGCCGCTCACCACATAGTCTTCAAGCTGCGCTTCTTCGATGCCGCCTTCCCCTAGCCCCAGTATTTCCTGGGTTGGAGTTCTGAGGTGTTGAATCCACAGTTCATCGGCGGGGGCTTGATAGTTGAGGCTAGTGAGGTCAAGGCTAAAGGGATGAAATCCGGTTTTAACTTCATCTTTGGGCACTAACTGAATACGCGGAATATCAATGGTTTGCTGAATCACTAGTTCAGCCGTTTTGGCAACAATCTCTGCAATATTCGGCTGCTCAAGAATGCCTTCTAGTTCAAGCTGCGGGGCTTGGTATGCGGCCTCGACGGCTTCTTTGACCTTAGCCTGCACGGTGGGACTTAGCAGATGAGCTGAGGTGGGGACGGTTTCAGGCTGGCGTTCAAGCTGGCGAATGACTTGGTAGGCCATCTGAGCAATTTTTTGGTCTACGGGAGTGGTGAAGACGGGCTGTGGAGGTAGCTGTGCCGTAGTAGCTGATGAGGTTGCAGTGGGTGCTGCGTCTGAGGGTTGCCAGCCAAGCTGACGGTCAAGAATGGGTTGGGAGACGACGGTTACAGTGGTTTGGGTTAGGGTTTCTGGGGCAAGAATGACTTGCTGGAGACGGATTTGGGAGTCCGGGCGGTTGGCTTCATCGATAATCTCTTGGAATTTATCGTGGGCGATGATGTTGAGGCGATCGACGGATATGACACCAGTGCGTTTGCCGTAGGGGAGGCGCAACCCCCGTCCGATCGACTGCTCAATCAAAATCCGGGCGTTAGCAGCGCGGAGGGGAATGATGGTATAGAGGTTGGTGACATCCCAGCCTTCTTTGAGCATGTTGACGTGGATGACAATCTCAGTCGGTTCATCGGTGCGCTCAACATTAAGCAGGCGATCGATCATCTCGTCTTCTTTGCTGCCTGTGGTGCTGGAGTCTACTTGGATCACCTTGTTGCGATAGCGACCTAGAAAGAACTCTTCGGACTGAATCAGCGTGGCCAGTTGAGCGGCGTGAGTAGTATCGCGGGCAATCACAAGCACGAAGGGTTTGACAATGGGGTTGCCAGTTTCACGGGCGTAGGTTTCGAGTTCAACTTTGATGCTTTCGTGCAGGCGCACACCATCTTCGAGTTTGAGGCGCTCAATTGCTTCGGCAGACATGCCAGCGGGGTTAAAGTCTTTACGGGTGACGACAGCGGGTTCTTTGACTAAGCCGTCTGCCATTGCCCGTCCGAGGGGGTAGTCGTAGATGACATTTTTGAACTGAATTGCGCCTTTACTGGTTTCTACAAACGGAGTGGCGGTGAGTTCTAGACCCAGAATTGGCTTGAGTTCGTTGATAGCGCGAATTCCAGCCGAAGCGCGGTAGCGGTGGGACTCGTCCATCAGAATCACGAGGTCATCCAAATTGGCTAAGTAGTCAAAGTAGCTTTCGCCAATGTACTCTGACAGGCGTTTAATGCGGGGGCTTTTGCCGCCCCGGACTTCGGAGTTAATCTTGGAAATATTGAAGATATTGATTTTGCACCGGACAAAATCAGTGATGGTAGCTGCTTTTTCATAGTTGTCGCCTGTGATGATTTCAGGAGCATCGGTGGCAAATTCTGAAATGCCTTTGAAAACGTATTTTGCAGTATTAGGCGTGAAGTCAGTGATCAGTTTGTTATAGATGGTGAGGTTGGGAGCCAAGACAAAGAAGTGTTTGAAACCGTGGGCGAGGTGCAGGTAGGTGATAAATGCGCCCATGAGCCGAGTTTTGCCCACGCCTGTTGCTAGGGAAAAGCAGAGGGAGGGAAATTCGCGCTCAAAGTCTGTGACGGTGGGATATTCGCTTTGAATGGCAGCTAGTGCAGTGTCTCTATTACTGTTTTGTTTGGAGGGCAGGATTTCGCAAAGGCGATCGAGGATTTCGAGGGAATCGCGTTGGGGTGGGCGCAAGCTGAGGCGGCCGGAGATGGCGTTAACATGGCGATTCATAGATCAAGACCTCTTCTGCTCTCTGAGAAATTTAGGGGGCACTGCTGATTTCAACAATCAAATCCCCCTGATTTAGGCGTTCTAAAGCTTCGGGCAATGTAGCCATCAGCAGTGTTCTCAAATTGCGGTTTGTCACGTTGCCGCAGGTTAACCACAAAATTTGAGGCGGTGCCCCTAAACGACAGACGAGATCTACAAAGTCAACATCTTTTGTCATAATGACGGCATTTTCAGCCCCTGCTGCCGCAAAAATATCAATATCTTGAGCGTCCCGCAGTCCGATCTCTCTCAATGCAGTTGCTTCTACAGCGAAGGTCGCTGACAGCCAACTTGCTAAGGTTGGCGGAAGCTGAGCATCGATCCAAATTTTCATGCGGTAAGTCTAGAAAATTCAGTCCGTCGGGCAGCAAAGAGCAGGCAGGCTTGAATATCTGCGGGTTCTAGGTCAGGGAAGTCTTCTAAAATTTCTGTGGCGGTTACGTTCTCAGCCAGCATTTCTAAAATATCGCTGACTCGAATCCGCATCCCTCGGATACAGGGACGGCCACCGCACTGACCGGGGGTTTGAGTAATGCGCTTAAGCAAGTCTGAAGTTGAATTCATGGGATTGCCTCTGTAAAGTTGTTATTGATCACAGTCTGCTCGAATTAAGTCCGTACTGTCGGGGAGGTCAAAGTCAGTGGGGTTGCCTCTAAGGCAATCGCGAATTTTGGCCAACGCCTCGTCTGTTGATTTTTGAAGATTGGCTACGCAGTGCGTAGCCGATTCAGGTTTCTGGTTTTGCTCTTCATTCTTCATAGGTTTAGCTCCATCTGGCCAGGTTTGGGGGGCGCTTGGGGCAGGTTTTCAACCTTAAGGCTGTAGTCATCGTGACCCCATTCGCAACGGGAGAGGACTTGTTTGGGAATTTTTTTGACGGTCAGGTTGGGGAATTTATCGGCTTTGCCGCGAAAGGCCATGCACAGCACGAGTAGGGTGCGGTCTATGCCCACTTCTTCGCTCAGGTGGGCAAGTTGGTCGTGGCTGAGGGTTTGAGTGGTGATGTAGATGAAGTCGCGCTCTGTGGAGTAGCCTTGCTGCCAGTAAAAGGTGTCGGAGGGGGCATAGGTGAAGCCTTCCAGTTTACAGAGGGCTTCAGCAAGCATGGCGGGATTATAGGTTTTGTTAATTACCCAGTTGCCCCATTTATCTTTTTCGAGTAGGGAGGGGGCGAGGCGATAGTAGCGAAACCCACCGCCGCCTTGCCAACCGACGGCTTCGGTAATACCGCCTTTGTCTTCACCATCAATCACTTTTTGGAGGCGGGGGATGATATGGGTGTGGCAGTGTTCGCCCAGTTCAATCATGATCCAGCGGCGACCCATTTTGTGGGCAACTGCGCCTGTAGTACCGGAGCCAGCAAAGGAGTCAAGGACGCGATCGCCTTGCTCAGTGCAAATTTGCAACGCACGACAAATTATGTCTTCAGGCTTCGGTGTAGCAAATACACCTTCCTCGCCAAAAAGCATTTTTTGATGAGCTTTAGTTTGGCGCGTAGTATCAAGATCATTCCAAATAGTTGGATAAGGACGAGATGGATTATCTGCCGCAAACTCGCGAGTGTAGGGAACCCATCGCTCAATGCCATTCTGGCTGCGATTTTTCCAAATTAGTTCTTTTCTTGCAATCAGTTCTTCGACTCCTTTCTTGCCAATAGCCCAGCAAGCTTCTCTCCCATCATCATGAATTGGAAACACCTCAGTCCCATCAGGAGAAATGACTGGGAAAAACATTGATGGACGATCTGATCTCAAACTATTTTTACCATTTTTCTTCAAAAGTCGATCTCTGTAAGGACGATCCGACTCTGAATCTGGTTTTCGATAAGCTTCAAGAATTGAGTCATCTATTTTCTGTTTAAATTTGACCATTTCTGATGTCTTTGCAAAACAAAGAACATACTCATGGTCAGGTGTAATCGGCACTTTGTTGTCGTTGGGACTATCAACCTTTTTCCATATAAATGATGTAACGAAAGATCCTCGACCAAAAACCTCATCGCATAATACCTTCAAATAATGAGCCTCGTTATCATCTACAGTTATCCAAAGCGATCCATCTTCTGATAACAGCTTGCGGATAATTTCTAGCCTGTCACGCATCATTGACAGCCAAATCGAATGCTCTAACCCATCGTCATAATGGGTAAATGCACTGCCCGTATTGTAAGGTGGGTCAATAAAAACACATTTGATTTTGCCTGTAAACTCTGCTTCCAACGCCTTTAGTGCCAGCAAGTTATCGCCAAAAATCAGCCGATTATCAAAGCTGTCATTTTCTGTTACTCGATGGGGCGCATGGTAAGACTTGGCTGGGTCTTCTAGCAAAATGCGCGGCTCCAGCTTCGGCCGATGCTCCTTACCAATCCAAGTCAGTTCTAGCTTTGGTTTCGCAGTCATTAAAAATGAAATTTTAGAATAGAGCGAGTAGTTTGATAATGCCTATCTAACGGAATCAAACGGAATCATTGGATAACCTCGTTAGTTTCAAGAACGTTCTTTGATCCGCTGCTGTAACCGATCAATCACCGCAACACTTAAAGCATCTTCTGGCTCCACAGATTCTCTTTCAGCCAAGATAGACTTGACTTCATCGCTAGACCCTTGCCTTAGCGCCTGTAATAGTACAGCAAACTCCTTCTGTTGCTGGGCCGCATCCTCAGCAACGGGCTGAATTGAATATGCCGACGAAACTTGTCGAGTCAGTGCATAAGTAATGTATTGATTCAGAGAAACTCCCTCCCCTTCAGCCAAGTGAGCCAACTGATGATGGAGGGTTTCAGGCAATCGCAAGGTTAACCGACTCATATAAAACTCCATTAAGACGCTAATTTGATCACTAACTCAGTCGGAGTCATCACCTGTAGACCTAGGGAGACTTTCGCCCTCTGGAAATCTCGAATATTTGATGTAACTACTATTGCACCTGCATTCATCGCACAATCAATGACAAGATCATCCCCAGGATCAGGCGATGTGGGCCGCCATGAGTAGTAAATCGCTGTAAACTCAACCTTTCCCAGAAGTGCAGACAAAACAGGTTGGAGCTTCTGCCAGCGAATTTCTGAAAGCTTTCGAGATAAGACATCCTCATACTCATAGGCAAGTGCAGTAGAAACGCAAACCTGAATTAACCCTGCCAACCATGCATCAATGATTAATCCCGCAGCACCACCCTGCTTTGTTAGCCCCTCAAAAACTACGTTGGTATCAATAACAACTCGAAATTGCAAATCAGCAGCCATGACACCACTATAGCACCATTTATAGTGTCACAAAAGATCGGAATCTGTAGAAAAAGGGACTTGTGGTGGAGTCTGTGCTAACTTCGCCAACAAAGCGCCACGTAGCTGCTGACAATCAGCGGCACTACTAAAAATAGAGCGAAAATGCCGAGTCTGCTCAAAACCCTCAACACTGCCCGCAGCAGATTGACGTGACACATACCCCTTCGCCTCACATACCGTCCAAAGCTCCTCGGCGAATTCTATAGTACGCTGCGACACAGCCATTACCTCATCAACCGTCAGATTCAGGTCATCCCCTCGCTCAGGATACAGTTTGATAAAAATCACCATGAGCACTAGCCAGCGCGCATTCTCAAAAAAAGCCTTGCGAACTCTAGTGCTAGACCTACCGCTATCCTGCATTGCCTTGATCACTAGTCGCTGAGCCTGCACTGCCCGCCAGACTGCCCGTGCCGATCTGTCTGCCCGAAACACCTGTGCATAGCGAGAACGAGACAAATTTTCAGGCGGATAGATTTCATCCATCGACCAAAGAGAACGCCGATTGACTAGAATGCGGGCACAAAAATCATCGCAATCCGATGACCTAGCCAAACAGGCTGATGCTGTTGTTGCTTCATCAAGCGTAAAGTTTGTCTCGTCTGGTGTCGGAGTATCCACATCATCTTTGTAATGGTAGGTAATTCCTGATAACAAAAGCTGGTTCGCAATTCGGGCTTGCTGCTCATCTTGGGCCACAAAATCCCGTAAACCAATTTGATTTTGAAAGTTTGTGCTTCGAGTGATGGTTTCAGCAAAAGCCCGATCATCCTCACATCGTTGTAGCGAAATCACCTTGATCAAAACATTCCCATCGGGTGTAGAAGCCAAAGTTTGGTTAAAAAACTCAGCCACAGAACCTAGTGTTTGTGCCCCATTCACAATAGCTAAACCGTAGGCTGTAATTCTTTTGAACTCAGCATTAGCACGATCAAGATTATTCACCTCAAGCCTTTCGCAGTAAGCGGTTAGTCCATTATTCAAGTAAAAAAAATGGTGTGGCTCTTTCTGAATTGTGGTTAGAATTTGGGTATTTACATCCGTGCTGCCCTTGTAGGCTCGGATGTTTGCCACCACAAGTCGTTTGCCGTGCTGAGCATAAAGATCGGCTAAATCCTTGAGTGGCAGTAGCCCGAAAACAGTTTCATAGGGTTTTGTCACCCAACCAGGCTTCAAAAGCTTAAGCTCTAACTGCGGCACACCCGGCCCTATATCTGCACCAATTAGCCAACCGTGAACCGTTGTGAGATTGCAGGATTGAAATTCAAAATAGTTATCTTCGCCAGAGCAAAATCGCTGTCTAAGATCTTCAAACAAACTCAGCCGATCATCTGAAACGAGGTTAATCCCGGAGTACACCAAAATCGCGCGCACCTGACCCGCTTTTTTAAGCTGAACTTCAATTTCAGGACGACGTTTTTGCCACTCTGAATTCAGCTTAAAGTTCTCAAACTTTCCTTGAAGCAGATTTTCGAGTCCAGCTTTAAAGCTGCCCACTTCTTTCAGTTCTGGTTCTCCGCGACCATTAGTAAGATACTTTGACTGCACTGCGAAGAGGGTTGCGTTAGAAGCAACATAGAAAATCGCGTCAATTCCGCCATCTCCCCCACCATCCACAATAGATTCAGCCGCTTCTTCAAAAGAGCAGCCTGCCAGTTTATGAATCGCGTAAGCAGCCAGTGCTCTTGATAGAAAATTAGTCTCGCGATCTTGTGGCTTGCCAGAAACTGCTTCTGCCAGTTTTCCTGTGAAGATAGCTCTCAACTTCTTGGGAAGCTCTAAAATCTCAACTGGAATCTCTGCCGTCATGAAAGGCTCCAGCGAATGGTAAATAGGCACTGAAGTTCGCTCTTTTGCTCTAGCTTGCCTTCAATTTGGGCAATAAGCTCGTCCCGCTGACGATCGACCTCATCCTGCGCTTCAAATAGCGATCGCCGTTTCTGGTTCCGCTGCTTCTCCAGTTCCTTGAGCTGCTTTTGCCCTGCCAGTTTGGCCTCTAAGGTTAGTGCTGCCGTTGCAGCTCGTTTAGCTTCCCTGATCTGGCGATCGAACTCCTTAATTTCCCGCTCCAGCACCACCTTTAAATCTTCAGCCCAACCATCTAATTTTTTGGCTTCAGCCTCAAAAAAATCGGCATTCCGTTTAGCAATCTGCTGCTGAATGGCGCTCAGCCGCTGTTGAGTTATTGCGTCTAGACGAGAAAGGGCGATCTCCTCCTCTAGTTCACCTATCCGACCTGGTATACACAACAACTTCTGTACCGTATCTTCTTCCAATATCTGCCCCCCATCAGTCATAGTTGCAAAAATCAGATAGTCCTCCGTCTGATCCAAAGCCTCAACCGTCAGAACCGATAAGCTCAAATCGCCGCTTTGCCCCAGTAAAGTCTCCAAAACGCTAACCTTACTGCCATAGGCCGCATAGTCAAACTGAATGACAATAGGAGATAACACACGCTGCTTCGCCTGCTCAATTAGCGCATCTGCCAGAGGATGCCCCATCCGGTAGGTATAGGCTGTATCTGAACGACGCGGTAGCTCATACAGCCCCAATGGAATTACTTCTGCCGTTAGACCCTCTGGCACCTTGTTTAAGCGAAACGCACCATTTTCTGAAAATTCAGCTTCCTGAGCCAACTCATGCTCAGTAAGCTGCATCAATAGACGCTCAAACCGACCTAATACTTCCTTCGACCTCTGATCGCTGATCTTCAGTTTGTCACAAACATCCTCGTCAAAATTTTCCAGCAATTTTTGTCGGGTTTGCGTCATCGCCTCATTAATTTCAAAGCTCAAATCCTGCTGAAGCCGATTAAATGCTGCCTCAATCTCATCTGGCTTTCGGCACCGCTGATAAATTTCCGCAATCCGCTTCTCAAAATCCACCCCAGACTCGATTGCCCCTAATACCTCATCACTGGTGCCAAATACGCCCTCAAATAGTTGAAACTTCTGCGCCAGCAGCTCAAACACACGGCGATCCGCTGCATTTTTTTGGTTCAAGAAGTTGACTACCACCACATCATGCCTTTGCCCATAGCGATGACAACGGCCAATCCGCTGCTCAATCCGCTGGGGGTTCCAAGGCAAATCGTAGTTAACAATCAGCGAACAAAACTGAAGGTTAATCCCCTCCGCTGCTGCTTCCGTCGCAATCATGATAGTTCCCTGCTTTCGGAAGTAGTCTACCAAAGCAGAACGCATATCCGCCGTCTTTGAGCCAGTAACCTGATCCGTCCCTTCATTCTGCTTCAGCCACCCCGTATAAATTGCCTTGGACTGATCATCATTATTGGTTCCATTAAATAGCAAAAGCCCGCCACCCCAAGGGCTATCTCTCAGCAGTCGCAGCAAATAGTCCTGCGTTCTACGAGACTCGGTAAAAACAATTGCTTTTTGGGCACCGCCATACTTAACCGTATCCGCAAATGCTTGTTCAAAGGCTTTTAGCAATGCGTTACCTTTCGCGTTATGCTCAATCGAAGCAGCTAGTTCCGCAAAAGCATCCAGTTCTAAAACCTCACTTTGGATAGCAGCCCGCTCCAGTTCAGAGATGGGTGCTCCATGCTCCTCCTCTTCCCACTCTTCAGCAATATCTGCCAGCCCCTCATAGTCCTCGTCTAGTTCATCGGTCAATGGTCGTAAATTCTCTTGCTGGCTCAATTTAGCCTTGAGCCGCTTGGATAGAGATATTAGCGTTCCAGCGATCGCAAAGGTTGAAGATGCCAACAACTTCCGCATCACCAACGTTGTTAATGCTCGTTGGCTGGCTGGCAGTGCCTGTAAATTATCGCGAGAGAGGTATTCAGACACCAGTTCATAGAGCTGCTGTTCATCTCGACTCGGCGTAAACTCCTCAAGAATGGCATGGCGCTGCGTAAAGGGAACATAAGCCATTACATCTCTACGTAACGTGCGATGGCAGATCGGCTTCAGTCGTACCTTTAGCATTTCGGATGCATACGGTTGACTCAAGTTAGAAAACTGTTCTCGAAAGCTTTTTAGATCCCCAAATACCTTCTCATCAATAAAGCTCACTAACCCAAATAGCTCTAACAACGAATTCTGCAGTGGTGTTGCTGTGAGCAAGAGTTTATGACGTCCTTGCAGCGTTTTTCTTAATGTATTCGCAATCACATTGGAGGTCTTATATACATTCCGCAGACGATGGGCTTCATCAATAACCACTAGATCCCAAGCAATATGCTCAATTTCATAAGCCTTATTGCGGGCAAACTGGTATGAGCAAATTACTACCGTATCTTTGCCTTCTGACTCAAAAGGGCGATCACAACCTTGTTTGAGGGCCGCGTTGTAAGTCTTCGCTTCCAGAATTGAACAGGGCACAAAAAACTTTTCAGTCATCTCTTGATGCCACTGCTTCCTTAGATTTGAGGGCGTAATAATCAAGATTTGACGCTTCCGCTCAGCCCATTTTTGGGCGATCACCAGTCCCGCTTCGATTGTTTTACCTAGTCCCACTTCATCAGCAAGTAGCGCACCCTTCGATAAAGGAGACTCAAAGGCAAACAGCGCCGCTTCAACCTGATGGGGATTCAAATCAACCCTTGCCCCAGCAAACGCACCCGCTAGCTTTTCCAGGCTATTTGATGAGCATCGCTTGGTTAGCTCATAGGCAAAATATTTGGTGTGATAGTGGGTTAGATTCATGAATGGATGAGCCACTGGTAGCAGAATTGAGAACTCAAACGCTTGACTCTCTCAAAAAACAGATTAATTGACATTTCAGATTTTAAGGATTTTTCCAATAAGCTGCAATCGATCTTCTTGGCCCCGTTCCTATTCATCTTGTTTTTGAAGAAAAAGATTGAATGGTGGCGGTTTCTGCTGATTTTCGGGGTTTACTTCATCACCGTGATTCCGGCTTGGTATGCTGGCCGCCCGCTGCTTGAACTGCTGTTGATCTACTTTAATCAGGCGACTCAGTACAAAGAGCTAACCAAAATGGCTCCGAATATTTACCAGTGGATTTCCAACGACTATTACAGCACCGTCATGCCCTTGGGGATTGGTTTGACCCTGGTGGCGGTTTTTATTATGACCTGGGTGATTTACCACAGCAAAGTCCAGCTCAAGCCGGAATTTTTAGTCACGCTCAGCTTTGCCTCTGTGATTGTGATGCCCTATCTGCTGCCGAAAATGCACGATCGCTACTTTTTTGCAGCCGACGTCAACTCAATTATTTTTGCCTTTTACTACCCGCAGTTTGCCTGGATGCCAGTTGTGATGCAGGTGGCCTCTTTGATTAGCTATGCCAACGGCGATTTGACCCCGCTGATTAAGTTTTGCTCCATCTTTGTCGGCGCAGTTGTCTTTGTCACCTTCCAGCATCTGTATAAAACCGCAATCCAAAAAGCCTAAGCTTGTGCCTCAGTTGGGAGCGATACAACGCATAGTTGCTTTATGTCCGATCCCTGACTACTTGGTTAGGGGCATCGTTGGGGGTTAAGCACCAACCGATCACCTGACAACTACTGCCAGTCCTCTTAAACGAAGCAGCATAACAAACGATTGCGACAGCGCCCCAGATCAGTTAGGAGGCTTTGCATTTCTCGTAGGGCTTTAAGACTTCCATCCTAACTGTCAAGCAGCCACAGCCCATTCGTCAGCCTGGGAGATTGCAGCGGCAGAGTGAGTCCCTGCTGTAAACCATTCACAATGATGGTCAGCATTTCAACCAATTTAGGATCCCAGCGATCGCCGGCCCACTGCTGGCACTGGACTAAGGCTAATTCAAGCTGGTCTTGCCACTCATCGACTTGCCCATCATTGATGGTTTTGGGAATTGCTAACCCGTTGACCCGCTGCTGAAAGTCAATTACCAAGCCTAGAATTCGAGACTCTAGTGGAATTTCATCACCGACCAGGCCAGCCGGTTCTCCATTGCCATTCCACCACTCGGTCTGATGGGCAATAATTTGAGCGATCGCCCGCAGTTTGGGCATTTGGCGGAGAGCTTGTACCCCCGGCACCAAGGCACAGGCCAGCCGAGAATGAGGGGCTGCTTGACTGGACACCGATGGAGCAATGATTTTTTGCGGCGTTCCTTGGAAAGGAGCCAACCGATGCAAAATACTGGCCAAGCGCAGCCGCTTAGCTTGCCAAGCCGGTAGATCGAGCAACTGGCAGATCATTTCCACCAGGGCTGTCACCTCAGTCGTTGCCTGGGGATTGTCTGGATCCATCAGGTCAATCAGTTGGGCGACGCGCAAGAAGGCCTGCACTTCGTTAGAAAGCAAGTTGCGGTCTAGCTGCTGAGCCGTCTGGACGGGCTGCAAGGTTTGCTGGTTGGCTTGCAGATAGTCCACCACCCGACTCACCACGCTGTAGAAATGCAGCGGATCAGCCTGCTGTGCTTCTGCCTGAATGGTTTGAACATGGGCTTGGAGCTGAACCTGGAGGTCTGGGTTGTAGGCACCAATATGGGCGATCGTCAAATCAATCGCTTCTTGAACCAGCTCCGTTTCAAACGTCCACAGCCCGTAGAACTTACGCTGCAAGTCCGACTCCGGCGGCTGATCGCCATAGTCTGCCAGCGACAGCTCTTGGCACAGCACCATCGCCGTATAGCTGGGGGAAAGAATCATTAAATGCCATTCCTGCGCCACCGGATCTTCAGGCGTTAGCTCCACCACAGTCACCTGCGATCGCTGGCTAGTCGGATGTTCATTAAAGCCAGCATCCGCCGCGGCCATAATCACCACCTGGCGAGTGTGGTCAGCAATCTGACCATAGCGATCGGCTTCTTCTAAATACCACTTGCCGCGCTGAAAGGCAGTCAACATCAGTGGAGGGCTATCTTCGCTTAAAACACAATCCTCTAGGGCATGACAAAGAGATACCAACGTGTTTTTGTAATAAACCCCAAAGTTGAGATGGCGCTTGCCAGTTTCTCCTCCCTGATGAGCAGCTTCTAGCAATTGCAGAATAGAACCCTCTAGCATTAAATCTTTTCATAAACGAATGCTTTCACTTATTGTAAGCCTTTGGTTAGAGGTAGAGGTTAAACATCAATGTCAATATTTTCATAGAGAGCGATGATTTTGATTTGAGCGGCAAATGCACTCAAGGACAATGTGACAGTCGGATCATCATATTTTGAGAGCAGCCATTGATTAGCAGCCGTTTTGACGTAGTGTTCCACATGGATACTGTACTGATCGATGAGCAGATATTCGCGAAAGCTGTCAATGCTACGGTAAGCAGAAAACTTTTCGCCGTGGTCATAATCTTGGGTTGATTTGAATAGCACTTCAGCAATAAAGCAGGGATTTGCCACGGTGTCGGTACGCCCTGTTTGAAGCTGTAGGGGTTTTTCGACAACCATCCGGGATAGGTGTAGAGATTGCGATTCCCCTGTGGGGAGGCTACGCCACCGGGAATCCACAGCCGTTGATCGGCTCCAAAAATCCGGTAGGGCTTGCCTCGTAGAGCAGATTTGAGCAGAGCCGCAAGATTAATTGCCAATTCATTGTGGTCAGGTGTGCCCCCGGTCATCGGAATAATAGCTCCATTGCGGTATTCACTGCGAGTTTCAGATGCAAGCTCAAGTTCAAGGTACTCCTGAGGAGTGTAGATTCGCTGTTCAAGTGCCTGTGTCATAGTCAGGGTTCGGCTTCTAATTTTTCAAGGGGTTGATTTAGTGCGGTAGGCGGGATGATGGAGGACGGCGTAGGTGCAGTGAAAGATGGCTGATTTGGTGATGGTCGTATCGCCATAGTGGGTCTGGAATTGGGTTAAGACCCAGTCAGTAATATTGTCGATCCGGTTTCCGTTTTCGTTATAGCGGTAGAGGGGCAGGCATTGAGAACCACCCATCGACATTACATCAGGAATGTTTTGAATGCCAAGACTAAAGAATGGCATTTCAGTTCCACTCTTTATCCAAATAGCTAAATTTTCATGTTCAAAATTAGGAAATATATTTGGTAACTGATAAGTTCTTCCATTAAAGTGGCTGTCAAAACAAACATTTACTTTAATGAAAGGTCTGTAGATCCCAAAAGTTATCTTTTTAATCTCAAATTCTTTCTTAATTCCACGTTCTAAATATTTTTCAAGATCAGCATCCCACTTAATATCTAACTCCTGTCTTACGCCGTTCTCTCATCGATCGCGGTACACCTCAACAAAATACTTCATCCGCTCAATCAGAGCTTCTTTTGAGAAGTCATAAACCCATTCATCTCGTTGAGTTTTAACCCCTGCTGAAAAAAGCCGAAAAACTGCCTCCTGCGGCTTTCCAGCCTTAACCTGCTTATCAATCAACGGCAAAAAACTATCAAAATCGTTATCAGTTAAATTAATCCAATTCGCCTTCTGATCCGGCGAAATGTGATCAAACGGAATCTTTTCAAACTGCATCCGCTCAAACCAGTCGAGCTTTTCTTCCTTCGTTTGCTCATCCTGCAAAGTAAAGTAGAAAATCTTTGCCTTGCTCATACCCACACCCGCTGAATAGAATACGCATCAAACTTCTCATCTCCACTAACGATATCCAACCCGTAATTCATCGCTTAGGCGACCAAAATGCGATCGAACGGATCGCGATGTTCTGGCATCAATGGCAAATTGATGTAAGTTTGCGTATCTTCGATGTCAATCGGTAAAATCTCAGCTCTCGTAACCGCTATTCATGCTAGTAAATCGTCAAATGAGCAATAGATTTGCAGCTTGCCAATATTCAGTTTGATTGCAATTTCCCACACACTCGCCATACTAAAGAACAAATCTGACTTCGCTTCAACGATCTCTCTAGCTTTCAAGCTCAAGCTAGGATTCTGTGTTACATACCAAAGCACTACATGCGTATCTAGAAGCACTGCCATACTACATATAATCCTTTAGATCTTTTAGAGGTTCATCAAAGTCATCAGATATCACTATTTTTCCAGCTAAACTCCCATAACCGTACTTTTTTTCATACTCAGTACAAGCAGCAGCATTAGTCAGTTCTAGAGGCTCATCAAAATTATCTGGCAACGGCAAAACAAATGTGCCTTTCATAGAACCAGCTAAACGACGTTTCTTTGATGTTTCTGATTGGAGCGGTCGTGTCGCCTGTTTCTCCAGCAGAAATTCAATGTAGTGGAGCACTTCGGTTTGAAGTGATTCAGGCAGCTTTTCCAGCTTTTCTAGAATGGTTGGGTGTATCATTGCTTTTCTCCTTTTCTGTTCTTACTAAAAACATCACCGCAATGCCCGTTTGAATCCCAAACACATTATTTTTGGTGCCTGAGATCTTCGGGTTATTCCTCACATCAGATTGAGTATCGACAATATAAATATAATCAAACTCGCGATCGACACATTTGCGAAAGCCATCAAAGGTTTTGGAGTCAATAAACGATCGATTGGTAACAAACGCAATAATGCCGTTTTGACCCAGGCGATCGCTTGCCCAGCGAAAGAAGCGAGTGTACATATCGTAAACAACAATCTGATTTTGGGCTGTTCCTTCTTTGATGTAAGTCCCTTTAATCGCCTTGTCAATGCCTTTGTAGAGACGATTTGCGTTACGTTGGTTGAAATTTTCCTGATGGGCGTTGTAGGGCGGGTTGCTAATGATGACGGAAATTGTTTTTTCATTCTGCTGTTGAATGCGAGCAGTATTCTGCACACTCATGGCAAATAGATCAAATTGATGCCCTTCAGGACTTCTGCCTTCCTCTGCCTGTTCCGCCTTATCTACAAAGCTTCCAGATCAAGGCGAGCCAAACGCTCATAGGCATTGGCGATCGCTCGTTCTCCGCGCAGGAAGCCCGTATTAGCGCCAGGACACAAATAAGTCAGGGTTTGCGGACTAAAGGTGTCTAAAATCTGTTGGACGCTTTTGAGTTGCCTTGGCCAATGGAAGGTTTTAGGGGTGCGGAGCGGGGTGGGTTGGCCCTCAGGGTTGGGCAGTAAATGCCGACCCGTGCATAAAATTCCAGCTTGGGCTGTGTTGTAAACGCAGGCTGAACCTGGGGAATGTCCAGGTGTCCAAAACACTTTTGTCTGTGGGGTCAAGATCAGCTCTGTCGCAAAGGAAGTGGTTGGACAGTCGGGTAGCAAATAGGCTTCTTGCTCTTGGACGACAACGTCGCAACCCAACTGCTGTTGCAAGGACTTAACCTCCCCGATTCCGCCGCGATGGGTAATCACTAGCCAGCCCACCCCGCCAACTTTGCTCAGAAAGCTTTGATTTTCTAGAGTCCGAGCTGGACAATCAACCAGGATGTTGCCGTAATTTTCTACAATAAGATAAGCCGTCCCTCCTAAAGTCTGCCGATTGGGCGCAAAAGCCCAAAGGCGATCAAAAATAATCTGAGGTTGTTTGTTGGAGTTAGCCACTTGAGACCTAAAGCATGATTTGGCTGTCGTTGACTTTGCTAGGGATAATTCTGCTGCTAATTGTGCGGCAGAGTGTTAGCCGTTCCACGCAGACCCCTTGGTGGCTATTATGGCTGGTACTGATGCTGCCAGCATTCTTGATTGGGGCTTGGGCTTTAACCCAGGGGCCCAAACAACCAATTCCGCAGCCGCTATTGGTGAGTTCGTTAATTCTCAGTTCGCTGCTGTATTTTGTGCTGGTGCAGCGGGGCCGAATTGCTAAATCCGCCACACAGTCGGCGGAAGCTGCCGATCCTAACTCAGCGGAGTCGGCAACTAGCCCACCCGAAGTCCGCCCGCTGGAGAAGTCAGAGGAAAGTTTACTCCAAAGCTGCTTTCCGTGGTCAATCTATTATTTGCAGCAGATTGAGTATCGACCCCAAGCAGTGATCTGTCGGGGACAACTGAGATCGCAGCCTGAAACTGCCTACGAAACGATTCGCGATAACATTACGGCTCAGTTTGGCGATCGGTTTTTGACCATTTTTCAGCACGGAGCGGGCAATAAACCGTTTTTTGCCCTTGTCCTCAATCCCCAGCGTCAAGAGGAATTGACGAAGCGACCTCAACAGGCACCTTTGACTCGACCGGGGTTGGCCCTGATCCTAATCTGCCTCACCTTGGTGACGACAACCCTGGCTGGAGTTGAATTAGCGAATCCTAGCCTGACCAGCAAGACGTTTACTGCCAATCCAGGCATTATTTTAACCGGCTTGCCCTACGCTTTGCCTCTAATGCTAATTTTGGGGATTCACGAGCTGGGGCACTATTTGACGGCTCGGTTCTATCAAATTCGGGCGACTCTGCCCTATTTTATTCCCGTCCCGTTTGCACTGGGCACCTTTGGGGCGTTTATCCAAATCCGATCGCCGATCCCAAATCGCAAAATCTTGTTTGATGTCGGAATTATGGGGCCGATCGCGGGGTTTGTGATTACCCTACCCGTGCTGATTTGGGGTCTATATCACTCTGAAATTGTCCCCTTGCCAGCCAAGGCTGAGCCGTTTAATGTGACTGCCTTTAACCCTAATTTTTCAGTCCTGCTGATCTTGATTAGCCGCTGCGTGTTTGGGACTGAGTTGATGACCAACACGGGCATTCATTTGCATCCAGTGGCGATCGCCGGTTGCTTAGGCCTCGTCGTCACAGCCCTGAATTTGATGCCAATTGGTCAACTGGATGGCGGGCACATTGTCCACGCGATGTATGGGCAGCGGGCGGGGGCGGCGATCGGGCAAATCAGCCGCTTCATTGTGCTGCTGTTGGCGCTTGTCCAACCTGTACTGATGTTTTGGGCAATTTTGCTTTTCTTTATGCCTGCCTTTGACGAGCCAGCCCTCAACGATGTCAGCGAGCTAGATAGCCGCCGCGACTTTTTGGGACTGCTCTCGCTCACCCTTTTACTACTGCTTATTTTGCCTGCCCCCGACCTGCTCAGTAATCTCTTACTGACGGCAAACCCAGCGCCATAGCGGGTGGCGACGGCCCTGCTGGCGAATTTGCAGCACCCGTTTTTCAAGCCGCTGCTGCTGGATTTTGGGGCGCCCAAATAGAATATTGCGAGACTGCCAAACCAGGACGGCTAAGGTCATGCCAATACACAAAGCTAGACCGATACTGGCCAGGCGGTTAAAAATTAGCCCGTACTTGAGGGCAGCCCAGGTAAAATCTTCCAGACAAAGTTCCAGGACTGAGCGCAGCTCCCACAGACTGGCTAAGCCAACCGTCAGCCAGAGCAGGCTGACGACAAGCCAGCGCCCCCAGACGGTTAGCTCATGCAATCGCTCTACTTCTTGCTGAAATTGGCTTAGATTAATTTGTTGGGAACTGGTGTAGGTCAAGGGCAGTTCTGGCAATGAAGAGTCTGGGTTTGGCTTACTCATACATCCTGAGGAAGGATTTTATAAACTGTCTGGCGGTTGATCGATCGCCGCTTCTCCAGGATGAGAGCGGTTGCCTTCGGTTCGTTCTCGCCACCAGGCTAACAGCGTACTGGCAATGAAAATACTCGAATAAGCCCCCATCGTGAAACCAATAATTAATGCGAGGGCAAAGTTTTTGAGCGTTTCGCCGCCAAACAGAAAAATTGCCACCAAGGTCAGCAGCGTGGTCATGGTGGTGTTGATTGATCGGGCTAAGGTTTGAACCACTGCCGCATCCACCGTTTCGTCGATTGAGCGATCGGGGTAGAGCTTCAGGTTCTCGCGAACGCGATCGTAAATCACCACCGTATCGTTGACTGAGAAGCCAACAATCGTTAACAGCGCAACCACAAACAGGCTGTCAACTTCTATCCCTGCCACCAAGCCCAAGATCGAGAAAATCCCCACCGTAACCAGCACATCGTGAAACAGAGCGACGATCGCCAAAATTGCATAGTCAAGCTGAAACCGGATGGTCAAGTAGACAGTAATCCCGACAAACGAGAGCAGCAGGGCCAACAGCCCATTTTTGAGCAGCTCTTGCCCCAGGGTTGGCCCGACCGTATCGATTTGGGTTTTGGCCGGATCAAATTTGCCTAACTTGGCGGTGAGTTGGCTCTGCAAGCGGGTGCGCTGATCCACATTCAGCGGCTCAGTCCGAATCGAGACGCCGTGCTGATCCAGAATTTGGATGCTGCTGTTGCCCAGTCCTTCAGCGGTTAAAACTTCTCGCACCGCTTCAATTTTGAGCGGTTGGCTACACTGGCTGGGCTGGGCGGCACAGTCCAGTTCAAATTCTAGCCGGGTGCCGCCGATAAAATCTAATCCTAAGCGGAGGGGAGAGCGGATTTCGGGATTTGTCCAGGAAATCCCCATTGCAATCAGCCCCGCCAAAATAATCGCCAGTGAGATTGACCACCAGAGAGATCGCTGTTGAATGACGCTAAACTTCATCGTACGCCCTCCACTTTTGGGCAAAATAGCTGCGGCTTTCGCAAACTGGGAATCGTCAAGGCAAACAGCATTAATGTCCGGCTACAGGTAACGGCGGTAAACATACTTACTACCACCCCGATCGCCAGGGTGAGCGCAAACCCCTTTACTAAGCCCGACCCCAGCCAAAACAAGGCGGCACAGGCAATTAGGGTGGTGACATTACTATCCAAAATGCTAGAAAAAGCCCGGTAAAAGCCTGACTCCACCGATCGATAGAGCGACTTGCCAGCCCGCAGCTCTTCGCGCGTTCGCTCAAAAATTAGCACGTTTGCATCGACTGCCATCCCAATACTGAGAATAAAGCCTGCAATCCCCGGCAGAGTCAGGGTGACACCCAATAAGACAAAAGCGGCAAAGGTGAGCAGCGCATAGAGGCTGAGCGCCAAATCGGCAATCACCCCCGGCAGCCGGTAGTAGACTGCCATAAAAATGAATACCAGCACCAAACCGCCAATCCCAGCATAAATGCTGCTGCGGATGCTGTCTTGCCCCAAGGTGGCTCCAACCGTCCGGTTTTCCACCACTTCCAGCGGTACGGGTAAAGCCCCGCCCTGCAATTGCACCGCTAGGTCGTTGGCGGCTTGGGCGGTGAAGTTGCCAGAAATTTCGGCATTGCCGCCGGTAATTCCGGTTTGGGCATACTTAACATCAACCGATGCGGCGCTAATTAACTTGTCGTCCAGAAAAATTCCGAGAGTGCGCCCGGTGCCAGCCACCCGCTTGCTGAGGTCAGCAAACAGGTCGCCCCCCTTGCTATCAAATCGCAATAGCACACTCCAACTTTGGGGACTGATCGGTGAGGCCAAGGCTTCCCGCAGCAGGTCGCCGGTTAGGTCGGTTTTTTCGTAGAGGGCGGCGATCGCCTGATTGCTCTTGGCGATCGATGCAATGGTTTTGGCAACAGCCGCCTGATCTCCAGCTTTCTCTTGCTCTAGCAACTTGAGGTTTAGCTCGGCTCGCAACTGCTGTTCAATTCGTAATTGAGCGTCTGTGCCCGGTTTTTGGAACCGGAAATCGAGTTGGGCAGTTCCTTTCAGAACTCGCTCTGCCTGCTCTGGGTCATTTACCCCCGGCAGTTGCACCAGCAGCTTGTCGTCCCCGGCAGTTTGGACGAGGGCTTCTGAAACCCCCAGCCCGTTAATCCGATTTTCGACCACTTGCTGGACGGCTGCTAAAACTTGGGGCGTAATCTCCTTCACTTTTTCAGTCGTTTTGACTTGCAGCATCAGTTGAGCGCCGCCCTGGAGGTCTAGCCCTAGCCGCACCGGCATTCTAAAGATCACGAGCAGCGAACCAATCATCAATAAGGCAATCAGCCCTAAGAGGAGACGTTGTTTACCCATTGGCGATTTCTCCCAACCAAATTAGCGTTTGTGAACAGGCTTTAAACACGCAGGGCCACCATTTTCTGGACTGCTTCGACAATTTGAGTCGGTTGAACAATCGTCAGGTTTTCTAAGGTGCCATTGTAGGGAGTCGGAATGTCTTGGGAAGACAGGCGCAAGACAGGCGCATCTAGCTCATCAAACAGTTGGTCGTTAATCGAAGCCGTCAGCTCGGCCCCAATCCCGCCTGTTTTCATGCACTCTTCGACAATTATTACCCGATGGGTTTTCTGAACCGAGGCGGCGATCGCTTCCATATCCAGAGGTTTAAGCGAGATCAAATCAATCACTTCTGGATCAAACCCAGATTTTTCGAGGGTTTTAACTGCTTGCAGGACATGGTGGCGCATCCGCGAGTAGGTCAGAATCGTCACATCTTTGCCAGGACGGACAATCTCGGCTTTATCTAAAGGCAGCAGATATTCCTGATCCGGTAAATCTTCCTTCAGGTTGTAGAGCAAAACGTGTTCAAAAAACAGCACCGGATTCGGGTCACGAATCGCTGCCTTGAGCAAGCCTTTGGCGTTGTAGGTGGTTGAGCAGGCGACAATTTTTAACCCTGGCACCGCTTGAAAATAGGCCTCTAAACGCTGGGAGTGTTCTGCCCCTAGCTGCCGCCCAACGCCGCCTGGCCCGCGAATCACGATCGGAATTTTGAAATTGCCGCCAGAAGTGTAGCGCAGCATGCCGGCGTTATTAGAAATTTGGTTAAAGGCCAGCAGCAAAAAGCCCATGTTCATGCCTTCAATGATCGGTCGTAAACCCGTCATTGCGGCTCCGATCGCCATCCCGGTAAAGCTGTTTTCGGCGATCGGGGTGTCTAAAACCCGCATTTCGCCATACTTTTCGTAGAGTCCCTTCGTGACTTTGTAGGAACCGCCGTACTGGCCAACATCCTCACCCATGACAAAGACTGTCTCATCCCTTGCCATTTCCTCATCAATGGCGGCCCGCAGGGCATTGAACATCAAAACTTCTGCCATGGTTGTTCATATATTGCTACTACTGCTTACGTTAGCAGAAAGCCGCCCTTGGTCAAATTTAGGACAACCGAAAAACCTTAAAGGCAGGACTTGAGCGCCGTAGCCAGTTGATCAGCGCTCTGGTAGCGATCGCTCAAACGCGGTTCGGTGGCGGTGTAAATCACCTGCTTCAGCGAATCGGGAATGGCAGCAATCTCTTGAATTTGGAGGCGATAGCCTTGCCCCCGGTTGCGATAGACCTTAATCGGACTTTGCCCCGTCAGTAGAAAAATTAAAGTCGCCCCAATCGCATATAAATCAGACTGAATTTGCGGATTACCTAAGGTTTGTTCCGGCGAACTATAGCCCTCAACCGCGATCCGGGTGCCGGGCGAGTTACCCGACTCTTTAACGGCCCCAAAGTCAATCACGACAATCTGGCTATCTTTGCTCCGCACAATTAAATTGCTGGGCTTGAGATCGCGATGGATGACAGGTGAGGCTTGGCTGTGAATGTAAGAGAGCACGTCACAAGTTTGCAGCATCCAGGCGATCGCTGGTTCGACGGCGACTGTTCCTTTCTGTTGCACCCACTTATCTAGGTCTTGACCGTGGATCAACTCCATCACCAGATATTTTTTATTATTCTCAACAAAATAATCGAAAAACCGGGGAATCCCGGAGTGGGATAAGGATTGCAAAATCCGGGCCTCTCGCTCAAATAACTCCTGCGCTTTTGGGATATTCTCCATCGCCGCGTTCATTTCTTTCAGCACTCGCAGTTGGGGCATTTGACCCGGCTGGTCTGAAGGAACGCAGACCAAAAACGTGGTTCCCATGCCGCCGTGACCAAGCAGCCGCAGGACTTGATACTGCCGGATTGTGCGCTGAACATTCAGGGGTTGCCGACAGTGAATGCAGAATAAGTTGCCGGGAAAGTTGCCGGCGTGGGTGCAGTTTTCTGGCCCAGCCGTCACTTTTTTTTGGCTGCTGGTTTGAATTTCAAATCTGAGCATTGGGCCGGTCGGCCCAAGCTGAATGATGCTGCCGTCGGCTAAGTTGCCCTGGGGTGAGAGCTGGCCATCTAAAAATGTGCCGTTGCTGCCCCGACTCCGCAGCCGCCAAGTCCCATCGCCAACGTGGTGCAGTTCTAAGTGGTAACGAGAAACCAAGATATCCCGGAGCACAATGTGGTTGTCTGGCGATCGCCCAATGCAAATAACGGGCTTTGTCGCAAATTGCCACTGTTGAACAGGAGTTTTTTGGCGGGAATCAAGCAGGGTAATAGTAACCACACCAAAATTAATCAGCTAATGTGTATTCAAGTTATATCAATCCGGATCGAACAAATATCAAATATTTATAAGTACCAAAGATTTTCAACTTTAGCAGTCCGGTATGGGCGGCGATCTGAAATCAGCCCAACTTAGAGAATGTTTGTAAATGTTAGTTAAGCTGTTTCTTTTTTCCACCTTCTGCGATTGTTGTCTAATCGCCGTAGCATCAAGCGAATCATGGCAACATACACCATTCCCTCATGATTCTCTGGC
>JAHHGS010000088.1 GCA_019359715.1 Aphanocapsa sp. GSE-SYN-MK-11-07L | reverse complement strand
TATTACCTGCCGAAGTTTCTCAAAAATGACCCGCCGAGGTTGCTGTCATTTGGGTGCCGAAGTTAGTGTCTTTAGGCCGCCGAAGTTAGTGTCTTTGGGCTGCCGAGGTTAGTGTCTTTAAGCAGGCAGTCTCAGTCGATGGGATTTCGATGCCGCTGGTATTGCTAGCAGGTCTGGTGACAACCCTCTCGATTTTGTCGGCCTGGCAAGTCGATCACAAGCCGCGTCTATTTTATTTCCTAATGTTGGTGCTCTACTCAGCCCAAGTTGGCGTCTTTGTGGCCCAAGACTTGCTGCTGCTGTTCATCATGTGGGAGGTCGAGCTGGTGCCGGTCTACCTGCTGGTGTCGATCTGGGGTGGACAGAATCGGCAATATGCTGCCACCAAGTTTTTGCTCTATACGGCGGCGGCTTCAATTTTTATCCTGATAGCAGCGTTAGCAATGTCTCTTTATGGGGGTGAAAACATCACCTTTGATATGGCTGAGCTGGGCATGAAGCACTATCCGCTGATTTTGGAACTGCTACTGTATGCTGGCTTGCTGATTGCTTTTGGGGTAAAGCTGGCAATTTTCCCGCTCCATACCTGGCTACCCGATGCCCACGGTGAAGCCTCTTCTCCGGTGTCGATGATTCTAGCCGGGGTGCTGCTGAAGATGGGGGCCTATGGGCTAATTCGGCTCAACATGGAGTTGCTGCCCAATGCCCATGTTTACTTTGCACCAGTGCTGGCGAGTTTGGGGATTGTCAATATTGTCTATGGCGGATTTGCTTCCTTTGCTCAGTCAAACATGAAGCGTCGCCTGGCTTATTCTTCCGTGTCTCACATGGGGTTCGTCCTGCTGGGTATTTCTTCCTTTACAGATTTGGGCATTAGTGGAGCGATGCTGCAAATGCTCTCCCACGGGTTAATTGCTGCAGTGCTGTTCTTCTTGGCGGGTGTGACTTACGATCGCACCCACACGATGGAACTAGAGAAAATGGGCAACATTGGCAAGTTGATGCCAAAAGTGTTTGCGCTGTTTACGATTGCCGCCATGGCCTCTTTGGCGCTGCCTGGGATGAGTGGCTTTGTGAGTGAACTATCGGTCTTCGTGGGTTTAAGCAACAGCGATGTCTATAGTTCCGGCTTCCGGACGGGAATGGTTTGCTTGTCAGCGATCGGGTTAATCCTAACCCCGATTTATCTGCTTTCAATGCTTAGACAAATCTTTTACAGTGCTGGTAATGAACCTGCGTGTCTGTTGGGCGATGTCTCTCTCCAGAAAGACTTTCAAAACAGTCAAGCGGCCAACTGCTTTGGGACAAGCTGTGTTTTGCCCACCAATGCTGATTTCAGCGATGCCAAACCACGGGAAATATTTATTGCTGCCTGCTTTCTATTCCTGATTGTTGGAGTAGGGGTTTATCCTAAGCTAGCAACCCAGATGTATGACGTGAAGACTGTGGCTGTGAATAACCATGTACGCCAGTCCTACAGCCAAATTTCTCACGTTAATCCACAGGTTTATGCTGAGGGTTTTTGGTTTCCAAGGATTGCAGTTTCAGATCCTGCTCCTGTAATAGCCACGCTTGATTAGTCTGGGTTTGAAATACGGTTAAAACAGTCAAATTTGATCTGCCTGGAAATCTTTAATCCCTCTAACTTCCCACACTATCGGGCCGCTCCACTAGAAAAAAGGGGGACTTTGAAACCGTTCCCCTTTTTTAAGAGGAACCAAGGAAGATCTTCAAGCTAGCAAGGTCGCCCAAGATACTTTGCAAACATCCTCTCACCCTGAATTCTATTAATCAGTAAAAAGCCGCCTTGTCAGAAGCGGCTTTTTAATAAGCTAGCTATTTAGACTAATTCAAGGCTATTTCTTGGTAATCCGAGGCGGTTCACGAAAGAAAATAGCAAAAAAGAACAGACCAATCAAACAAGCTATGATCAAAATGTAAGCAATGCTTTCCATAGCATGACTCCTTCAAGTATTAGACAGTCTCTTTGCGACGGGTTGAAGTATCACCCAGCTTTTGATAGAAGCCCCACTCAACTTGCTCTTCCGATAATTCAGGGTCAATCCCTGAGAACACATCACGGAACAAGGTGCGAGCCCCATGCCAAATATGACCAAAGAAGAACAAGAGAGCAAAGCAGGCGTGCCCGTAGGTAAACCAGCCCCGCGGACTTGTCCGCAGAATACCATCTGAACTAAGCGTTTCCTGATCAAACTCAAATTGTTCACCCAATTGAGCTTTGCGAGCATACTTTTTGACGGTTGGCGCATCCTTAAAAGTCTGCCCGTCTAACTCACCACCATAGAAACTAACGTTTACGCCCTGCTGCTCAAAGCTATACTTCGACTCAGCTCGACGGAAAGGAATATCAGCCCGGACATCTCCATCCTTATCAGTCAAAATGACTGGGAAGGTTTCAAAGAAGTTGGGCATCCGCCGCACAAATAGCTCCGTACCTTCAGCATCCCGGAAGGTTGCATGGCCAATCCAGCCTTTAGCAATCCCATCCCCATTGTCCATGGCTCCTGTACGGAATAAGCCGCCCTTGGAGGGATTATTACCAATGTAATCGTAGAACGCCAGCTTCTCTGGAATGGCTGACCAAGCTTCAGACAAAGATGCTCCCTGCGCCAAACTAGTTTGAACGCGGCGATTAATCTCCTGATTGAAATAGCTGCCATCCCATTGATAACGAGTGGGGCCAAACAGTTCAATCGGGGTTGCAGCGCTGCCGTACCACATCGTCCCAGCGACCACGAAAGCAGCAAAGAAGACGGCGGCAATACTGCTCGAAAGCACGGTTTCAATGTTACCCATCCGCAGAGCCTTATACAGCCTTTGGGGAGGACGCACAATCAGGTGAAACAGTCCGGCAATAATGCCAACGACACCCGCAGCAATGTGGTGAGCAACAATCCCGCCTGGGTTGAAGGGGTTAAAGCCATCTGGCCCCCAAGCTGGCGCAACGGGTTGAATGCTACCAGTTAACCCATAGGGGTCAGAAACCCACATGCCTGGGCCAAACAGACCCGTTAGATGGAAGGCACCAAAACTGAAGCAAAGTAGCCCAGACAAAAATAGGTGAATACCAAACATCTTGGGCAAATCCAAGGCAGGCTCACCTGTACGCGGGTCTCTAAATAGCTCTAGATCCCAGTTTACCCAGTGCCAAATTGCTGCCAAAAACAATAGTCCAGACAGCACAATGTGGGCTAGGGCTACACCTTCAAAGCTCCAGAATCCAGGATTAACGGCGGTCTCTCCTGTAATACTCCAGCTACCCCAAGAACCTGTGATGCCCAACCGAGCCATGAAGGGCAGAACAAACATGCCCTGTCTCCACATCGGGTTAAGCACTGGATCGCTGGGATCGAAAACGGCTAACTCGTACAGAGCCATCGAACCTGCCCAACCCGCAACGAGTGCAGTGTGCATCAGGTGAGTGGCAATTAGTCGTCCTGGATCGTTAATCAGAACCGTGTGTACTCGGTACCAGGGTAGTCCCATTGACTACGCTCCTCCTAAAAAAACTTCAACATTTTGCAGTTAGCGGCTTAATAAAGTGCCTGATCACCATAGATACTTTGGGGCACTATGACGAGTGTAGCGGTCTAGCTCACCCTTGTAAAAGCTAGAAAGCTAGCGTTTTTTTGTAAAAATAAGAGTGTATAAAGAAGTGTAACCAGTGTGAGAACTGATTGCAAGCACATTCGCAGGGAATCCCCATGGGAACTATTAAGTTTATTAAAGAAGAGCAAGAAGTTGTTGTCGCAGATGGGGCTAACTTACGCTTGAAAGCACTGGAAGCAGGTATTGATATTTACACTCTCAAAGGAAAATTGTTTAACTGCGGTGGCTATGGTCAGTGTGGAACTTGCATTGTTGAGATTGAGGAAGGGATGGAGAATCTCAGCGATCGCACGCCCGTTGAAAATCGCAAACTCAAAAAGCGCCCCCCTAGCTATCGGCTGGCCTGTCAAACCCTAGTTAATGGTTTAGTCAGTGTCAAAACCAAGCCATGAGGGGAACAGCAGATGGTATCCTGAAAAGTGTCGGCAAACCTATGAAGATAAAGCACTGAGGCTATTATGGAAGTAAATAACCTGGGACTGATCGCCACAGCACTGTTTGTGATTGTGCCGACAGTGTTTCTGATTATTCTTTACGTACAAACTGCCAGTAGAGAGAGCAGCAAGGATACCTAGAGTTAGCAATTTGGATTGAGCATCGCTCCTCTCTCCCAAAATTCATTAAGCTTTTAAGTCCCACTGCTAAGCAGTGGGACTTAAAAGCTTGAATTGCTTGAATTAGATATCTCAATCCTTATTCCCGCTGGCTTCGCGGGCGCTCGAACTTAGAGGCTGGGGTAAACTGTTCGACTGGAACCCCTTTGAGGGCTGCGTGCATAAAATCTCCCCAAATCGGCGCGATCGACCCGCCTCCCGTAGCTCCTTTACCAATTTGCTTGTAGTCATCGTTGCCCGCCCAAACAGCGGCCGCTAGTTGGGGCACATAGCCAACAAACCAAATATCTCGCTCATCAGACGTGGTGCCGGTTTTGCCAGCAGCCGGGCGACCGATCGCCGCCGCTACCCCCGTACCACCCGTAATCACAGACTGCAAGGCGCTGTTGAGGGAAGCGGCCGCCCAAGGGTCAAGCACCAGCTTAGGTTGCGGTGTGTTGTCTAACAGTAAATGTCCGCTGTTGTCGGTGACTTGCAAAATGGCAGTCGCGTCTGATTGCCAGCCGTCGTTGGCAAAGGTAGCATAGGCACTCGTAATTTCCAAGGGAGTCAGATCGACAGAACCCAAGGGTAAAGAAATCACCGGTGGAATTGGGCTTTTAATCCCCAAGGTGCGACAGACATCAATTACTTTTTCAATCCCAACTCTTTGCCCCAAGGCAATCACCGGAATGTTGCGCGACGAGGCCAAGGCAGACCGAATTGACATTGCTCCGCTAAAGGAGTTGTCGTAGTTGCGCGGTGAGTAGGGTTCACCGTCATTAAAGGTCATCGGTTTGTCTTGAACAGTGGAGTCAGGCGTATATCTGCCCGTGGCAAAGGCAGTGTAGTAAACAAAAGGCTTAAAGGCCGAACCCGGCTGACGCACGGACTGGGTCACTCGGTTAAACTGGCTTTTGCTGTAATCAATGCCACCCACCATCGCTTTAATGAAGTGGGTGCGGGGGTCAACCGCAACCAGGGCCATCTGGTTGGCCCGAATCCCTTGACCGATCAGGCGGGCATGACCTCGCCGCACAGTCTCCTCGGCAAGATTTTGCAGTTTTAAATCAACCGTCGTTTGAATCCGCATTCCACCTTTAATCACGGCTTCGCGGCCAAAGCGCTGGCTTAACTCCTGGACAACTGCATCCGTCACATAGGGGCTGCGGCTGCTTTGGAAAGAAGTGATTTTACCCAGCTTCAGTTTTTGGTCATAGGCAGCTTCGGCTTCGGCTGAGGTGATCCACTTCAGCTCCACCATCCGATTGAGGACAATTTTCTGCTGGCGCTTGGCTAACTCCAAGTCAACGAAGGGGCTATAGGCTTCAGGGGCCTGGATAATCCCGGCCATCATGGCTCCTTCAGCTAAGGTTAAATCTGCGGCTGGCTTGTTGAAGTAGCTCTCAGCGGCAGTTTCAGCTCCGTAGGTATTGTGTCCCCAATAGACTTGATTCAGGTACATTTCCAGAATCTCGTCTTTGTTAAAAATTTGCTCTAGCCGCAGGGCAAGCACTGCCTCTGCGACTTTGCGGCTGATTGCTCGCTCTGGGGTTAGAAAGAGGTTCTTGATCAACTGCATGGTCAGGGTAGACCCCCCTTCTACCGTTCGACCGGATTGGGCATTGGCTAAAGTAGCCCGCAAAATCCCAACCGGGTTAATGCCTTGATGCTGGAAAAAGTTACTGTCTTCGATCGCCAAGACGGCCCGCTTTAAATCTGGAGAAATTTTGTTGAGGGGGACAACTTCCCGGTTCTCCTCGTCGTGCAGACTGGCTAAAACTTTGCCGTTAATGTCGTAGATGTGAGTGGTTTCACTGGGCACATAGCCTTTGAGCGATCGCACATCCGGCAAATTGCGATAGCTGATTGCCAACCCAACTAAGCCGCCGGCGATCGCGGCACTCCCGACCATGCTGGCTCCCAAAATTGTCGTACCAGCAATTCTGCCAATCGATTTAAAAAAAGAATTGGGCGAAGAGGGATGAGATTTTTGGCCAATTATTCGGATTGACAATTTAACTTTCCTCTAGGTTTGGCAGTAACCCCGTGTCACATTAATTAGGTAGCATAGCATTCGCAGTGTCAACTCTTATTCAGAGTTCGTTGGGGTTAAAACCTGAGAGTTACTCGTCAAATCAACTGATGCTTATGCTGCGAGATCATGCTCGTTGCTGAACTGTATGGCTGTTATGGATGCTATTTCAAGATTAATCGAACGGGGAGTTAGTGAGGTCTTTCCCCACGTTGCCGACTCAGAGCAGCCGGCTGAGAACTTGGCGGTTCGGCTATTAAGACCAGATCGCCCGCTCCGGATTAAATTTGGGATTGATCCAACCGGCTCGGATGTGCATTTAGGGCACAGTATTCCGATTCGGAAGCTACGGGCCTTTCAGGATGCAGGCCACACTGCGGTTTTAATTATTGGTGACTTTACGGCCCGAATTGGTGATCCAACTGGCAAGTCGGAAGTGCGGCGACAGTTGACCGAGGACGAAGTGGCAGCCAACGTTAAAACCTATCTGGATCAAATTCGCCCGATTCTGGATTTTGACGCCCGCCTAGAAATTCACTACAATTCAACTTGGCTCTCGCAGCTTGATCTAGGCAAAATTGCCGAACTGCTGGCCACGATGACGGTCGGGCAAATGTTAGCCAAAGAAGGCTTTGCGGAGCGATTTAGCAAGGAGCAGCCGATTTTTCTGCATGAGTTTCTCTACCCGCTGATGCAGGGCTACGACTCGGTGGCAATTCAGGCAGACGTTGAATTGGGGGGCACAGATCAAAAGTTCAATATTGCGGTCGGGCGAGATTTGCAGCGCCAGTTTGGGCTGTCACCTCAGTTTGGACTGCTGATGCCAATTCTGCTTGGCATCGGCGGCGGTCAGAAAATGTCGAAGTCGCTCAATAATTACGTTGGTTTGGCAGAAGACCCAATCAGCATGTACTCCAAGCTAGAAAAAATCCCGGATGCGATTATTCCCCAATATTTTGAACTGCTGACCGATCTGCCGCTTGATCAACTGCCGGAGAATCCCCGCGATCGCCAAAAGCTATTGGCGCGAGATATTGTCGGGCAATATCACGGGGACGCGATCGCCCAGGAAACTCAGCAAGAGCTGGCGGCAATGGTGATGCAGGGACAAATGAGCCAAGCTGATCTGGTGCCTGAGTTTTCGCTGCAAGAAATTAATTTTCCCTGCAAGCTAACCTATATTATTGGCGCAACTGGCTTAGTGCCCGGTAGCACCGAAGCCCGTCGTCAAATTCAAGGCGGAGCGGTTAAGCTCAACGGCGAGAAAATTACCCAAATTGATTACGTGGTCGATGCTGCTTCCGAGCTAACAGGTTTGATTCTCCAAATTGGCAAAAAGAAATTTGTCCGTTTCACCTGACGGTTGCCCTATCCAGCATAATCAGGATCTCAGCGGGTGCTTTAAAAGTCAAATTTGCTCTGCCTAAAAATCTTTAGATCCCCCCAACCCCCTTTTTAAGGGGGTTGGGGGGATCTAAAGATAGCAACGTCGTCCAAGATGCCTCTAAAACACTCTCTCACCATTTTTTATAGGGTAAAAACTTTCCATTCATTGTCACCTTGACGCGATCGCCCTTCGGGTCTGTCACTTTTTCAATGTCGAGCGTGAAATCGATCGCGCTCATAATCCCATCCCCAAATTTTTCCTGAATAATTTCTTTGATTGGCATCCCGTAGACCTGCATGATCTCATAGAAGCGGTAGATCAGCGGGTCAGTCGGCACGATTGGCCCTAACCCTTTGGTCGGATACGCCGTCAACTCTGGGGTCAAATCCAAGGGTAGATCCAGCGCTTGGAGCAGTTTTTGCGCTTCATCTTCAGAAGCCGCCGACTGTCGATAGAAGAGAGATGCAATCCAGACTTCATCTTGCCCTAACACCTGTTCGAGGTCAGTAAAACTGAGTCCCTTGGCTTGCTTGGCTGCCAAGAGCTGTTGAGTAATGACAGGAATTTCAATGTTTGACATGATTTATTTCTCGGTTAGGAAAACAGGGCTGAAATTTTCGATCGCATCCGTTCGTCTTCACTAGTAAATCTCTCCTCAGCAGATTGCTTGACTAAAGATTCACCAATCAAGACCGCGCTGGCTCCGGCTTTAGCAACTTGCTGCAAATCAGCCGCAGTATGCAGACCCGACTCGCTGACAGCCAAAATTTGTCGTTCTTGCAGCCCAGCTAAACGGGCAGACAGAATATCGCCGGTGGTTTGCAAATCAACGGAAAAATCTTCCAAGTTGCGGTTATTGATCCCAATCAGTTTGACTCCATCAAGAGCCAAGACTCGATCCATTTCTGCCAGAGTGTGAACTTCAATCAGCGCAGCCATTCCCAAAGCACGAGCAATTTTAAGAAAATAGCTGAGGTCTTGATCAGACAGAATCGCGGCAATCAGCAGTACCGCATCGGCCCCATACAGCCGAGCCAGGTAGATTTGGTAGGCATAAATAATAAACTCCTTACACAGCAGCGGAATCTTCACCTGCTGACGAATTTGTTGCAGGTTGGCAAAGCTGCCCTGGAAAAACTTTTGATCGGTCAAAACAGAGAGGCAGGCAGCGCCAGCGGCAGCGTAGGCTTGGGCGATCGCCACTGGGTCAAAGTCAGGTCGCAAGACGCCTTTGCTAGGAGAAGCTTTTTTGACTTCGGCAATCAAAGCGGGTTGCGTCTGACCTGCGCGGAGAGCCGCCACAAAATCGAGGGCTGGCGGCACGGCTGCCACTTGCTGCCGGAGTTCCGACAGCGGCAGTTTTTCGCGCATCTGGTCAATTTCTACTTCTTTTTGCCAGACAATTTCTTCCAAAATATGACGGGGGGCAGCATTCTCTACCTTGGTCTGGTAGCGTAATTCCTGTACAGCCACAGTCGGGTTGGGAGAACGACGACGAATTTGCATAACTGTCTCTGAGCGTCTTTAGATTATTTTGACAAGCTGATCGTAGAAATTGGGCAATTTACCCTAGTCCCCATTGTGAAGGACAAACTGGCTCTGGCGCTCGCGATTTTTGATCGCGGTCAATAAGTGGGTTAATTATTGCTACCCCCATGTAAAACTCCTTAGTCACCCTTGTCTACTTTGCCTGTCTTGCTATGATCAGTTCACGGAAAAAGCCCTTGACTTCTGGCTGTAAAGCAACTTTATGAGAACACTAATTCTGGCACTCTTCCTGCTGCTGACAACTTTGGGCTTACCTGCCCCAGCGTTTGCCCACGCAGTCGAGACTGATTATTTGATTAACGCTCAAGCTGCCCTGGAAACCCGCAGCCATTACAGCACGGGAGAGCCAATGGAAAAGGCAGTGGTAAAAGTTTACTCACCTTCTGACCCGACTAAGCCTTGGCTGGAGTCCACCACAGATGCCGAGGGGAAGTTTGCTTTTCAGCCCGATCGCAAGCTGCCCGGCGAATGGACAGTCAAAATTGGCCAGTCTGATCATGGCGATATTGTCACACTCACAGTTACGGATCAAGGAGCAGAAGTCGATTCGGAGGGTGTGCCAGAGCAGGCAAACGGGAGCAAACAAATTGTTGTGATCGGTTTCGCTGCCCTTGCTGGTGGAATTGCCCAGAAACTCTCATCTCGCCAAAAGCACTAGATTTAATCAACAATCCAACCTCCCCGTCTGGTCTTAAAGTCGGGTTTTTGCTATGTTGGCTCAGGAGTTAAGGCGAATCACTATGTACGATTGCATTATTGTTGGAGCTGGGCCAGCCGGCGGCGCTGCTGCTTATCATTTGGCGAAGCGGGGGCGGTCAGTCCTGATCCTAGAAAAAGAGAGCTTACCCCGCTATAAGCCCTGCGGCGGTGGAGTTTCGCCAGCGATCGCCGCCTGGTTTGATTTTGACTTTAGCCCCGCTATTTCCCTACGGATTAACAGCATTCGCTACACCTGGAAGATGGACGACCCCGTCGAAGCCAAGCTGGAAAACCAAGAGCCAATTTGGATGGTGCGCCGGGATGTCTTTGATCACTTTTTGGTTCAGCAGGCTCAAAAGCAGGGAGCAGAACTCCGCGACAGTACAGAAGTGGCCGGGATTGAGTTTAAGAGCGATCGCTGGCAGGTCAACACTGCGGCTGGCCCAGTCGAAGGTCGCTATTTGATTGCCGCCGATGGAGCCAAAGGCCCAATGGCCAAGTGGCTGGGATTTAAGGAGCGCAAGCGGCGAATGGGAGCCGCTTTGGAAGCAGAAGCGATGACCGAAATCAAAGATGAGCAGAGCATTCACTTTGATTTTGGCATGGTCAATAACGGCTACATCTGGAATTTCCCAAAAGCTGATGGTTACTCGATCGGGATTGGCACCTTCCGGGGCGGTGAACCGCAAAACCTACGGGAAATCGTCACCGAGTATGCCAATATGTTTGGCGTTAATTTCAAAGAAATCAAACAGTACGGGCATCCGCTCTGTCTATGGGACGGCGATCAGAAACTGCACACGCAAAATGCCCTGCTGGCGGGCGAAGCCGCCTGCGTAGTTGACCCCTTCACGGCCGAAGGCATTCGACCTTCTATCTTTAGCGGTGTCAAGGCGGCAGAGGCAATTAATGCTGCCTTGGCAGGCGATCGCAATGCGCTCGAAAACTATACCCAAGTCATCAATCAAGAGTGGGGTAGCGATATGGTTTGGGCCCAGCGCCTGGCCGGAGTCTTTTACCGGGTGCCAGGAGTAGGCTACCGCTTAGGGATTAAGAAACCCGCTGCAACCCGCCGGATGGGCAAAATTCTAGCTGGTGAGTCTCGCTATGGAGATGTAGCGGCAACAGCGATCAAACGGCTGAGCAGTGGCTTAATTCCAGGGCGAGGATAGTAGGGTGGGGGCGATCGCCTAAAAACTTTTTAAGCATGAGCAAAAGACTGAGAAAACGGCTTTGGCAAGCTGCTCTACTTATTTTTTTGCTGCTTAACTTGTTGTCCTATGTTGGTGTTTACGGGTTTACCCACTATCGATCGCCAGGACAATTTGGGTTTGGTCAAACCCGGCCGGACAGCTCTAAATTGCCCTCTGAGGCTGGGTTAGCCTATATTACCCGACGGATTCCAGTTGGTCGGCAAGCTTGGTTAGAAACGTGGTTAATTCCAGCCTCTCATGCTTCAGCTCAGGGAACCGTACTGCTCTTTCCTGGCAACGGCGGCAGTAAGGGAAGCCAATTGCTGGCTCCCGCCCAAGTCTTGCACAATTTGGGCTATGACTTGATGCTAGTAGACTTTCGCGGCGTTGGTGGCTCCAGTGGCAATACATCGACAGTGGGGATGCGGGAAGCTGAAGATGTCGCCCTAGCGGTTCGGTTTGCTCAAGCCCAAAAACTGCCGCCGCCGCTGGTTTTGTATGGCGTTTCCATGGGCAGTGTGGCAATTTTGAAGGGCGTGGCTCAAAACAAAGTTGCCGTGGATGCGATCGTGCTGGAATTACCGTTTGTGCGGCTGCTGGATGCTGTCAGAAGTCGCTTGCGAGTCCTGCGGCTGCCCCCCTTTCCGGTTGCTGAAATGATCGTCTTTTGGGGCAGTGTTCAGCACCATGTGAATGGGTTTACCCACAATCCAGTCGTTTACGCCAGTGAGGTTAAGTGCCCGACCTTGATTTTGCAAGGTCAGTTAGACAAGTGGACAAGTTTGGCAGAAATCAGACAGCTATTCGATCAGCTCAAGGGGCGCAAGCAACTGGTGATTTTTCCGGAAGCAGGACATCAACTCTTGGTGACGGCAGATCAACAACTTTGGCGGCGAAGTGTTGACCAGTTTCTAGAAGCCATTTAGATTGAATTTGAATACCGGGGAATTCCCCAACCCTCTGCATTTACTAATTGCAAGTCGAGCTAGATTCAAGTGTCTGAGTTATCTACGATTAGCGTCACCGTGCCGGCAACCACTGCCAACCTTGGCCCCGGTTTTGATTGTCTGGGGGCAGCCCTCAGCCTCTATAACCAGTTTGTTTTTTCACTTACTCCAGTTGCAGAAACCCAAATTCAAGCCTTTGGAACCGAAGCTGAACGGGTTGTCTGCGATCGCACCAATCTGGCTTACCAAGCCTTCGCCCATTTTCATCAGCATGTGGGGCAAACTCCGCCCAACATCAAGCTGGAAATTAAATTAGGTGTGCCTTTAGCCAGAGGTCTTGGCAGTTCAGCCACAGCGATCGTCGGTGGGCTGGTTGGGGCAAATTGGCTAGCTGGTCAACCGCTGACCACTAGTGAGGTCTTAAAACTAGCGATCGCCCTGGAAGGACATCCCGACAATGTCGCTCCGGCTCTGTTGGGAGGCTGCTGTTTGGCCGCAACGGGGCTAGAAGCAGATGCTTGGGAAATTTGTGATTTAGCCTGGGCAGAGCACCTAGTGCCGATTGTCGCCATTCCTGAATTTGAACTCTCGACCCGGACAGCTCGGCAGGTGTTGCCCAAAGCCTGCACCTATGCAGATGCCATCTTCAACACAGCTCATTTGGGGCTATTGGTGCGCGGCTTGCAAACCGGTCGCGGCGACTGGCTGCAAGCTGCTCTACAAGACCAACTGCACCAGCCCTACCGTCAACGCTTAATTCCAGGCTATACAGCAGTTCACGCTGCCGCCCTAGCAGCCGGAGCCCACGGACTAGTGATCAGCGGCGCTGGGCCAACTTTGCTGGCTTTAGCAGATGCAACCAAGGCACCAACGGTCGTAGCAGCGATCCAAACTGCTTGGTCAACCGCTGCTGTGACGGCTCAGGTGCAGGCTTTGCAGTTGGATAGTCAAGGGGCGATCGCTATCCAGGTCTAACTTCGCCACCTGTTTAGCTAGTTCGGCGGGAATCCCCACACCATATCATTTGCAGATTGGTGTGGGATGAAAGCCAGGTTTGTTGAGGTGGGATGGTTGACCCCTTCGGCCCGGCTCAGGGGCCAGATTCCAAATGGCCCCTGAGCTGGGCCGAAGGGGACAGGAAGACCATCACCGCCGAGACAAACAATCTTCGATATAATCGACTTACATTTTGAACAAGACTAGTGGCAACTTTCTGTCCCGACACAAACGTACAGCTTGCTGGTGAACAGTGCGGCGGATAGGAAATGCAAAAGACAAACATTTTAATCAACAGTTGGCGGGAGGACTATCTCGTGAACTCTAAACAAATTGCCTGTGGATGGGATTTGATCGGGGCTTTGTAGGACAAACTACGGCTAGACACTACCAGTTGAAGCAGGAACTTCCCAAGATGCCGGGGTAAACAGGGGTTTATCCGTGAGGTGGGAAGCCCGCGCTGTACCTGTACTCAGATCAGTGGCGGGAGGATGTCACCGGCAAAAGCCAAGAAGATGACGTAATCGCGACTAAATCACAGCGCAGCTAGTGTCTTAAATTTTTCCTACTGGGAAGAAAACTATTTTGCCAAGAATGCCTAGCAAAGCCGTCGCTAAAATTGCTACCAATGACCAGAATCGATTTTCTTGACTATTGCCACGTGTCTCAAGGGTATCAATTCGCTTATTGAGGGACTTATCAAGGTCAATAATTTGCTGCTGAACAGACTTGATTTGCTCTTCAGTTCTGGCTTGGCTGATCTTGATTTCCTGAATACCCGACTGAAGACTCTCAATGTTCGTTGTGAGCTTATCTAATCGTTTTAAGACCTCTAAGGCATCTGTGGCTTGGGTCATACAGGTTCTCTCTGTAACTTTCTTTGCTTAAGGAGCGATCGCTATTGTGCCAAATATTGCTTTCAGGATGACAAACAACAAGATTTGATCTAGAACCATCCTAAATCAGGGGCGGGATTACAGAGTGGGCTTGCTCCTGCAGCGAGGACAAGAAATTTTAGATATTCTCCTCCTATATTCTCACCGAGGCGCAAAGCAAAAATCGCTAGAATAAACCTGACTCTGGGCAGCATTCTGTCATAGGCTAAAACCCAGAAATGCCCTTCCATTGGATTTACTGTCATGGTTTCCATTGCCCGCAAAAATCTATTTGAAGATCTGCCCCGGTTTATGGTTGCCCAAGCAGGCATCATGTTTGCGGTTGGTCTAGTCACGATTCAAACCGGCTTACTTGATGGCTTTACCAAATCTGCCAGTTTGCTCGTTGATAACTCTAAGGCAGACATCTGGGTTGCATCTAAGGATATGCGCTACCTGGAGCTGACAATTCCCTTACCCTACGAGCGGTTGGCACAAGCGCAGCGGGTTGAGGGGGTAGACCGAGCCGAAGCCCTAATTACGCGGGGGTCGCTGTGGCGCAAAAACTCAAGTGCGCAGATTGACCCGATCCGACTGATTGGTTTTGACCCGGACGGACAGCTTTTTACGCCTTGGCGAATTAACCAGGGTAATTTGAGTGATCTCAAGCAGCCCTACACAGTGATGATTGATCGATCGAATCTAAAAGCTCTTGATATTAGTGGGATTGGTGATACCGCCGAAATTAGCAGCGTTAAAGTTACGGTGAAAGGGATTACGCAGGGCATTCATTCAATTGTTTCAAGTCCGTTTGTGTTTAGCTCTCTGCCCAACGCCAACTACTATTTTGTGTCTCAGGCAATGCCTACGGGCACAACCCAACCGACAACTCCGCCAGCCCTAACTGCCAAAGATCAAATTACCTATATTTTGGTGCGGGCAGAGCCAGGGCAAAACCTGACGGATTTGAAATCGCGGCTAGAAGCAGCATTGCCCGATACCCGCGCTTTTACGCTGGAAGAAATGGCGCAGTTAAACCAAACCTATTGGCGTCGCAGTACTGGCGTTGGCTTCATTCTTGGGATGGGAGCGGCAGTTGGGGTTGTGGTTGGCATGGTCGTAGTGGGGCAAATTCTTTATTCATCCGTGTCTGACCACCTGCAAGAGTTTGGCACCTTGAAGGCAATGGGATCTTCTAACTGGTATATCTATCGGGTGATCATTGAGCAGGCGCTTTGGATGGCGGTGCTGGGGTATTTACCCGGCATGGGGCTGTGTTTGGGCTTGTCGGCTTGGACAATGCAGACGCGAGCGATCGCCATTTTGATTACGCCTAGCACCGCGATCGCAGTGTTTGGGATGACAATTGTCATGTGCACTGGAGCAGCGGCGTTTGCGATTCGGAAAGTAACTCACCTTGATCCAGCAATGGTGTTTAAGTCTTAAGCCCAACCGGGCATCCTAGTAATTAGTGATCATGATCACCGTTCGGACAGGTAAGTGTCACACTTAGCCTGTCAACGATTGACTAAAAAGTATAGGATGCAGAAAATATTTGGCTGCTCTATCTGCCAGTAGTTGCTTTAAACTTCTCTCATGGTAAATCCCCTGGTGACACAGCCCCAGCCATTGACAACAATTGAGCCTACCCCTGAGAAAGTCATTGTCGCTGAAGGGTTAGAGATGATCTTCCATTCCGGCAACCAAGAGTTTAAGGCCCTGAAAGGGATTGACCTGCAGGTTTTTTCGGGTGACATAGAGTTATTAATGGGCCCCTCTGGGTCAGGCAAGACGACTCTGCTATCAATTTTAGGCGGTATTCTTACGCCTACGGCTGGCGAAGTGCATTTGCTGGGGCAAGAAATTACCCGCTTGTCTCAGAACAAATTAGCCCGCTTCCGGCTAGAAAATATTGGCTTTATTTTTCAGGGGTTTAATCTTTTCCCAGCCTTGACTGCTTCTGAGAATATTCAGACCGCGCTTAACCTGAAGGGGATTCGAGGTCAAGCCGCTCGGCAACACGCCTTAAAATTGCTAGACCAAGTCGAGCTAGCTGATCGCGCTGATAATTTACCCCGCGATTTGTCCGGTGGGCAGAAGCAGCGGGTGGCGATCGCCCGCGCCCTGGCCGGTCAACCGAAGCTGATTTTGGCTGACGAACCCACCGCTGCCCTCGATTCCCACCGAGGACGGGCGATTATTGAATTACTGCGCAAGTTATCCAAGGAAGAAGGCTGCACCGTGGTCATGGTGACTCACGATGCCCGGATTATTGATATTGCTGACCAAGTCGTGCATGTCGAAGACGGCATGATCACAGATAACCCAAGCAATTTTTCCCGCTTTGCTGCATGACTCAACGGGCCTTTGTCACCGGCGGGACTGGATTTGTCGGGGCAAACTTAGTCCGTCTATTGCTGAGCGAGGGCTATCAGGTTCGAGCTTTAGTCCGAAGTAGCAGCTCACTGGCGAATCTGCAGGGATTGCCGGTCGAGATTGTCCAAGCTGATTTATTAGCAACCAATCTGGTCGAGCATCTGCGCGGCTGTCAGGTCTTGTTTCATGTCGCGGCTCACTACAGTCTTTGGCGCTCAGATCGAGACGCTCTCTACCGGAGCAATGTGTTGGGAACGCGGCAGATTTTAGCAGCGGCGGCTGAAGCCGGAATTGAGCGCACGGTTTACACTAGCTCTGTGGCGGCGATCGGGGTGCCAGCCAGCGGCCAAGTCGCTGATGAAACCTATCAAAGCCGGCCCGAAAAGCTGGTCGGCGACTACAAAAAGTCCAAGTATTGGGCCGAACAAGAAGCTCACAAGGCAGTGGCGGTGGGGCAAGATATAGTGATTGTCAACCCCAGCACGCCGATCGGCCCCTGGGATGTTAAACCAACCCCAACTGGAGACTTAATTCTGCGCTTCCTGCGGCGACAAATGCCAGTTTATATGGATACAGGGTTGAACCTAATTCACGTTCAGGATGTCGCAAGGGGACACTTGCTGGCTTTAGAAAAGGGAAAAGCGGGCGATCGCTACATTTTGGGGCACCAAAACCTCAGCCTTCAGCAAATTCTGCACCAGTTGTCTGAGCTAACCGGGCTGCCTGCTCCTCAACAGACGATTCCGGCTTGGATTCCGCTCAGTGCAGCCTGGGTGGATGAATATGTGCTAGCCCGATTTGGCAAATCGCCCTCGGTGCCCCTGGATGGGGTGCGAATGGCCCAGCAAAAAATGTACTACGATCCCTCGAAAGCTGTCCAGGAGTTGGGCTTACCTCAAACCCCAGTCTCATTAGCCCTCAAAGAAGCAGTCGATTGGTTTATTCAGCACGGCTATGTACCAGGGCGATAGATTAGGGTTAGTGGGGAAATAGATCCCAAATGGGTTTTATAGCACTTCGTTGACCGGGAAGCGATCGAGTAATTGCCCCGCCCGAATCGCATTCCGCCGCAGTTCCGAGGAAGTATGGGGAGCATGGGGAAGCTGCGAGAGAAAGTCGAGGGTACGCCGGAGCAGCCTGACAATATCGCCTTCATCTAAGTTGGTGTGGGCGCACAGTTCTGGCCATTCCACCCCTAAAGCCCACTGCTCAACCAAGCCGACCAGATCAATTTCTAACCAAATCGGTAAAACAATCTGCTGTCGCCGCTGGACTTGGAACAATTGCCGCCGCAGCGGGCGCAGCTCGGCTAGGGCAATTTCCACTTCCTCCGGTGGCAAATAGGCCGTCCAGCTATCGGAGCGGGGCGCTTCTGTCACCAAGGCAGCACAGGCCGCCGCTAAATGATGGGGAGCTAGGTTATCGAGTCCGCCCGTAGCGATCGCCAGTCCGAGCCAGAGTTCGTTGTCTCCCCGCAGGGCGGCAGCGGTTTCCCCTAACTGGGTCGGCGTAAATTCTGCCAGTCCGCCAAAATGCTGCAAAATCTCGATCAAGCGCAGAAATTCGTGCCAGTGGCGATGGGACTGCTGCTGAAGTTTTTGCTGGCGATCGCTAAGCTGCGTTTGCAAATCGTTGACCCGCCGTTGCAGCCGCAGCAGCGCCGCCGGATTTGGGTACTGCTGCCCTGGATGGTTGGCTAGCTTGGCTTCTATGGCGGTGACTCGTTGACTTTGCGTCACGACTTCGGGGGCCAGGGTGAGGGCAAAGGCGGGAATTTGCTCAGCGATCGCCGCTGTCGCCTCATCCCCCCGGTGCGATTGCCCTAGCTTGAGCGGCATCTCTGGCGGCAGGCTGAGGTCAGGTAGCTTAAACTCGCCATGCATTTCTAGCACATGGTCGGGGCTGACAATATACCAGCGATTGTCTTTGCCCAGGCAAGCCAGGTGGGGAAACTGTCCAGAGCTGGGCAAATGAGTCACTAAGACAGCCGCTAGGCTATTGTCCAATTCTGGATTGGTAGCCCGAAAGGCAGCCTTGGGTTTAAGGCTGAGCAGCGTCCCGGGCGCGGCATGAATCAGGCTGAGGGCTAGGGTATGGTGCTGGTTTTCTTCGGCTTGCTGCTGCAAAATTTTGAGCAACCGCTGCTCTTCGCGCAGTTTCTCTTTCAGTTTTTGGTAGCTGTTGAGAGCCACCAAGTCTACCCCGGCTAAGCGAACTTGGGATTGGTTTAGCTCAGCTTCAACATCGGCGATCGCCTGCTGCTGCGGCATTAAGTGCAGGGTAGCTAAATATTGCCCAAAACTGCGCTCGACTAAATCTTTAGACTGCTCCAGGGTGTGGGTTTGCAGCAGATTCAGCACCATCCCGTAGCCCGGCGTAAATTGACTGACCAGCGGATCGGCTTTTGAGGTGGCCAAATAAGCGGCTTCCCGCGCACCCTCAAACGGGCTTTGCACGGTCACAACGTGCCCTTCTAAATCCATCCCCCGTCGCCCAGCCCGCCCAGCCATTTGCAGAAACTCCGACGGCGTCAGCAGCCGATGTCCAGAGTCCGTCCGCTTCGAAAGGCTAGAAATCACCGTTGTCCGGGCGGGCATATTAATCCCCGCCGCCAGGGTTTCGGTGGCAAAGACAATTTTGATCAGCCCCTGCTGGAACAGTTCTTCGACGATCGCCTTCCAGGGCGGCAAAATTCCGGCATGGTGGGCAGCAATTCCTCGGTAGAGCGGCTCTAAATAATCAGCCCGCCCCACTTCTGGGTGATGCTGCAAAAACTTGTCAATTTGCGTTTTGAGGCGATCGCTCTCGTCCTCAGTCAGCAGGCTAATCGCACCCACATCCTTAACCGCTTGGTCGCAGCCCTTGCGGCTAAAAATAAAGTAAATCGCTGGCAGCATATCGCGCTGCTGGAGCTGACTGACCACGTAGCCCAAGGCTGGACTTTCAGCCCGGCGGTCTTTGCGGGAGCCACCTCGCCGCCGATCTTGGCTGCCGCCTTTTGGCTGCAAGCGGGGGTTAATTTTGTCGCCTTCCCGATTTAAGAGCGGAAACAGCCCCTTCGGATGGCAAAAATGAAATTGCAGCGGTACGGGTCGCCAGTCAGAATAAATCAGCCGAGTTGAAGCATGAACCCGGTCAATCCAATCGGTCAACTGGTCGCCATTCGCCACCGTTGCCGATAGCGCCACCAGTTGAATTTCCGACGGGCAGTAAATAATCGACTCTTCCCAAACCGTGCCCCGCTGGCGATCGTTCATGTAGTGGCACTCGTCTAGCACCACCACGTCTACCCCAGTCATTGAGGTGCCAACTTCGCCAATCGGGGTGCCGTAGAGCATATTCCGAAAAATTTCGGTCGTCATCACCAAAATCGGCGCATCCCGATTAATCGAGACGTCTCCAGTTAGCAGACCGACTTGCTCTGCCCCAAACCGATCGCGAAAATCCCGCAGTTTTTGATTTGAGAGCGCCTTCAGGGGCGTGGTGTAAAATACCCGCCGCTGGCGAGTTAACGCCCGATAAATCGCATACTCACCAATTAAAGTCTTACCAGAGCCAGTTGGCGCGCACACCACAATCGACTGGTCGGCTTCCAGAGCGGCGATCGCCTGCTGCTGAAACTCATCAAGCTGAAATGGAAAAAGTTGATCAAACTCCGGCAGTCGGTTAGAGACGTTCACATCGTCACAGTAAAAATTAAGAATAGCAGCCAGAAACAGTTAAGTCCTGCTCTCAGTAGTACCATACCCCACCAGCAAAGATCAGCGCTGCGATCGCCTGATCTCAGTTCTGGCTAATTTTGAGAGTTTGCGATCGTTTCTTAATGCTGCTCTAATTTGTCGAGCACAATAATCTTGCGGTGATTTAAAACCCTTTGATCATTCTGCCTTAGTTTCAGCGCATAGTCGTAACTAACCGTCGCTTCTTCATAGCGCCCTAATTCATACAGAGCAATGCCCCGGTTGAACCAGGCTTCGTGCTTGTCGGGCATGGTTTTTAGGGTTTCGTCGTAGCTGGCAATCGCTTCTTCATAGCGCCCCAAGATACCCAGAGCATTACCACGGTTAAACCAGATTTCGGGTTTATCGGGTTTAATTTTCAAGGCTTGATCATAGCTGGCGATCGCTGCTACATATCTTCTGGAAATACTAAACAAAACCCCCTGTTGAATCAACAAGTCAGCTAGCAAATCAGGCTTTTGATTCGGTTCGTCTAACCAAGCTTGAATTAGCGCTTGCTTGAGCCGCAGGAGTTCTGTGGTTTTGCCAACTCCGCGATGCCCTGTGTAAAGTTGGCAGGTGGGTTGATCTGAACGCTCAATTTTTCTACCCAGCTCTCTCAAAATATTGTCGTTGCCACGCACCGCATGACAGTCCACATAAAACTGGTCGCTTGGTGGCAATGGACGAGATGGATCGAAGGTGTTAGAGAGGCGATCAACCAAATCTGGCGGCTGAGTCATGAAAATAGATGTTAAACCTGAGACTAAGCTGAAGTATAAGACCTAATTTCGGTCAAAAGCGCTAAGCACTCATGACGCCTGAGTCGCCCAGAGCAACTCAAAATTAGCAAAAATAGGGGCGATCGCCCTGCCAAGACAGTCAAGGTCAATTTATGATAGGGTAAATCTTGCCAAGCGCGGGCGTAGTTTAGTGGTAAAACTCCAGCCTTCCAAGCTGATTATAGGGGTTCGATTCCCCTCGCCCGCTTAGCATTCAACTCGATTTAGAGACTGCGATCGCCTTCAATTTGCAAAGGCTGATCTTTTTTAAGCACTCAGAGCTATTTACGCAGCCCCTCTACTTCCAAACCTGCTGCACAAGTTCCATCATCCGTTGCCAAATCACTTGCGGGCCAATCCCGAAAAAAACCTGAAGTGCCAGCGCAATTAGGGCAATCTTGAGGGCAGTGCCAAAGGTGGATTTAAATACCTTCAGAAACCAGGTAAACACAAGCAGAGAGACCACTACGGCGGCGATCGTTATAATCAGTTCTATTGGCATCTTGGCAATCTCTCCTGGCTGGGGCGCCCAAAGTCCTGACTTCAATCCAACCGCCCTTGGCTATATTATCTGATGGGATTTTGTCTAATTAAGTGCCATTGGCGATGCCTGATTTAGCTGGCCCTAACCTCGATCAGTTTTATCGTGACTTAAACCAGCAATTTTTTGCTGGTGCCCTCCCGCCTGTGCAAGTGCGATGGTCAACCCGGATGACCCGCGCCGCCGGGATTTACTATGGGCAGCGGGGCTGCATTGCCCTCTCTCGCCCTCTGTTATTAAATAAACCAGAAGCTTTAATCAGCACCCTCCTGCATGAAATGATTCATGTCTGGTGTCATCGGGTGCAGGATCGCCCCCAGGAAGGACATGGGGCAATGTTCCGAGCCAAAATGCGGGAGATTAATGCGGCTCAAGCTCAGATTCAAGTTACCCTCCGCCATCAGTTCAATACGCAAGCTCTGGCTCGCTATCAGGCGTACTGTGATCACTGTGGGCGATCGCGGCTTTACCATCGCCGCTGCAAGGGCTTGGCCTGTGGAGCCTGTTCCCGGCAAGCGGGCAAACGCTGGAGCCAACAGTTTTTACTGACCTGGATTCCGCTTTAGGAGAGAAATTTATATGTCAAAGTCGCAGTGGCAGTGTTTTGTGGAAAATTTAGGGCAATGGCAGGGGTCATTTACCCGCCTAGATGCCGATGGGCAAGAGTTAGAAGATACGCCAAGTTTGCTCAATTTAGAAGGCTTAAACCAAAATCAAACCGCTCGTCTGATTCTGCAATTTTTTACTGCCGATCGCCAAACGCTGACTTCCGAAAAAGTATTTGAATTTAGCACCCTCAGCCGCAGCATTCTGTTTTTTGAGCAGGGCGGATTCTCCCAAGGGTCAATTCAACTGGCTCCCCATACCGAATTTGGGGCCGAATTTGGCTTAATTGAGGGCAATCGCCGCCTCCGGCTAGTCCAACTGTTTGACACCCAAGGTCAACTGGACAGAATTACCCTGATTCGAGAGCAACGATTAGGCACCACCGCCCCAGAGCGCCCACCGCTGACCCTGGAGATGCTGCTGGGGCAATGGCAAGGCGAAGCAATTACCCTCTACCCAGACCTGCGATCGCCAGACACCTACACCACTCACCTCAACCTAGATCAGCAAGGCAGCGAGTTAACTCAGCACCTGACAACGAGCAGCGGGTTGGAGATTATCTCCAAGGCAGAGATTAGCAATGGCGTTTTGAAATTCAATCAGGGTAGCCAGCCCGTACAGGTGCTGCTTTTGCCCGATGGCGCTTCTTGCACGTGTCCTAGACAAATCCAGCCTCGTTTACCCCTGTTTTTAGAAATGGGCTGGTTGATTCAGCCCAACTTGCGGCAGCGGATGATTCGCAGCTACAGCGCCAGCGGTGAATGGGTCAGCCTTACCCTCGTCGTTGAGCATAAGCAGAGCTAGCCCGCTAGGGTAGCTTGCTCACAGAAATTTTTTCTTGGCTCTCTGCGTCCTGCCTTTTCCCTAGGAGTCGAAGTTGATTTATTTACAATCCTTAATAGGCTCTCATACTTCAGATAGATTGCTGGCTCAGGACAACCTGCAAAGCTAATAGAGATTAAATGCAGCGAGTTACGAGGTCAGACCGATGCCGAATTGCCCCTACTGCTCCAGTGTGCTACTGCCTCATCTAAGCTCGATCGCTCACCTTTATTATTTCTGCCAAGAGTGTCGGGTCGAAGTGCCTGAATCGATGGTGCAACTCCAGATGGCGCAGCAAGCCGAACGAGACAAGACGGTAGCCAATAGTGGTGTTGGCCAAGTCTCCCCAAGGGCGACTCGCCCAGTCGTGAAAGCGTGATTTTGGCTAGCCATTGCTACCAATGAGTTGATTAATCAACTTGACCAACTTCTGGCTGCTGTCAGGGATGCCGAGGGAGATCGCCCGTTGACGCATCATGTGCAGCGAATCTGGAGACTCCAGCAGTTGCAGGACTTCAGATTCTAGCCCTTCAGCCGTTAAGTCCTGCTGGCGGAGCAGTTTGGCCGCCCCCGCCGCGACAAAAACGGCCGCATTGTGGGTTTGGTGATCTTCGGCGGCGTAAGGATAGGGAATCAGCAGGGCTGGCGTGCCCGTGACAGCCAATTCAGCCAGCGTCCCTGCTCCGGCCCGACTAATCGCCAAATCTGCCCGTTGGAGCAGCCCCGCCATATTGTCGTAAAACGGCAGAGCCAGGTACTGGGGATGGCTAAAGGAATTGGCTTCTGGGTCGCTGTCGCCCGTTAGATGCACCACCCAAGCTCCCAACCCCAGCCAGCGACTTGCTACCTGCCGCACCAGTCGATTGATCGCCAGCGCCCCTTGGCTGCCTCCCACCACCACAATCAGGGGAACTCCAGTTGGAATCGGCAAATCTAGCGGCTGGGGTTGAGTAAACTCAGCCCGAACCGGCATCCCCACATAGTCGGTTTTAGTGTTAGGAAAATAGCGAGCCGTCTCGGCAAACCCCAGCCCCACCAAGCTGCACCACGGACTCAACAAGCGGGTGACTTTGCCAGGGATGGCATTCGCCTCGTGCAAAATTGCCGGTCGCCCTAAACTGCGAGCAGCGATAATCGCTGGAGCAGCAATGTAGCCGCCAGTTGTGAACACGCCCTGAAACTGACCCCGTTGCAGCAAGCGGCGAGTTTCCCAGGTTGCCTTGACCAAGCGCCATAAAATTAGCAGTGTCTTTAAGCCTGGTTTGGTCTGAAATCCTTCCACATTGATAATATGCAAGGGGTAGTCAGTCGGGACAAGCCGATTCTCCAGCCGTTCAGGCACACCTAGCCATTCAATTTGACAAGACAATTCTTGGGCAACGGCGATCGCTGGAAACAGGTGCCCGCCTGTCCCACTGGCGGCGACTAATAATTTGACTGGCTGCATCTAAACTTGGTTTCAACCGTACAATACAATCTAAGCATCTCAGCTCAGTTATGTTATCGCTTCTTATGGTTCAACCCATGCGCTTTATCAATAATTCAGGGTCAAGCGATCGCTCTGTCCCGCAAACTCAGCCCCATCAGGCTTCTATGCTTTGTAAAAGTGGACTGGCGATCGGTCTGCTGTGCGGATTAGCTTTGCTGCCTGTCTCTGTGCAAGCAGCCCCTCGACCCGTCCAGATTGCCCAGGCGGCCGCTCCAGCGGAACTGCAAAAAACCCTGGCTGACCTAGATGCGGCTGCTAGCCGTCGCGACTTAGCCGCAGTCATAAAGTTTTATGGGGCGAATTTTACAACTGCCGATGGCTTAAATCGGCAAGCGTTAGAGGAAGCGCTCAAAAAACTTTGGCAAGATTATCAAACCTTGACCTACAAGACAGAAATTAATAGCTGGAAAGCAACGAATGACGGCTTTATTGCCAATGTGACCACGACCATTACCGGCACAGAAACAACGGCGGAGCGAACGCTGACTTTAAAGTCAACCCTAAAAGCCGAACAGCAGTTAGTCGGGCAAACCATTGTCAGCCAAAACATTCTGAGTGAAAATAGCCAAGTCACCTCTGGCGAAGCGCCACCCACGGTGCAAATGAGCTTACCCACCGAAGTGAAAGTTGGGCAAGATTACAACTTGGATGTAGTAGTGCAGGAACCGCTGCAAGACAGTCTCTTGGTTGGCACAGCCACCGAAACTGCTGTCACCCCAGAAGCCTACCTGAAATCTCCTAAGCTGGAATTAGAGTTGCTATCAGCCGGGGGGATTTTTAAATTGGGCAAGGCTCCTAGCCAACCCGGCGATCGCTGGATCTCAATTGCCCTGATTCGAGATTCTGGCATCACCCTGATTACGCAGCGCCTAAAGGTTGTCAAGTGATGAATGCTGATCCGTTGCTAAAGCCAGCAACTTCCCCGGTGCCAGAGCCTCAGGACACCGAGCCAGAGTCTGAAGCCCCGCGGCATGGCCCAGGGCCAAGTAGCGTCTACTTTAAGTCCGAGCGCGATAAGCTGCTGCTGACCTTACCCAAACCCGTCGAACCCAACGTGGCCTGGCTGCCGCTCTGGGAGGAGCTTCAGCAGCAAATCAGGGCGGGTGAGCGGTTCTGGCAGGTTAATTCCGAAGTCGAGCTGATTGTCAGCGATCGCCTGCTTGATCAGGGACAGTTGCAAATGATTGCGGCAGCCCTAGATCAGGTGCAGCTTAAATTAAAGCGAGTCAATACCAGTCGGCGGCAGACCGCCATGGCCGCAGCCGCAGCGGGCTATGCCGTTGAGCAGGAGTCCCCGGCTTTACCCCTCCAGTCAGCCGCCAACGCTGCCCCACTGGAAAATCCCCTCTATTTAGAAACCACGATTCGCTCCGGGACAGAAATTCGTCACCACGGCAATGTTGTGATTGTCGGCGACATTAACCCAGGCGGCAGCGTGATCGCGACAGGCGACATTTTAGTTTGGGGGCGGCTGCGCGGTGTTGCCCACGCAGGGGCGCAGGGCAATCCCGACTGTCGAATTATGGCCCTCCAAATTGAAGCCACCCAACTGCGAATTGCTAACCAGGTAGCGCGTACCCCCAAACCACCCGCCCAGTTCTATCCTGAAGTGGCCTACATTAGCTCAGAAGGCATTAAGCTGGCCAGCGCGACTGAGTTTGGTAAAAATATTTTTGTGCCGCCTCAAGAAGCACTGTAAACTAGTCAGGCAAAGCTGGCTTTTGGCCAAAATTTTCTTTTCATCGAAGGTTTATGGGTCGCATTATTGTCATAACGTCCGGCAAAGGAGGGGTAGGCAAAACCACCTGCACTGCCAATTTAGGGATGGCCTTAGCCCGACTTGGCAAAAAAGTTGCCCTGATGGATGCCGACTTTGGGCTGAGAAATCTAGATTTGCTGCTGGGGCTGGAAAATCGGGTTGTTTACACGGCTCTGGATGTGGTGTCTGGACAGTGCCGACTCGATCAAGCCTTGGTCAAAGATAAACGCCAGAATCAATTGGTGCTGTTGCCCGCCGCCCAAAGCCGCGATAAAGATGCGATTACCCCAGACCAGATGAAGCAATTGGCCCTGGAGCTATCGCAAAGATTTGACTATGTGCTGGTCGATTGTCCGGCTGGGATTGAAATGGGGTTTCGGAACGCGATCGCCGCTGCCCAAGAGGCGCTGGTTGTGACCACGCCCGAAATCGCCGCTGTGCGAGACGCTGATCGAGTGGTCGGGCTACTGGAAGCCAACCGAATCAAGACGATTAACCTCGTCGTGAATCGACTCCGCCCCGCTATGGTGCAGGCCAACGACATGATGTCAGTCCAGGATGTGCAGGAAATTCTCTCAATTCCGCTGATTGGGGTTATCCCAGACGACGAGCAGGTGATTGTTTCCACCAATAAGGGGGAGCCACTAGTTTTAGCCGATAATCTTTCGCTGCCGGGTCTAGCGATTAGTAACGTGGCCCGCCGCCTAGAAGGACAAAAAGTAGACTTTATTGATTTAGATGCTGCCTACGACAAGAGCCTGCTGGCCCGTGTTCGTCGCTTCTTTCGTTAGATTCACCCCATAACACCATGCTGAGTGACCTGCTAGAACGGATTTTCTCTAAAACTGGGGCGACGAGTCGTGATCAGGTTAAACAGCGCCTGAAGCTGGTGCTGGCCCACGATCGGTCTGATCTAAACCCGCAAATGCTGGAAAACATGCGGCGAGAAATTCTGGAAGTCGTCTTGCGCTACGTCGAGCTAGACGCCGAAGGCTTGGCTTTTTCCCTGGAATCTGATCAGCGGACAACGGCCCTGATTGCCAACCTGCCGATCCGCCGGGTCAAAGCCGAACCCTATCCGCCCTACGAGCCTGAAAATGTGGCGGCTGAATCCCAGGATTAGGCAACAACAATCGTGGAAGAAGATCGTTTTTGGTCATCCGATGGGATTTGGGTTCTAAAGCTGATTTTGCTCTCAGTTTTAATCTCAATTGGCATCAAGACGCTGGGGCCTGATTTAGCGCTGCCCCCAACCATCGCTGTGATTCTGGCTTTGGTTTTTTTGCCCACCGTTGTTTTGACTGTCGCCCTCCTCTGGCGCTATGCAGTCAAAGACTAAAACTGCTGCCCAACCGTAATTGACCTTACCTCGCCTTGGCGCTGCACGACTGCTTTTTGGTCAGCGACTTGCACCAGTTCCCAGCCAGTTGCCCCCAAAGGTTGCCCAACTGTAATCCGCTGGGTTGTGCCGTCAATATCTAGCAGCGCCACTGAGCGATCGCCCATTTCCATCACTCCCCGCAGCGTGTACTTGGCCTTCGGAGGCGCTAGGGGTTTGGCAACAGGTGCAGCGGCCGGAGCCGTCGGGGCGACAGCCGCCACTTGGGGCGGCAAGCTCAAAGTCGTCGATGTCACGGTTTGGGCGGGCTGCGGTTTATAAACCGGAATATAGACCCGCTCGACGCCACTAGCCGTTGCCCCAACGGCAGAAGCATTGGCCTCAACGGTCGGGGGCAAAGCGGAAGTAATGGCTGGCTGGGGAACTGTTGCCGTCTGCTGTTGCCCAATAATGTCTAGCGCCCGCTGCATGTACTGGGCAAATTGAGTCTCGGCTGGATTAATCGGCAGGGCTGGCGAAGCGATGGCTACCGGCATCACCGGCGGCCGAAACACGTATTTGCTGGCCACCCACAACCCAGCTGTCATTAAAATCGAGGCGCAGGCTAACCCCAGGAACAGGCGATCGCTATTTTCGGCTGGATTTTGCAGCCAGTGATTCGCCTGAGTTACCGTCTCAGCCGCTGGCGCAGGGTTGGCACTCTCACCGGCAAAAGGTTCACCAGGATAAGGGGCATAGGGCACAAACAGATCAGACTCTGCACGTTGGTCTGGCGGCTGTGCGGTTGAGGCTTGATTCTCTAAGCAAGCAGGCAGCAGCTCGATCGACAGCGGGTAAGCAGGCTCCAAGCTTTGCTCAAATTCACGAAAGACTTCATCAAGCAGGCAATTCGCTTTAACTTCTGCCTGGCAAGATTCAACGTCGTAGCCTAAACTGTTTGCCCCATCTGTGCTACTAGGGCGTTGATATTGCGACATAGCTTACTTAAAACACTCCCCCGTGCGGTGAACCACACTGTCTCCACCAATGCCATACAGAATATACCAGTCCTAGATTATTTGTAAAAGAGCAATTATCTTTCGGCCTCTAGAGTGCTCTACTTGTCTGGCTTCAAAACAATGCGTGATCGCCCGACACTGATCGGTTAAGTGACTAGACCTGTTTTGAAAGTAGCCGCCGTGGTGGGAGTCTCGCTTAGATCAAGGCAATTATTGTCGAGTGGCGGCCAACCATTGTTCGAGGTCGGCTGACCCAGTAAAGTCCAAGAGGGCTTCTCCCAAGGCTTCCAGTTGAGGCAATGGCAGCGCTTCCACCTGGGATTGCAGCCCCGGAGAAAGTGCACCAACGCGACGGGTGAGCAGACGCAGGATCAGGGACTTCTCACCCTGCTCAATCCCCTGCTCAATTCCCTGTTCAATCCCCTGTGCCATCCAACTGGTGACAATTTGCATAATTCCCTCCTGTTCGGCTGCATCCAGTCTACCAATCTCTGCCTGAAACACCTGTTCTTCCTGAGTGTTCAGGCGTAAGTACGTATCGACAAAGCCAGAAATGAGCTGCGTGCGGGCCGGGTCGAGGCGCAAAGTTGCCAGCGATCGCAAACATTCCGCTTTGACACGGGGACGCTCCCTTGGTGCAATCTGCATTTTAGCCATCAGAGCCGCTGCCACTGGATTGGGTTGGTGCAGATAATCCCGCCAGTTCAATCGATTCAGTTGGATAGACGTAAAGTTAAACTCCATCACTTTCAGATCAGGAAATTCGACGGTGTAGGTATGGGGTTCTTCTCGCAGCGGCTCGTCAAAGGAAAAGATCACGACTGGATAAATCGGCTGTAAGTATTTCTGATGCAGCCGCGCAAAGTAGAAAAACATTCGCCGGGCAAAATCAGCTTTTGAGGTCGCCTGGGCTTCAACATGAATCAGAAATCCGACGGACTGTCCTGCCAGTTGGACTTGAGCGAGCAAATCGACGATGTGCTTCTCGCCCGTCGTCAAGTCAGCAAAATATTCTTGGGGGAGCAGGGTCAAAGAGGTGGGGTCAATCTGAGCGGCCACTTGGGGCAAAAAGAGTTCCAGAAATTCCAGCAAGAAGGTAGACAGGAGCTCTTTGAACAGGCGATCGTGGTCGGTCATAGAGAAAGTACAGCTTGGGGGGAGTTCTCAACTTGTCCTTGGGTGATTCAAGTTAGTGGCAGCGAAATTGACTTCATAAAACATAGCGTTACTCAAGTTAGCTCCACTCAGGTCAGCTCCACTCAGATCTACGCCGGAGAATTGCCACTCTTCCAAGGCCAGGCGCTCAAACAATTCCTGAGCAGTCATAACTACGCTCTCCAAAACACAACCGTCCCCACCTGGACAAGCTTCCTGACGGGAACCACTCCATTTAACCTCAACATCGAAGTCACCGACCTGCCCAGGGACGGGTCAACTGGCCGTTGCTTGCTGGCGTTAGCCATAGCTCAACTCACCGGCTTTGCCACCAACGGCACCCCCACCTTTTTGGCGATTGCTCTAAAGAATCAGCCCTGCCCAAATTTGGGGGGCTAAGGGGGCAAAAGCTCATTTATCAAGACATCAATGCAAGAGCGCGGTTATTCAGACCGCAGCTACCTTTGATAGTAGCGCCACTGTGGATAGGGCTGGTTTTGTTGCTGTGGCAAGGGTTGGGGCTGAACCTGTAGCGGTGGTTGAAAATAGTGCGACTGCGGAAAAGGTTGAATCTGTGGCTGCGGGTAGGGCTGAATTTGCTGTGGATAGGGCTGCAATTGGTTGTAAATCTGTGGCTGTGGTTGAATTTGCTGTGGATACTGCTGCTGAAGCTGAAACTGCTGCTGCTGAGCTTTTTGAAATTGCTGGAGCTGCTGGACATTAAGCTGCTGCTGTTGACGATAGCGCTGAAGCTGATTTTGAATCTGCTGCTGCTCCCGCAACTGATGTTGCAGAATTTGCTGCCGATAGGAGGGCGGTGGCTGCCAGCCAGGGGGTGGGGTTGAAGCTAGCAAAGTTAAAAACATCAGCATGATCAATCCTCCCAGCAGTGAGTGAGGTCAACAGCAGATCAAAACTTACCCCGCCGGAGCAGGGCATTCCAGGCTTTGAGTGTGTCTTGCACATCCGCCGATAGCTGGGATTGCTGAATATCAGCAAACCGCAGGGTGGCATCGGGTGTAGACAGGGTAATCGTTGCATAGGCCGGTGCCTCAACCGGGGCGGGATAGTCAAGTTGATTAAACCGGGCAAACCGTTTTTCTTGCAAAAGCTGCTGAAACTTACTCACCATCTCAGGGTTGACTTGCCGCCCAGGGCGTGTCTCCATAACCCCTTGAATATTAGGTTTAGTGATTAAAACTCGCCCATCTGCCATCAGGACTGTTTGAGTGCTGCGGTTGTTTACCCCACTGTAGCTAATGAGCCGAAACACGCTGTCTGTGCCCAAGGGTGGAGGGAGTTCTGCGGGCGGGATGGTTTGCGGCGGCTGAATCAGTTGCCCCACCACCTGGCTACCGGCTTGATCAAGCATAACTTGGGAACCCGATTGGTTAGTGCGATAAACCCAGCGCTGGCGATCGCTCTGGGCTACCACTTGCCAGCCAGGGACTAGCGCCTCCGTACAGAGGGCATTTAAGCCGCCTAAGCCCAAGCAACCATCTGACCAAATTTTTGGCTCTGCTTTGCTGATTTTGAGTTGACTTGGCTCCAAGTCAGACCGAGCAGCGGCATCAGCTAATACCTGCTCGACAATCCCAGCCGGCAAAAACACTTGCGGCGACTGGAGATTTTCTAAGCGCAGTTGCGTGCCTGAGCCGTTGGTGCGGTATGTCCAGACCTGTGCGCCATCGGATGCTTTCACCTGCCAGCCTTGGACTAGGGCCTGCGAGCAGGATTCTTGAGCAGTCGGCAACCCCAGACAGCCATTTGGCCAAGTTTGACGGCTAGCCGAGATAATTTTTAGCTTGGCGATCGCCAGGTTTGTCTTTTGGGCCAAGTCTTGCCGAATGATTTGGGCCAGTTTGGGCGGCAGTTGAGCGGTTGGAGCCTGGGCGATCTGGTCTGGAGGATTTGCCAAGGCGGCAGGGGCTAGACGGGTCAGCCCAATTGGGGCAGCCGCGATCGCCAGCAGGGCGGTCAGGCTACCAGACAACAAAAATAAGTGCGGAAGTTTCATAGCGTAGTTTTATTTTATGGCAAGCCGTCGAGCCTATAACTAGTGATGGTGTTGCCGATTTGCCGTTGCGATTCGATTCGACTGAACCAATCGCACTGTATTCCTTAATCTACAATGCTTCTGGGATGCGATTACAGCAATGATGCATCCTGATAGGCTAGTTTAGGAGCCTCGTTTTTAGAATCCAGGAGCGTGTTTTATTGATGATTCTTGATGGCTCACGGCTAAGTGGTTTAATCGCTGCTGGACTCATACTTGGCTCGTCCACCGCTGCTTGTGCTCAGCAACCACCCACGGTCGACAAATCCCTGGTGCGGGCTGCCCTGCTCGTGCGTGCCTTTGATCAATTAGCTGCCCAGTGTAAGTCTGGACGCGGTTTCAATGATCGTGAAGCAGCCTCAATTGCCACTTGGGAATCGGAACAGGGTGTCAGCGTTATCCGCACCCAGATGCGTGGGAGATCAGCCGATATGCAGAAACACGTCGAGAAAGCTGCCACGATGCTGATAAATGAACTCAATCAGCGCTCCAATGACGATCCCTGTGCGCTTGCCTTAGCCCTAACAACCACTTCTTCTGCAAAACTTGCCACTGCAAATCCGCCTGGCTCGACAAACGAAACTAAACCAGGAGAGACGACCTCGGCCGCTCCATCTAAATCCAGTTCAACCCCACTGTCGGCAAATTCAAAAGTTGCTAATCTGATTACAACGATCGACTCATTTGGCTTCAATACGCGAATGACGATGGGCGTGGGTGGTTTCCTGATCCAGGATGTCTATCCGGTTGTATTGTTCCGTAACGGTGAGGCCCTCAAAGATGTCAAGGGGCTGACCTACTCTGGAGGTCTCAGCGCCCATCGCAGCTCCAATCCAGACGACTGGACTCGATGGCGACGCAATGGCGGGCGGGTGGAGCTACAGACTTCCGAAGGCTGGAAACCTCTGCCTTTTTCGCAGACCTATCAGTCCTTACCCAATCAGTTTCGGTTAGAGGGCACGTATCGATCGCTGTCTGGGACTGGGAATGTCGCGATCGGTGGTAGCAGTTCAGTTGCGGCTTGGCGCACCTATACATTCTCCTCGGATGGTCGAGTCGTCCGAGATGGCGGTGCTGGAGCATCATCCGATGGCACAGTGACATCCTCAACTGCACCGAACCAGCGTGGACGCTACCAAGTCGATGGTCTGATTTTGCGCATTCGCTACGATGATGGAACAACGGAAGAGCGGATGCTAATTACCAATCCCAAAGATCCGAAAAGTTCAATCTGGCTGGACGGCAATGGCTATTCCAAACGGAAGTAGTTCAAATTAACTCCAGCTATATCAGCGTCCTGTGTCAATTAAGTTTTGATGGGCTGTGCGAGATAAGTCCCCAGCCATGCGGGGAACTTATCTCGCACAGCTAGCTTGACGGAATATCAAGAAATATTTTTATCCGCCACCCCCAGAAGCACAATGCAGATTCAGCGGCAATGTACAGTTAAAGATATTTGTCGGCAGTTGCAGCCCTTACCATGCCTTCTGATTACCTAGAGCGGATTCTGAATGCCCGCGTTTACGATGTTGCTCAAGAAACTCCGCTGGAAGTTGCGCCCAATCTCTCTGCTCGCCTGGGCAACAAGCTGCTGCTGAAGCGGGAAGACATGCAGTCTGTGTTTTCGTTCAAGCTGCGGGGAGCCTACAACAAAATGGCTCAGCTTCCAGCCGACGTGCTGGCTCAAGGCGTAATTGCCGCTTCGGCGGGCAACCATGCTCAAGGGGTGGCCCTCAGCGCCAAGCGATTGGGCACCCAGGCGATTATTGTCATGCCTGAGACTACGCCGCAAGTCAAGGTGGATGCGGTTAAAGCCAGAGGGGGTGAGGTTGTCCTATACGGCGACACCTACGATGATGCCTACGCTTACGCCCGTCAGGTGGAAGCCGAGAAAGGCTTGACCTTCATTCATCCGTTTGATGACCCAGATGTGATTGCCGGACAAGGCACGATCGGGATGGAAATTTTGCGCCAATACCAGCAGCCGATTCAGGCTATTTTTGTCGCGATCGGTGGCGGCGGCTTGATTGCTGGGATTGCTGCCTACGTGAAGCGGCTGCGCCCGGAAATCAAAATCATTGGCGTTGAGCCGGTCGATGCAGACGCGATGTCGCGATCGCTGCAAGCCGGAGAACGGGTGCGCCTCCCCCAGGTGGGTTTGTTTGCCGATGGCGTGGCCGTGCGAGAAGTCGGGCAAGAAACGTTTCGGCTCTGTCAGCAGTACGTTGATGAAGTGATCCTGGTCGATACAGATGCGATCTGTGCGGCGATCAAAGATGTGTTTGAAGACACCCGATCGATTTTGGAACCGGCTGGCGCACTAGCGATCGCCGCTGCCAAAGCTTACGTGCAGCGGGAGCAAATTCAGGGGCAAACCCTAGTGGCGATCGCCTGCGGGGCCAACATGAACTTCGATCGGCTGCGGTTTGTGGCCGAACGGGCCGAATTTGGCGAATGTCGAGAAGCGGTTTTTGCGGTCAATATTCCGGAAGCGCCGGGCAGTCTGCGTAAATTCTGCGAATGCTTGGGCCGGCGCAACTTAACTGAGTTTAGCTACCGAATTGCTGACCAGCAGACCGCCCATATTTTTGTCGGAGCCCAAATTCAAAATCGAGCCGATGCAGCCCAAATGGTGGCCCATTTTGAAGACTGCGGGTTTAAAACGATTGATCTCACCGATGATGAGCTAACCAAACTGCACCTGCGCCATATGGTGGGTGGGCGATCGCCCCTGGCTGAGAATGAACTCCTCTATCGGTTTGAGTTCCCAGAAAGACCAGGCGCGCTGATGAAATTTGTCAACTCAATGAGTCCTGACTGGAATATTAGCCTCTTCCACTACCGCAATCATGGCGCAGACTATGGGCGAATTGTGGTTGGCATGCAGGTGCCGCCCCACGAGATGGCAGAGTGGCAAGCCTTTCTCGACACGCTGGGCTATCGTTACTGGGACGAAAGCCAAAACCCTGCCTACAAGCTGTTTTTGGGCTAGGCTGTTGCTGGTGCATGTTGTGGAGCGAAACGATGAGTAAAACAGTGCTGATCACAGGCGCTTCGAGTGGAATTGGCAAAGCTACGGCTGAGTTATTTGCTCAACAAGGCTGGCATGTGATTGCCACGGTGCGATCGCCCGACCAAGCTACAGACCTCAAACAACTCAAACGATTGACGGTGCTGGGGCTAGATGTCACCGATAGCGATACGATTCAGCAGGCGGTGGCAGCGGCGATCGCTCAATTAGGTCAAATTGATGTCTTAGTTAATAATGCTGGCTATGCCTTGGTCGGCCCGTTTGAAGCTTCTAGTCCGGCTCAAATTCAACAGCAGTTTGCTACCAACGTGTTTGGCTTAATGGAAGTCACCCGCGCCCTCCTCCCCCACTTTCGCCAGCAAGGGCACGGCACCATTATCAATGTTGCTTCGGTCGGCGGCCGAGTTACGTTTCCGCTCTATAGTCTTTATCACTCCACCAAATGGGCAGTGGAAGGGTTTACAGAATCTCTCCAGTACGAACTGTCTCCCTTGGGGATTCGAGTCAAAATCATTGAGCCGGGGCCGATTAAAACCGATTTCTACGATCGCTCTATGGATGTGATGACGCAGCCAGGGCTGACCGCCTATGATGCCGTTGTCAACACGGCCATGCCCAAAATGAATCAAGCTGGTGCTACTGGTGCTTCTGCTGAAAGCGTCGCCCAGGTAATCTATCAAGCCGCAACTGACAATAGCCCGCGACTTCGCTATGGGGCTAATTCAATCCTGCTGCTCACCCTGCGGAAGCTGTTACCCGACAGTCTGTTTTTCCAAATTGTTCGCCGGGCACTCCTGTAAAGCTGACATGGGCTGACATCAACTGTCATGGGTTAAAACGAGATGCGCTATATAATGCTTGCAGGCGTTTAGCAAGATGCTGGGCCGAGTTTTTTGAATTAGCGATAAGTCTAAAATTTATCAGTGGATATTTGAATGTTCTTGCCCAGGAAACAAAACAGATTCAAATCATTGAATCTGCATGCTCTGCTCACTTTAATCTCCTTAACTGTTGTTAGTGGAGTCGCGATCGTCCCTGTCCAGGCAGAAGAAGTTTGCAAAGTTACAGATCCCACCGGCACCCCGCTCAACGTTCGCAGTTCGCCCAATGGTGAAATTGTGAATGCCCTCAGAAACGGCCGAGAAGTTTACATTCACGAAGTTGCCCGCGACAGTCAAGGTCGCGCCTGGGTCAAAATTGGCGGCTACTATGACAGTAGGTATCGAACCTGGGGCTGGGTGATTCGGGAATTCCTGAGCTGCTATAGCCGTTAACGACGCACTTAGCCGCACCAAGGACTATCCCACGGGCCACCCCCCACTTCTAGCCCACATAGAGCGCTAGTTGCATGCAGAATGGTTTGGGATTTTTTGCCCAGCTTTAGGCTTAAACGTCCGTGCATGGTATCTCGGCAGCAGAACTGAAGTCCGGTTGCAGTGGGGGCCCGTAGAGGCGTACCGAGGCGATCGCAATTTGCTTTTAGTTCTAGCCAATATTCACCATTATCCGCCGCCATTGACCAGCTTCCCCAAGGCTGAATTTCCCAGGTGACTTTAGCATTCCAAGGCACAAACTCATAGAATTTGCCCCGGTAGTGCAACCCAACCATTGCCACTGATTCCATCCACCACAGCACTCCTCTGCGCCCCCCGCCAGCGGTTAGAGCCAAATCTGGTTCACCCTCAAAACTGTTGCAGTTGAGCCAAAACCATTTTTGCGGAAAGGCTCCCCCCCAGTTTTTTTCGCCATAGGCTGGCGCTTGCTGAAATTCGTAGCGCTTGCTCTGCCAATCAATCCAGCCGGTAGCCAGCCCGTGGGCCATCAAAATTTGCCAGCCCGGTTCAAAAATCTGCGATTGCGACAGCCAGCCCGCCGTGGACTGCTGGGGCTGATCTGCTGCTCCCCAGCCGTAGATTGGCTGAATCTGATAGTGCCAGCGAGCAGTCAATCCACTGCCCGGATCAATCAAGCTGCCCTGATGCAGCGTAGCCGTGCCTTGATAACCCTGGTGAATTTGCTGCTCAAATTGGCTAGGCGGTAAAAACTGGGGCAACAAATCAGCAGTAGCTTTACCCCAATGCCCTAACCCCAACTGATGCCGCCAGCCCCAAAATCGGCTGACATCAGGGAACGTGCGGCAGAGATAGGTATCTTCCGGGCCGAGAATTTGAGCGGCTCCACCGCTGTAGGGTTGTCCACCCGTCGGATCTTCAATCGAGTACATAAAGGCAAACGTCTGCCTACACTCTGGCAGTGTTACCCGGTAGTACCACCCTTCAAAGAAGCGGCGATCGCTGCCGTCCCAGTGGTAGCCGCTATGGGGAGTTTGTAAAAAATTCAAATTAGGTTTGCCTCTCAATGCCTGCTTAAAGTCTAGGGGCGATCGCGATATTGCTCAAAAGCAATGGCAATTTTAATATTGGTTTTTAGGCGGAAACCGCTCAATTTACCAAGTGATGCGGTCTTTAATTTTATCCAGTAGACCGGGGCCAATCCCTGGCACTTCGTCTATATCTTTCAAAGAAGTAAATGCTTTCTGAGTCCGGGTTGCAATGATTTCTGCTGCCAGTTTAGGGCCAACCCCAGGCAGGCTCTCTAATTGGGTAGCCGTGGCTGTATTGAGGTTAATCCGCTGGTCAGTCATGATTGCAGCGACGCTTGAGCTGCTAGGTTGAGCTACAGTGGCCCCTCTGGCTTGAATAACCCCACCGCATTGCTTGAGTTGATCGGCAATCTTTGCTTGCAGAAATTTTGGGATTCCCAAGCGGCTATTGGCATAGAGACGATCGAACTCCTGCTCATAGTGGGCAGCAACGGTTGGATGGCGAATCACTAACAGAAATTCATCATTGCCTCGGTTGGCGACGGCCGACCAGTTATGAGAGCCAACAATCACAGTTTGTCCATCGATCGCCCCATACTTATGGTGCAGTTTGTCTCCGGCGGGTAAAACTGGGGTGCCGACCGTTGGAATTGGACTTGCCCAAGGGCGGTTGTCTGCTTCGTAGTAACATTTGCCTTGCTTGGCCTGCCCCGTATTCGCCAGTTGAACTCCTAGCAGATCTAAAGCTTCACTAAAATCTCGGTAGATAAACCCCGGATCAACCAGCAGCCGAATGCCTACGCCCCGCTGATGGTCAGCTTCTAGGTTATCTGCTAACTGCTGGTCAGACAGGACAAATAGAGCCATATTGATCGATTTGCGAGCGCTGCTGAGCGTACTGCCAATCAGCCCATTCGTGGTTTGCGCCCAGGCAACGGTTTGAGAAGAAGGCGAAAACTTGACATCGACAGTTGCCTCACCCACCTTCACCTGCTGCGGGGGACGAAACGGTTTATTGACGCCAAATCGGCTATCGGCCTCGCCACCGGGGCCATCGCCCCACATGTAGTTAAATTCCTGGGTAAACAAAGCGGCCAAGTCGCGGCTATCAATCAGCAGTAAAGAGTTGGCGTTGCCACGGGTGTCGGGCTGCCCAATGTCCCCATGCACATCGCTCAACGTGAAATTGGCTGTTGTTGCGACCAGCGTCTGACCATCGATCACGATAAATTTATGATGCATCAGCAGACTGCCCTGGGAGCGATCGGCAGTGTCGTCAAGCCAAGCCACTTGCCCCTGATTCAGAATGCTTAAGACATCTCGCTGATTAATCTCGGCTGGAGCTAAGTCGCCATTTGCGTTTAAATCGACCAGTTTCTTCCAGCTTTCGTAGCGTTCTCGCATCACCGGATTCGTCAAGTCGCTAGCGCTCAAGCTACTCCAAGGCTGAGTGTAGGTGTTTTCCATTACAACCCGCACTTTCACCCCTGCTTGCTGCCGCTCGACTAGGGCATGGGCAAGCTGAGGCAAGCGGAATTCTTGGACAGCGACATCAATTGAGACTTTCGCCTGCCGAATCGCATCCAGCATGATTTGTTCTAAATTGTCTCCAGGACGGCTGATCTGGCGATAGGGGTCAGTGTAAGATTGAGACTGACGATGGTTCATGTAGACCTGAATCAGCGGATACTGGGGGAGAGAGCTAAGATTCTGTATCCGAAGCGCTGAATGGGGAATTTGGCTGATTCCATAGGCAACCAGTCCCAAGCCCAAGAGCAGCAAAGCTATAAACCGCCCATGCTTGTGCAGTACCTTGCGGAGGGATCTAATCACCTTGGTTGACCTGCGCGATCGCTGGAAGATTCTGGGTAATCTTAAACCTATAGTCTAATTGCGATGATTGTGCTCGAAATGCACATAAAACATCAATTTGATAGATTTACCAATTCCAAAGCCCGTGGTTAAAGTGGAAGCGTAGGCATCATATCCGCCATGATAGAGCAGCGAGATAAGTACATTGTTGAAGCCATCTTTAGAAATCCTGATCAGCAGGATTGGGATTGGCTGACTGAGGCCTTTGGGGCCACCTATTGCGAGACAGAACCGCAGGCAATGGCGATCGCCCGCTTCTTATCGACTCATCCCGCCGTTGAAATGGTAGAAGTCCTGTATCAAAAGGTAGGTCGGCGTTTGGAGTCAATTTGGGCCTCTGACCCCCGCGTTTTAAAAGCAGCCAAAGATCGGCTGTCGCGAATTAGCGATGCGGCTGATTTTCTAGGAATGGATAATCCAGCCTTCGCTGAGTGGCTGGTCATGGAGCGCAAGACCGACGACTACTGAGCAGTCGATTATTTAGCAGCAAGATTAATTTGAGTCTTCAAAGTAAATTAAGCCAAGTCTCAAATTAGGGTGACAATCGCCAAAGTGGCACTTGCGAAGATGTGCAGTTTTGAGCCAGGCGATATTCTAAGTCCAGTGAGGAGTGATTCGCAAACGAAAAGCCTCTGGGGTCGAAACACGGCAAGACTCCCAGAGGCTTTTTCTTCTGCTCAGGTTTTTTGCTAAGAGTTCTAGAATTTTTAAAGCTTTAACGTGAATACGACAGCCTAGCTGGGGGCGAGGTGTGGCAGTGAGCGGCGATCGCTGAGCGCCATCTTTACTCCGCCTGCCGCAGTCATCGTTAATCCTCGCCGTTTAGGCAACACAGGCTTCGTCTCTGCCAGAGTGAGTTGGCAGTGGCTCAAAATCGTTGCTAAAGCTAGCTTCATTTCAAACAGGGCAAAGGCCGCGCCAATGCAGCGGCGGTTGCCGCCCCCAAAGGGAATATATTCATAGGCGGAAAATTGTCGCTCCAGGAAGCGCTCCGGGCGAAACTGCTCAGGGTCCGGGTAGAGGTCAGGGCGCTGATGCAGGAGGTGAATGCAACCTGCCAGGATTGTCCCTGGTGGGAACAAATGATTGCCACACTGAAAGGGGGCTTTGACGGTGCGGAGTTGGGTCATGAGGGCGATCGGATAAATTCGCAGCGTTTCGGAACAAACTGCGCTCAAGTAGGACAATTTAGCAATGCTGCTTGGATCAGGGTGATCTGGCAAGCTAGCTAATTCTTGCAGCAGTTTATCTTTCACCGCTGGCAGACGATGAATCCAGTAGATAGACCAGGTGAGCGCAGTCGCAGTAGTTTCATGACCTGCGATCAGCAACGTCATCAACTCATCTCGCAACTCTTGATCCGTCATCGGCTGTCCTGCTTCATCTACAGCCAGCATCATCAAGTTAAGAATATCTGTCCGATCTGGATTCGGGGTTTGCCGTCGCTCGGCAATTTCAGCAAAGATCAGCTGATCGATCTGGGCGCGTCGCCGCAGTAACTTGCCAGAGGGACTCCAATCGCCCAAGTCTAGCTGCAAACTGGAAAAAAACATCGCCACTGTCCCGGAGACAGAGGTCATTGCTTCGATTAGCTCTTGCAGCAGGCGTTTTAGCTGCACAACCCGATCGCCCTCTCTCACCCCAAACACAGCTTCGATGATTAGCTGTAGGGAAATTTCCTGCATGGAATCTCGCAGGGTAAAGGGTTGATCGAGTTGCCATTGGTCAATCACCTGCTCAGTAATTTGGCAAATCAATTGCCCATAGGCCCGCATTCGTTCGCCGTGGAAGGGTGGCATCAGCAACTGGCGTTGGCGCTGATGGCGATCGCCATCAAGCAACAGCAGCGAATTTTCTCCCAGCGTGGGCAAAAGCAGGAAGTTGCTGTTGCCGACATCAAACTGACTGGCGGGGGCAGTAAAGATTTGCTCAATCATCTCTGGGTGACTGACCATCACAAACGGAGGAAAGCCTGTGAAATGCATTTGGAAGCAGTCACCAAACTTCTGATGGTTGGTTTGCAGGTAGCCCAGCGGATTAAAAATCCATTCCAAGAGCTGCACCAACGCAGGTGACTTAGAGCCGGCAATTGATTTCATTTCATTCACTTCCTGATCGACAAATTTACTCATCAACAGGCGAGGGCGCGCTGCCGCACTAGGGTTGCTGCTAAACGGATCGCTGCTTTCATGCTAGTCGGATTGGCAATCCCCTGACCAGCAATATCAAAGGCAGTCCCATGATCGGGGGAAGTGCGGACAAACGGTAAGCCAATCGTGGTATTCACCGCCCGGTCAAAGCCCATTAGTTTAACTGGAATTAAGCCTTGGTCGTGGTAAAGGGCAAGGTAAGCATCGGCAGGCGGTTTGGCTGCGCTCCCGCTGCCGCCAAACCAAGCTTGGCCAGGTTGTACCCAAAGCGTATCCGGGGGAACCGGGCCAATCAGGGTGAGATTAGGGTAACGAGATCGCTGCTCTTTCAGCCACGGAATCAGCCAGGTTTGTTCTTCTGTCCCTAGTTGCCCTTGTTCGCCGCTGTGGGGGTTTAAACCGGCGATCGCAATTCGGGGCTGATCCAAACCAAAATCAAATCGGAGCGAGTCAACCAGTAGCTTTAGCTTTTGGCTCATCAGGGCTGGGGTAAGGGTGGTAGCCACCTGATGTAAGGGAATATGGGTGGTGGCCAGCAGCGTCCGCAGCATCCAGCCCGTATGGGGAGATTCAGCCACAAATAGCATCCCAAATCTCTCTAGGCCAGCCTTTTCGGCCAGCAACTCAGTTTGTCCCGGATAAAGATGCCCCGCTTGCTTCCAGGCGGATTTAGCGATCGGCCCGGTCACAATCCCGTCAAATTGCCGAGACAGGGTGAGGGCGATCGCCTGCTGTAAATCCGCAAAGCTGGCTTGCCCTGTGGCAGCACTGGGCTGGCCAAGTTGAAAATCTTGATTAAAAAACCCGGTTGCCTGGATTAATTCCAGGTCAACCGGGTTAGCCAAGAGTTGCTGGCACCCCTGTAGCCGTTGATAGGTTTTCCGAAGCAAACCAGCGTCAGCAAGAACCGCTACTTGACAGCCTTGAATAACGGTTGGATCTGCCAGTGCCTTCAGCACTACCTCTGGGCCAATTCCGGCTGGATCTCCCAGCGTCAAAATTAAGCGGGGTAGGGCAGAAATAGCTTACTCCTCGTCGTCTTCAGAAGCAGCAGGAATTTCTTCCTCTAGTTCAGGTTCAACTTCAGCCGTAGCTGTGCCTAAACGCTTAGCCAGCATCTCTTCTCGATACTTGGCGGCCATTTCTTCAGCTTTGTCGTAGACAACCTGCGGATTTTTGACCATGTCGCCTGGCTCTGGCTCAAGCTGCTTGGTCGAGAGCGAAATTCGTCCCCGCTCGGCATCCAGGTCAATGATCATCACCTTCACCTCGTCATTGACGTTAAAGACGCTGTGCGGAGTATCAATGTGATCGTGAGAAATTTCTGAGATGTGAAGCAGCCCGCTCACGCCGCCGATGTCAATAAAGGCACCGTAAGGCTTGATACCACGGACAGCCCCAATCACGACTTCGCCCACTTCCAGCTTGTTCATCTTCCGCTCAACCAAAGCGCGGCGATGACTCAAGACAAGCCGATTGCGTTCTTCATCGACTTCCAAGAACTTGAGCGGCAGTTCTTCGCCCACAAGGTCTTCTTTAGTGGCTCTGGTGCTGATGTGAGAACCGGGAATGAACCCGCGTAGCCCTTCAATTCTGACCAACGCACCGCCTCGGTTGGTAGCAAACACCGCCGATCGCACGGTGGCATCTTCGGCTTGCAGTTGGCGCACCCGTTCCCAAGCCCGCATATATTCAATCCGGCGAATTGAGAGGGTCAGTTGCCCTTCTTCGTTTTCGTCAGCCAGAATAAAAAATTCGCGGGTTTCGTTGGAGTGCAGGACTTCTTCCGGCGCATCAATCCGGTTGATTGACATCTCCTGAATTGGAATGTAGGCCGCCGTTTTGGCACCGATGTCAATCAGAGCACCTTTGGGTTCAATGCTGAACACTGTCCCTGCCACAACATCACCCGGATTAAAGTGATAGTCGTATTTGTCAAGGAGAGCCGCAAAATCTGCGTGGGTAAAACCAATATCTGGTGCTTTGAGTTCCTGATTGACCATGCTAAATTTTTCCTGGAAAGTTACTCCATCATCAATTGCTACTAGTACAGACATCCGCTCTCGTTGGGTTAGAACGGGAGGGCTAGAAGGCTAACCTCGCAGCGCAGCGAACTGTCAGCAAGCTTGAGGCTGGACTTTCCATCATAGCGTGATGGTGGTACACCTGCCAATTGCGATCGCCGCGAATGGACTGAGCTTTTGCCCTTTAACCAGCGGTTTAGCTTCTGATCAAAATCGAAGCGTCCTCTGCCAGCGGTGAACTGCCCCGCCCTGCTCCACCCAGGTCTTGCAGGTGATTGAGTTCATCTACAAAATCGCGTACGCCCTGAAATTGGCGGTAAACCGAAGCAAAACGGACATAAGCGACTTCACTCAAGTCTTGAAGATTTTTCAGAACAGCTTCGCCAATTTCCGTACTGGTGACTTCGCGGACGGCTCGCTGCTGCAATTCAGCTTCAATTTCATCGACGAGAGCTTCCAGTTTGAGCGTAGAAATGCCGGTTTTACCACAGGCGGTAATAATGCCTCGCAGGAGCTTAGATCGATCAAAAGACTCGCGCTGGCCATCGCGCTTAATCACAGTAATCGGGACAAACTCAATTCTTTCGTAGGTCGTAAATCGGCGATCGCACTTCAAACACTCTCGCCGCCGCCGAATGCTGCGCCCTGCTTCGGCTGAACGAGATTCCAGCACTCGACTATCGGTATGCTGACAAAATGGGCACTGCATGGTTGATCCAGTCCGGCAGGTAAGCAGGGATAAAAATATTAAATTGCGGTCTTTTTTAGATCGGCTTTTCTTAATAGTCTGCGCTGAGACTAGACTAACGTCAACTGACCAAATTTGCCTGCAAAAAACTCAGCCAGCGGTCTGCTAGGGCAACTTCTGTGAATGGAATTTGTAAAACTTGCGGCGAGTCTGAACCCAGACTGCGAAGCTGAAGGCTCAAATTAATATTTTTGCCGCGTTTGGGTAAATTTTCAGACGTAACGAGCTGATTATCAACATAAAGATGAACAGCAGCCACCTGCTGTAGAGAAACCTGATTCACCTCCGTTGGGCCCCGGCGAGTTGGTTTGGCCCAAACCAATTGGTCGCCTTTCAAGCCCAACATGGCATAAATATCGTACTTGGCTTGATCAAACTGGCTGGCCCAGAGCCGATAGGCTTCAATTTTTTGATATTCCACCCAGCCTAACCCAGCCAAGATGACAAAGAAAATTAGCAGTAGTGACCAAAAAGCTCCCTGAGCCATAGCAAAAAGCGCCGATGTTGCAAACTAGTGACTTTAAAATTCTAAGTCGCCTCAGCATTGCTGAGGCGACTTAAAATTATTGACAGATTGAGGACAGCCAATTTTTTAATTCAATTGGTGTAGCTGAAGATTAATTTAATATTTGCCGAAAAATCTTGGCAACCAATTTTAGTGAGAATGTTTGGAAACCTCTCCCGCAAACGGAACCATGCCTGTGGCTGGATAGTGATCATGATTGGGGGCAAAAATTCGACTCACAGCATCAGAAACAAAGTCAATCATAGACTGGACAATGTGCACAATTTTCATCAGATTCTCCTTGAAAATGCTTTTTCTGTTACCACATATTCTCTTGGATAATTTCAATATATTCGAGGCTTGAATTGATCTTGACTTGCCGCATAATTCTTTACGCAATTGCCCGCAATATCAAAGAATTCAGCATCCGCGATCGCTAGCCATTAAGCAACTGCAACTTATGTTTTTAATTAGTAATTTCTGATTAAAACTAAATCTGCCTGATTTGCCATGCTTGGGGGGATCAAACAAGCTGGAATGTAGGTTTGACGGTTGATTTTGGCATCAAGATGCGCCGTCAGTGCAGGCGATCGCGGGCGTTCGTCAAGTAGCCAACCCGATGATGTCGCTGCCCCATCCCTATCCTGCGGGTGAAGCCCAACCATATATATACAATTAGCTTCAACCCTTGCAGGGATAACTTCCCCCAAAATAAATCGTTTAAGGTTACGGTGGATAAAGAGAATTTCCCTTGAGGACTCTGTTTTGCCTGTTTACACTTTCGCTGCCCCTGACAAAATTGAATGTTAGATCGAGTTTTAGAGGTACTTCCCGCGATCAGTATAGATACCCTGCTGACGCTGGGAATCTTAGTCGCCCTAGAGTCGATCCTATCTGCTGATAACGCGATCGCCCTGGCTTCCCTAGTCCAAGGGATTGAAAATCCTAAACTCCAGAAGCAAGCTCTGAATTTAGGTTTGGTGGCTGCGTTTGTGCTGCGGGTCGGGCTGATTTTTACCGCGACATGGGTGATTAAGTTCTGGCAGTTTGAGTTGGCCGGGGCAGCATACCTGCTTTGGCTGTCGGCCCAGTACTTCAGCTTTAAAGAAGACGCAGAGCATCATCACCACGGGCCAGACTATACGTCTTTATGGCAGATTATTCCCCTGCTCGCCTTTACCGACCTGGCATTTTCTCTCGACAGCGTAACAACGGCGATCGCCGTTTCTGAAGAACGCTGGCTGGTTCTAACTGGGGGCGTTTTGGGGATTATTGCCCTCCGGTTTTTGGCCGGGCTGTTCATCCAGTGGTTAAAAGAATTTACTCATCTCCAGGATGCTGGCTATGCAACGGTTACCCTGGTCGGGCTGCGGCTGTTACTGAAGGTGTTTGATTCTCAACTTGTGCCACCAGAGTGGCTGATGATTTCGGCAATTATGATTTGCTTTCTCTGGGGTTTCTCGAAGCGGGAGCCGGCAGCAGATGTGACAGATGCTGTCCCGATCAACCAGCCATCTCAGCTAGGTGAGGGCTTGGCTGAGGTTCCACCCTTGATTGTTGAGGAAACACTCAAAATTCCTGAATCTGTGACCTCAGATCAGGATTAAGAACATCTCTGCTCACCGAGAATTTAAATCCAGAAAACTAATGAAGCCTTCTGATCAAGCTGGGATTGCCCCGAAATGCTTGATGAGTAAACCTTGGCATAAATTCTGGAAAGCCGACCATAAAGCAACTGGCGGAGGCTAAGGGCAAAAGATTGTTGAGCAAAGATTCTTTCTGGGCACCCTAAACTAAGAGTTCAACATTTCTATTCTATTTTGGGCAAATCAACCCGTTGCCTCAAGATCCAATTTTGGCGATCGCGAGTTTCGGGCAAGGGTAGAAATGGCTCAACCTGTTCTGGGAATGCTTGGGTAAGTTTCTTAAACTAAGATTTATGGTTAATTTTTTTACAACTCCGATTTTTTACATCACGCCCTATGTTGTCTTCTGGTCGATTCTGAATGGTCTAATTGTCTATGGCTTGATCAGGCTGATTAAGATTCACATTTCTCGCAGCTCTCAGATTATGACTGCAATTGCGACTGCACTGACGTCGATCGCCTGGAATTGGAGCATTGTCTTTAACCAATCCACCCGATATCTAAATGTTGATCATCCAGCTTTGAGAGTTTCCTGGGCAGACGCCCTCAATGGGATCTGCGTGTTTGCAATGATTTCATTCTTACTCGGCCAATTTACAAGCAAAAAATGTCCGGCAGAGACGGTGACAGCCACAGCTACCTTGGCTGCCTTAGTTACAGTGGTGACTGACATATTTTTCTTCTAATAGATTAATGACCCACCCATCGCAGCGATTTGCCGGGCGAGTAGCAGTCTTGGCGACCATGCACGAAAAAGAAAAGGCGATCGCGCCCCTGATTGAACCCGCCTTGGGCGTAACCGTGCAAGTGCCCACCAACTTTAACACCGATGCTTTTGGTACGTTTACACGAGACATTGATCGGGCTGGCAATCAGCTAGAAGCAGCGCGGCGAAAAGCCGAAACGGCGATGGAGCTAACGGGCCAAACCTTGGCGTTGGCAAGCGAAGGTAGCTTTGGCCCCCACCCTGCTTTTCCTTACCTGTCCTGCGATCGCGAATTGGTGGTGCTGATTGATCGCCAGCATGAGTTGGAGGTGATCGGACAAGTCCTCACCCCCGAAACCAATTACAGTCATAAAGTTGTCACTAACTTGCCAGCCGCCCAAGCCTTTGCCCAGCAAGTCGGCTTTCCGCAACACGGTCTGGTCGTAATCACTCGCCCGGAAGCACCCTCCGAAGCCGAGATTTTTAAGGGGATTACCAGTCCAGCCGCTTTAGAAAAAGCAGTTCAGCACGCCTTGGCTATCACCGGCAAGGCCCAGCTCGAAACCGACATGCGGGCGCTTTACAATCCAACCCGGATGCAGGCGATCGCCCAAGCCACCCAAGATTTAATCGCAAAGCTGCTGCGTCTTTGTCCGCGCTGTGAGTCGCCAGGCTTTGATCTAATCGAAACCGTACCAGGTCTCCCCTGTGAGTGGTGTGGCTTGCCGACGGCTGAGGTGCGATCGCAGGTGTATGGCTGTCAAAAATGTGGGCATCGCCAAACGATCGACTTTCCGGAGGGCAAAGAAAAGGCCAGTCCGGCAGAGTGTGCCTACTGTAATCCTTAGCAGGTTGCGCTGTTAGAAAGACTGCTCTGGATCAATTGGGGATTGATATAATCTTCAAACAGAACCATTGCAGGACTCTCGCAATTAAGGTGTGATCCAATGAACAGTGCCGATTTACCTGAACCTCCAAGCTGTGATCTTGAGTCCAGTATCCAGCCCTATCGGTTTGCCGATTTGCCAGAGCATCGACCGATTTTTGCCGATACTGAATCCTATCGGCTGGCTGACTTACCGGACGATCGGCCAATCTTTGATGCTCCAGCAGAAGTTGTAACTTGGAGTTCAATTATGTATGGTCGCCCAGTTGGAGCCAGCTCGCTGAAGCAAATCGAAAACGTCATGCTACCCCATAATCGCCCGCTCTTTAGCAGTGAACTGGTAGATTGGGAAACATTTACAGTCTCCGGCGATCGGCCAATTGCGCCTAGCCCAATTCTGCTAGAGGAATGTCCTGAACTACCCAATCATCGTCCGATCGGCTCGAATGACATTGACAACCCATTTGAACTAATGGGGTTTATTGATTAACTGGCCAGGTACTCGTGAATGTCGCTTTTGCGTTTGCGGAGTTTGCCAAGGGCTTCCCGCTCAATTTGACGCACCCGTTCTCGACTGATACTCAGGTGATCGCCCACCTTGGCTAGCGTCATCGGTTGACCATCCTCTAGCCCAAACCGGAGGGCTAGCACCTGCCGCTGTTGGGGAGTCAGGTCTGCCATCAGGCGCTCCAAGTCTGCCCGCAGGGAAGCTTGAGCCGTAAAATCATCGGGAGAAGCGGCGGTGTCTTCTAATAGTTCGCCCAGCTCAGTGTCTTGGTTGTCACCCACCCGCACATCCAGCGACAAGGGTTGCCGAGAGCGTTCTAAATATTCCCGCACTTGCTTGGGTGTGAGTTCTAGCTCATCAGCCAATTCGCTCATGGTGGCAGCCCGCCCGTACTGCTGGGAGAGCGATCGCTGAGCTTTTTTAATTTTGTTCAGCTTTTCAGTAATGTGAATTGGCAGTCGGATGGTGCGGCCCTTTTCGGCGATCGCCCGCGTGATTGCTTGCCGAATCCACCAATAGGCGTAGGTAGAAAACCGATAGCCCTTGGTCGGGTCAAACTTTTCTACCCCGCGCTGCATGCCGATTGTGCCTTCTTGAATCAAATCCAGCAGGTCAACATTGCGCTTAATGTATTTCTTGGCGACTGAAACCACCAGCCGCAGGTTGGCTTCAACCATCTTGCGCTTGGCGACTTCGCCCTTAGCTAAAGTGGCTTGCAGGTTGGCAACTTCGACCTGAGCAGCGATCGCCCACTCAGCTTCAGTTGGTTCGTGCCCTAGTTGCTCAGTCAGATGTTCTCGAACCTGGTTGAGCATCGCTAACTGCTGCACCTGCTTGCCATAGAGGATTTCCTGCTCATGGGTCAGCAGAGGCACACGCCCAATCTCACGCAGATAGGCACGCACTAAATCTTTAGAAGTCTCGGCAGTTTTCATAATTTAGCCCCGCAGTCCTAATGGGAAGCAAAACGCAAAGTTAAGGGAATGTGGGCCGGCCGGCGACAGCATGGCCGAATAGGAAGAGTAAAATTCAATCTCGTTCAATTTTGTGACCAGACTAGTCAGTTCAAAGCAATTCGATAACACTATGTAAACAATTGTAACATTCCTAAGCTGGTTCTTCTCATTATTCGGTGACCAATTCTGACTTTTTTAAAGATTGCTTAAGATATTCATCCTTCTGGGCTGAGGAGCCAAGGCTAGAAGTGCTGACGGAAAAACAGCTTAAATTCAATCTATTGGTACGTTCTAGACTTTGGTTAGTCGAGAAGATAAGCAACTGGCTGGTGACTCACAAGTTTCACTCTATTTACTAATGTTAACGGGCGGCTGGGCAAGATGATATTCCTGAATTGATTTGACCGCCAGCGGAGCTGATTGCAGGGCCCGAATCGCTGCCGCCGTGGCTTTTGCCCCAGCCAGCGTGGTGATAATTGGAATTTTGTACATCAGGGCCGATCGACGAATTAGGCGCCCATCAACTTGCGCTTCCTCGCCTGAAGGCGTGTTCAAGATCAGTTGTACCTTCTGGTTTTTAATCGCATCCAGGACATGGGGACGACCCTCATGCAGTTTCAGCACCAGTTCGACATCGGCTAGCCCGTGCTCTTGCAACACGCGGCGAGTTCCCTCGGTAGCAATCACCTGAAAGCCCATTGCCATCAAGTCTTTGACCACTGGCACAACGGGAGCTTTATCGCGATCGCTCATCGACACAAACACTGTCCCACTCAGGGGCAAGCGCTGGTTGGCCGAGAGCTGCGACTTGGCAAAGGCCCGCCCAAAATCTTGATCGACCCCCATTGCTTCCCCCGTCGATCGCATTTCTGGGCCGAGCAGCGTATCGGTGCCGGCAAACTTATCAAACGGCAGCACGGCTTCTTTGACCGAGACGTAGCTGGGCACTTTCTCTTCAGTGAACTTCAATTCAGCTAGAGTGCGCCCAGACATAATTCGAGCGGCAATTTGGGCCAAGGGAACCCCGATCGCCTTCGAGACAAAGGGCACCGTCCGCGAGGCGCGCGGGTTGGCTTCTAAAATGTAGACCTGATCACCTTGAACCGCTAATTGCAGGTTCATTAAACCCAAAACATGCAGCCGCTTGGCCAGGGCGATCGACCAGGCCCGGACTTTCTCTAAGACAGGCGCAGACAACGAGATCGAAGGTAAAGTGCAGGCCGAATCGCCGGAGTGAATCCCGGCTTGCTCAATGTGCTCCATGATCCCACCAATCACCACTTGACCGGTTGCATCAGCGATCGCATCCACATCCACCTCAATCGCATTTTCGAGAAACTTGTCGATCAGAATTGGGTGGTCGGGTTCAACCTGAATTCCATAGGTCATGTAGCGCTCTAGCTCGGCATCTGAGTAGACCGTTTCCATCCCCCGACCCCCTAACACGTAGCTGGGGCGCACCATGACTGGGTAGTTAATCCGGCGGGCGACTGTGAGGGCTTCATCGTAGCTACGGGCCATGCCGTTGGGAGGGCGGTCAATGTCGAGTTCGCGCAGAATGTCTTCAAATCGTTCTCGGTCTTCGGCAATATCAATCGAGTCAGGGGAAGTGCCCCAAATTTTACTGGTGACGCCAGTCGCTGGGTGGTTGAGGTACTCTTGCAGCGGCACCGCCAACTTGAGCGGAGTTTGCCCGCCAAACTGAATAATGATCCCGTCTGGATTTTCAGCTTCCAAAATGTTGATTACATCTTCTTTGGTCAGGGGTTCAAAGTAGAGCCGATCGCTGGTGTCATAGTCGGTCGAGACGGTTTCTGGGTTGGAGTTAACCATGATTGTCTCAAACCCATCTGCCCGCAGAGCATAGGAAGCATGGCAGCAGCAGTAGTCAAATTCAATTCCCTGCCCAATTCGGTTGGGCCCGGAACCCAAAATCATTACTTTCCGGCGCTCTGAGGGCAAAATTTCTGATTCTGGCGCGACGACGGTCACTGATTCCGAGTCTTGCAGGGTAATTTGCTGACTGGGAATCTCGTAGGCGGAATAATAGTAGGGCGTAAAGGCTTCAAACTCAGCCGCGCAGGTATCAACCGTCTTGTAAACCGGGATCACGCCGAGCTGCTTGCGATAGGCTCGCACTTCATCTTCGGTCGATTTGGTAGCAAAGGCAATTTGGCGATCGCTAAATCCCTGCTGCTTAACTGCCCAGAAATCTCCCACCGTCAGTTGGCTGAGGGACTTGCGCTTCAGGTATTTTTCGGTTTCCAGCAGGTCGCGCATGTGGCGCAGGAACCAGGGGTCAATGGCGGTTAGCTCGTAAACTTCTTCAATCGTCATTCCCATTAAGAAGGCGTGCCGCACCGTGAAAATCCGCTCTGGGTTGGGGGTGCGCAGTCCGGCTCGAATTTGCTCTAGGCTGGGCAATTTTTCGGCTTTGTCGCAGCCCCAGCCGGCCCGACCCGTTTCCAGCGATCTCAGCGCCTTCTGAAACGACTCCTGGAAGGTGCGCCCAATCGCCATTGCTTCCCCAACCGATTTCATTTGGGTGGTCAGCACGGGCGAAGACCCTGGAAACTTCTCAAAGGCAAAGCGGGGAATTTTGGTCACGACATAATCAATCGTCGGCTCAAAGCTGGCCGGTGTTTTTTTGGTAATGTCGTTCGGAATTTCATCTAGGGTGTAACCGACCGCAAGCTTGGCCGCAAACTTGGCGATCGGGAAGCCGGTGGCCTTCGAGGCCAGGGCCGACGAACGAGAAACTCTCGGATTCATTTCAATCACGATCATGTCGCCGGTGTCGGGATTGACGGCAAATTGAATATTTGAGCCACCTGTTTCCACGCCAATTTCACGGATGATTTTGATTGCGGCATCCCGCAGCCGCTGATATTCTTTGTCGGTCAGGGTTTGGGCTGGGGCAACGGTGATCGAGTCCCCCGTATGAATGCCCATCGGGTCAAGGTTTTCAATTGAGCAGATAATTACCACGTTATCTGCCAAATCCCGCATCACCTCTAGCTCGTACTCCTTCCAGCCAATCAGCGATTGCTCAATCAAAATCTGCGAGACGGGGCTGGCATCTAAGCCGGATTGGGCAATTTCTTCAAATTCTTCTTGGTTGTAGGCAATGCCGCCGCCAGAGCCGCCCATCGTAAAGGCAGGCCGAATGATAATTGGGTAACTGCCAATTTGCTGAGCGATCGCCTTTGACTCGGCCATTGTTTCAGCTAAGCCAGACGGGCAAACCCCGACTCCAATCCGCTCCATGGCCTGCTTGAACAGCTTGCGGTCTTCGGCCATTTCGATCGCCGGTAGCTTGGCCCCAATCAGCTCTACTCCATATTTTTCCAGCACGCCCGTTTTAGCCAACGTCACGGCCAGGTTGAGGGCTGTTTGTCCACCCATCGTCGGCAACAGAGCATCTGGGCGCTCTCTGGCAATGATCTTTTCGACCAGTTCCGGTGTCAGCGGTTCAATATACGTGCGATCGGCAGTGCCAGGGTCGGTCATGATCGTGGCCGGGTTAGAGTTGACTAACACCACCTCGTAACCTTCGTCCCGCAGGGCTTTACAAGCTTGAGTGCCAGAATAGTCAAACTCGCAGGCCTGCCCAATCACGATCGGGCCAGAACCAATCAAGAGAATTTTGTTGAGATCGTTACGGCGAGGCATAGGAAGACTACGAATTAAAGAAGGACGGGTAGGCAGCGTTTTAATCCTAAACCGTAGCATGGTAAAACATTGTTGCCGATACTGCATTTAGAGATTTAGAAAGCAGAAGCGGAAAAGGCAGACAAGCCAGAGGGGCAATCCAAATCAGGTAACGTTGCTTCTATACCGAACCGATCAAAAGAGGTGCGATAGTTGAGTTTTAACTGGAGTTGCCCAAGATGACGTCTAGATCGGCTAGATCTACACCTTCAACTTCTAGAGTTGCCCTCTGGCGGGATGCTCGGTTCTGGCAGTGGGCAGGGCAGGGATTGGCTGTGGCAGTGGTGGGGCTAATTTTGTTCTTGCTCTGGAGCAATCTCACCCGTAATTTGCAGCGGTTAGGTCTAGAACCAGGGTTTGACTTTCTCAAGTTTCAAGCCGGATTTGGGATTGGCGAAACCCCGATCGCCTATCAGCCCACCTACAGCTATTGGCGGGCCCTGTTTGTCGGCTTAGTCAACTCGCTGCGAGTAATTGTGTTTGGCATCGGGCTAGCCACTGCGGTCGGTCTGGCAGCCGGAATTGCCCGCCTATCGCGAAACTGGCTGCTGCGGCAACTGGCCATGGTTTATGTTGAAATACTGCGGAATACGCCATTACTGCTGCAATTGTTCTTTTGGTACTTTGCGGTTTTCTTGAGTTTGCCCAAAGAGGGTGAGATTAATTTAGCCGGAATTTCGATCAGTAATGCTGGAATTACGCTGCCGGGGGGGCTGCAACTTTCGCCAGAGTTTTCGGCCCTGCTGTTGGGGCTAACGTTTTACACCGGCACGTTCATTGCCGAAATTGTTCGGGCTGGCATTCAGTCTGTGCCCAGGGGACAGTCGGAAGCAGCTCGATCGCTGGGTTTAAAACCAGCCCTTGTCCTCTGGTTAGTAATTTTGCCCCAAGCGCTGCGGTCGATTGTGCCGCCCTTGGGCAACCAGTATCTCAACTTGGCCAAAAATTCTAGCTTGGCGCTCGCGGTCGGCTATCCCGATCTGTATGCGATTGCCTCTACAACTTATAACCAAACCGGGCGAGCGGTAGAAGTGATGATTTTGATTATGAGCAGCTATCTGCTGATCAGTCTGGTGATTTCTCTGTTGCTCAACTTCTACAATCGCAGTGTCCAACTGGTGGAGCGCTAACCCATGACTTCCAAACCGCCTGAGTTAGCCTCAACTTCAACCGTCTGGCACTGGTTAAAGCGCAATCTGTTTGATTCTTGGCTGAGCAGCCTGTTCACCCTAGTTTGCTTGTGGGTGGTCTTGTATGCGGGCTGGCAGGTTTTGGATTGGCTATTCGTTAAGGCTGAGTGGGCGATCGTGCAGCAAAATTTCTCTCGCTTGTTGGTGGGGCGCTACCCGCCCCAGCAGTATTGGCGGCTGTGGGTTGTTTTAGCCCTAATTTTGGGCCTTGGCGGTGGGCTAACTTGGTACGGGATAAAAGCTAAACAGAAACCGATCAGCGTGTTTACCCTGACCCTCTACCTGCTGCCCGTCTCATTTTTACTCGTACTTTGGCTGATTGGGGGTGGGCTGGGATTGCCGATAGTCAATAACAACCTTTGGAATGGGTTGCTGTTGACCTTGCTGCTGGCTTCAGTCAGTATCTTTTTGGCCTTTCCGTTGGGGGTGCTGCTGGCCTTGGGGCGCAAGAGTGAGCTGCCGATTCTGCGCGGCTTTGCGACGGCTTACATCGAAATTATGCGCGGCTTGCCCCTAATTGGAATTTTATTCATGGCTCAGGTGATGCTGCCGCTAGTGCTACCAGGGGAATGGCGTTTAGATCGGCTGCTGCGGGCGATCGCCGGGCTAGTTTTATTCAACGCTGCTTACCTGGCCGAAAATGTGCGCGGCGGGCTGCAATCGATTCCAAAAGGGCAGGTTGAAGCTGCCAAAGCGCTGGGCTTGAATGTACCTCTCACCTTAGCGCTTGTTGTGCTACCGCAAGCTCTCCGCACGGTGACACCAGCGATCGTCGGTCAGTTCATTTCTTTGTTCAAAGACACGTCACTGCTCTCTCTATTTGCCCTCTTAGAACTAACGGGCATGACGCGCTCCATCTTGGCCCAACCGCAGTTTTTTGGTCGCTATGCCGAAGCCTACGTGTTTATTGGTCTGCTCTACTGGATATTCTGTTTCACAATGTCGCAACTCAGCCGTCGCTTAGAACGCAGTTAGGAGATGCTTCTGAGCAAAACCACAGCATAAGAACATTTGTGAAAAAGCTTGCACATACTATCCTCCGCTAACTATTACTGGGTACCTAATTTTAGTTTCGTGTCCGAAATCGTGCCTGAGCAATACATCTCTGTCAAAGAAACCTCTGAAATATTGAATTGTTCAGAGCAATATGTTCGCAAACTACTCCGATACGGTGAAATCATTGGAGAGAGGATTAGCAGTCGCTGGATTGTTGCATCGGAATCCGTAAACGAGTATCGCTGGAAGGGAGAAGATGTTAGTGTACCTGTCCCTGACCATGCAAGAAGGTCTTTTAGTAAGCCAAACCTCAAAGCTTTAAGCTTTTTTTCTGGCTGCATGGGTTTAGACCTAGGGCTAGAGAGGGAAGGAATCAAGGTGCTTCTTGCCTGCGAGGTTGACCCAGCAGCCCGAAAAACAATTCGTCCAGACATAGCACTCATTGGAGATATCCGAGATTACTCAGCTACCATAATTCGAGAAAAAGCAGGGTTAAGTCCGACCGAAGAGATTAGACCTCTTGCGAAAGTATTTGTATTAAGGAGAAAGTAGGTCAAAGGAGGATTTGTTCATGACCTACAACGATGTTAAAGACCTCAACCCCGCAGCATTTAAGCGGCTGTGTGGGGTGCGAC